>CAZOHW010000085.1:0-12891 GCA_964579525.1 uncultured Nitrospira sp. | reverse complement strand
CTCCACAGGAAGTCGCTCTATACGATGTTCGCAAGGGAATGGCGATGTTTCAGAAGGTGAATGTGCCGCTCCTCGGCATTGTGGAAAATATGAGTTACTTTGTCTGTGGTCACTGCGGTGAGCGGACGGAGATTTTTTCGCATGGGGGCGGGGAGCGAGCTGCGGCTAAAGTCGGTGTGCCGTTCCTCGGACGGATCCCGATCGATCCGGCGATTCGCGATGGTGGAGATACCGGTCATCCGATTGTCGTGGCCAATCCAGCATCCCCTCAAGCTGCGGCCTTCCGAGAAATCGCCCAAAAAATTATGGACGAGCTGGGAGGAGTAGGAAAGGGCGGTCCATCGATTGAAAGTTTGCTAAAAAAGATCAAACAACCATTTAGCAACAATTAACGAACGGTCGTTGACGGAGGAGGGCATGGCAGAGTTTGTACGAGTGGCGGATGTAACTGATGTCAAAGCTGGGCATGGCATTGTTGCGGAAGTGAACGGGAAAAGTGTGGCCGTGTTTAATGTGGAGGGGACAATCCATGCAATCGAAAATACCTGCTGCCATCGGGGTGGCCCCTTGGGAGAGGGTGAAGTCGAGGAGAATGTCGTGACCTGTCCCTGGCACGGATGGCGATTCAATGTCACGAGCGGGGCCTGCATCAATAACCCTTCTGCAAAAGTCGAGGCCTATCAGGTGAAGGTCGAAGGCAACGATGTAAAGGTATTGCTCGAAGCATGACACGATTCTCGAATCATCCAGAGTTGCGCCGGATGTGAGGAGGAACTTATGGCTGTCTCTGTCAACGATCAGACTGATATTGCCGCAGCGCTTGTGCGACTCTATGTCTTCCTCGCTCAATATCTCGATCGCTGTTTCGATGAAGCCGCTCGCAAGAGTTATCCGGATGCCGAGCTCCGGACTCATCTGAACGAGACACGTAGGCAGCTCATGGAGATCCTGTCAGTCAATCCCGTCGTCAAGAACAAGCTGACAGAAGAGTGCGATCGCATTCTTGCAATGGGCGCTTCGTGTTTACAATCCAGCGCAGCCGATACGAAGATACGCGAGGCCATTCAGGCGGAACGGGCTATGTTGCGGAACAAAACCATCGCGCTCAGTGACCTCGTTGCCGTCTTTCGAGCGTTAGCGTGAACTATGGCGCAGGCTGGGCTTGACAAACATCAACTCGCCGGCTTGGATAACAGAGAACGAGGATTCAGTCGCCCTGTGGAGTTTGAACGGGCAGAGACAGGGTATCGTGCAGTCTTACGGTACGAAACAATTCGAGTTATGACGGAGATACATTCCACGCAAAATGAGGCTCTTGTTGGATTAACTCACTTGTTACATGCCCAGGGATATCGACAGCTCAAAACACAGCTAAGCTTTCACGGCGGTGTGTATCTCGGTTCTACAGAACTGTGGGTCGAGTATTCCGATCCGCCTCAGACTGAGCCAAGGGAATCTGGTTTCTTTGACAGACTCAAGAGCTGGTTCAGGCCTCGTGCCGAGAATGGGTCACAACCATGAGTTTTGTCCCCTTGAGCCAACTGCGAGCGTCACCCATCCACGACCAACCACCAGCATCTGGTCGACGCCGGCTTCCCTCCTGGTTCAAGGTTCAGGCTCAAACCGGACCTGATTATCTGGACATTAAGCGGACACTTGAGCAGCTGAATCTTCACACGATCTGCGAAGAAGCCCGTTGCCCGAACCGATGGGAATGTTGGAATGCCCGCACGGCGACGTTTCTCATTCTGGGCGACATCTGCACCAGGCGTTGCCACTATTGTTCGGTGGAGACCGGGAGACCTCTTTCATTGGATAAGCACGAACCAAGTCGTGTGGCCGAAGCCGTTCGGGCGCTTGGCCTGCGCCACGCGGTGATCACATCGGTGAATCGCGACGAATTGTCTGACGGTGGGGCGTCGGTCTTTGCGGAAACAATCAAACAGACGAGACGGTTGAATCCGACCTGTACCATTGAAGTGTTGATCCCGGATTTTGAAGGCAACGAAGAGGCCCTTGCCTTAGTCTGCACGGAGAAGCCGGAGATTCTGAACCACAATATTGAAACCGTAAGGCGACTGTTCCCTGCAATCAGGCCACAAGGGAAATATCAACGGTCAATCGACCTATTGGCGAAAGCCAAGCAGCATGGGATGAAGACGAAGTCTGGATTGATCCTTGGGATGGGTGAGTCGCTTGATGAAGCGCGCGAGGTGATGCGAGACCTCCGAGCCGTTCATTGCGACATCATTACAATCGGTCAATATCTCCAGCCGACAAGAAATCACCTGCCTGTCGCCAGGTTCTACGATCCGTCTGAATTTCTGTTGTTGAAAAAAGAAGGCTTTGCAATGGGCTTTGCCCACGTCGAATCAGGACCGCTTGTGCGTAGCTCGTATCATGCCGAGCAACAGGTCTCTAGCAAGTAGCTATTCTAGCGTCTCTCTATCTGCTAAAGCCGTTGCAATTGGTGTGGACTCACCGTACAGTGGTTGTACGGGTTCACGGTAGAAGCTGTCATGCCAAGATCAGTCGCTGAATTAGAACAAGAAGCAAGCCGCTTGTCAGAGAAGGATCGTGCCGTCCTGGCGCATCATCTCATTGCAAGCATCGACCCTGGAGAAGATATCGATTCAGAATCAGCTTGGTTGGAGGAAGCTGAACGACGTTATCAAGCCTTCCGCCAGGGAAAACTTGCCGCTAAACCGGCCGATCAAGTCTTTCGCGAAGCCAAAGCCCGACTCACATGACTGTGGCGCGATTTCTTCTTCCCGCTGAAGAAGAAATGATCGCTGCCTGCCGGTATTATGAACATCAGTCTGTTGGACTCGGAACAGAATTTCTTACCGAAGTTGAGCGAACAATAGCTGCAATCTCTGCCCATCCGAACGCTGCTCTGAAGGTGAAGGGAGAGATGAGGAGACGACTGCTCAAACGCTTTCCGTTTGGAATGCTGTATGTAGCGACCGACGACGAAATTGTCATCGTTGCCATTATGCATTTGCGACGAAGGCCGGGGTATTGGGAAGACCGTCTTCACTTGTAATAACTAGGCTGAACACTAAGGTCTTAGTCATGAGTTGCCGGCGGCAAGTCAGGTCGCTAGTGAGAAGCTCCTATCACACGAAGTGGTAAGTCTCTTTAGATTGAACATTAGCTCTTTTTCCATCCTGAGAGCACGCAGCGCTGGGCAATGAGTGGCGTGAAGCTTTGGATATCTTTCGATAGCTTCACCATGAATTCTTCCGCCAGATGTTGATCCTCAAAACACTCGTACACGTCGTCGAGGAAGCCGCCACGCAGTAGTGGGTGATGGAGAAATTCAAGGCCGGACCCCGTCGTGACTTCAAGTGGATACTCAATGGTCTCAATCCGTTCAAGATCGAGTTTCTCAAGCCAACTTCGTCCTTCCCTTACCGATGGTCGTTCGTTTAGATATTTCTGGAATCGCTCTTGTTCCTTGATTAGCCCTTGCTGGATCATGGCCTGATCTACTCGTTGCCACAATGAATCGAAGGTTCCGTAGGACGGGAAGGTCAGGACGAGCTGGCCACACGGGCTGAGATGTTCGACGAGCCCACGAACTGCTGCGGATCGATCGGGACGAAAAAACATGACCGACAGGTTGCCAGTAATGCGGTCGAAGGCCTGGAGGTGAGCAGGTAGAGCGCGCATATCCATGCACTCCAACCTGAGCCATGGCAATTGTGGGCCTTGAATAGCTTTTGCGCGGGCGACCTGGCCAGCACTGATATCTATAGCCAATACTTCACCAATCGGGCCGACTTGCTCAGCGAGATAAAAGGCAGGAATGCCGTGACCCGAGGCGATGTCGAGAATCCTCAAGCCAGGTCGAAGGTCTAAATGATGCAGTAATGATTCTGCAAAGGGTGTGGACCAATAGTCGTGCTTGGGAAGAGGCCAGCGCGGGTACTGGTTCATAGAGAGGGATGTCACGTGGATCAGGTCAACGCATTTGTGATGAGGGTCTGTGCCTCTTCCTGAATCCGCTTCAGATGCTCTTTTCCTTTAAAACTCTCCGCATACAGTTTGTACACATCTTCTGTTCCAGATGGCCTTGCGGCAAACCAGCCATGCTCGGTCACCACTTTCAGGCCGCCAATGTTGGCGCCATTACCAGGAGCTTTGGTGAGCATTGTCACAATAGGATCGCCGGCGAGTTTGGTTGCCTTCACTTGATCGGGGGAAAGTTTGGACAGAATGGTTTTCTGTTCCGGCGTGGCTGAAGCATCGATCCGTTCATAGATCGGCTCACCTAATTCGCCGGTCAGGTCTCGGTACAACTTGGATGGATCGTGACCGGTCTTGGCCATCATTTCAGCCGCCAGCAGATCCATAATGATGCCGTCCTTGTCTGTCGACCAGACTGTGCCGTTTCGGCGGAGAAACGATGCCCCGGCGCTTTCTTCGCCACCGAAACCCAGAGATCCATCCAATAGGCCGTTCACAAACCATTTGAAGCCGACGGGTACTTCGACCAGCCGCCGTTTCAGCCTCGCGGCAACGCGGTCGATCAGGCTGCTGCTGACCAAAGTTTTGCCGATTCCTGCCTCGGATTTCCAGTTGGGGCGATTGGCAAAGAGATAGGCTATCGATACGGCCAGGTAGTGGTTTGGATTCATCAAGCCTGAACGAGTGACGATTCCATGTCGGTCATTGTCGGCATCATTGCCGAATGCCACATCAAAGAGATCTTTCATGGCAATAAGATTGGCCATCGCAAAGGGAGATGAACAGTCCATGCGAATCTTGCCGTCCCAATCCAGCGGCATGAATCGAAAGGTTGGATCGATTGTTGGATTCACAATCTCGAGGTTCAATCCGTAACGCTCAACAATCGGCTGCCAGTAAGCCACACCGGATCCACCGAGCGGGTCGATCCCTAGCTTGAGCCCCGTGACTTTGATGACATCCATATCGATAACGTGGTTCAAATCACCGACGTAGGCTCCGATGTAGTCACGGCGATGAACAGTCGCAGCTTGTCGGGCCTGTTCATACGGAATCCTGGTACATCCGTGCAGTTTGTTCGTCAAAAGAGCATTGGCTCGATCCTCGATCCACTTGGTAATCTCTGTGTCAGCCGGGCCACCTTGCGGGGGGTTGTACTTGATGCCTCCGTCTTCTGGGGGATTATGCGACGGGGTGATGACGATGCCGTCGGCCAGGCCGGAGGTTCGGTCATGGTTGTAGGTCAGGATGGCATGGGAAATGACTGGTGTCGGTGTATAGCCATTATTCTGGTCGATGACGACGTCGACACCATTGGCAGCGAGGACTTCGAGGGCTGTCATGAAGGCCGGCTCTGATACTGCATGCGTGTCTCTTCCCAAGTAGAGTGGTCCAGTGGTGCATTGTGCAGCTCGGTAGTCGCATACGGCTTGTGTAATGGCTATGAGGTGGTGTTCATTGAAGCTTCGTTTGAGCGACGAACCTCGGTGACCAGACGTTCCAAATGACACGCGTTGTTCTCGGATCGCAGGGTCTGGTCTGTCCGTGAAATAGGTCGACAAGAGTTTGGGGACGTCGACCAGGCTGGAGGTTGGCGCCAATTGTCCTGCCTGAGGATGAATACCCATGGAGAAGATGTAGTGCGAACATCTGGTCACTGTCAACTTGATTGGATCAGAAATCAGCAGAGGTGGAGAGGGTGCTCTTCAGGTCGCCAAATTGTATGATCGTCCGAATGAGGTATGACAGAGGTCAAGCCACAGGAATTCTTTCGTGATCGTGTTGAGAAATCCCTTACAGAACACTGAGTTGATGGATTTCATGTGATTGATCCAGTAAGATGCCGACAGGAGTTTGCGCGTAGTTTCTAAAGGGGGTTGTGTGTCCCGTCTCCAGCTTACATTTCTGGTCATACTCGCATGTATGGTCTTGGGTATCGGCTTTCTCTCATTTTCCAGTGAACTCACCGGCCAAGACTATCTCAAGGACTTTGTGCTTGAACAGCTTGAGGGGAGTCTTGGCAGAAAAATCGATGTACGTCGCGCCAAGTTTGTGGTGTTTCCCAGCGTTCGTGTTGAACTTTCTGATGTGATGATCCACGAGCCGAAATCCGATCAGGTCATGCTCACGGCAAAACGTGTGGATTTGGTGTTACGGCTGCTTCCGCTCCTCCAAAAACAGATTGTTGGGAAACGGTTGTCGATTGAGGAACCGACGCTGATTCTCAGGCGCAACGAATCCGGCCGTTGGAATGTCTTTGACGAGGTACAGGACCAGGCCAATGCCGATCAACATACGATGGCGATGATGGCCAGGAGCCTGATGGTCAAGCAAGCGACGCTGGTGAATGGGACAGTGACAGTGATTGATGCTGCCAGACCAGATGGGATTCGGTCACTCACCTTTGAACATGTGGAGTTTGGGTTGCTTGTTCGTTCTGAGCGGGGTCTCGCTGACCTTCATCTGTCGGCAACCCATCAGGAAGGGCAGGAAGCGTCAGCCGTCTCGGTCGATGGAGTCGTCAAACAATCGGATCAGCCGGTTTCCCTCTCGGGTGACGATGCGGCTGGGCCTGCTGCTGGGTTTCAATTCGACGGGCGGCTTGATGCAGCCAATCTCAAGTTGCGTGACGCGGCTGATTTTCTTGGACCCCGTCCTGTGTCAACCCATATTCAAGGTGCGCTGAATCTTCAGAGTTCTGTCCGCGTCATGCCGGGCGTGGCCGGGTATGACATGGTGTTGTCCGATATGACGGCCCGCTTGAATGAAATTACCTTGACCGGCAAAGCCAATCTGGCCGGACTCTTGACTCCCCAACCCACATTTGCCGTTACATTCAGCAGCTCATTGGTCGCGCTGCCACAGCTGTTTAAAACTATTCCTGCAGAATGGATTCATCAGCAGCTCCCGGCCTTACTCGCAGATCGTCAGATTAACGGGAAAGTGCAAGTGATGAACGCGACGTTGACCGGATCCACGATGGCCGGGCCACAACTCTCGACAACTGGAGAGTTTCATATACAGGATGGGCAGGGGTTAATCGGTCGTGATCGCGTGGCGTCCAAAGATCTTGCGGCGGTGGTGACGGTCGAGGCGGGACGTGTCCGCATCCGTAAGGTGACGGGCATGTATGGCGCCATGCAGATTACTGATGGAAAGGCCGTAGTGTCGTTTCTAGATGCAGGACCGTGGTTGGAATTGGAGATTACTGGTTCAATGGGTGCCGCGCAGTTACTCGAATTTCTAGGAAAGACCATCAAAACGGAACGGGTCGCACGGTTGTTTGCCGGCGTTCGTGATGCGGAAGGGTCGGCAGAGTCGACATTTCGCCTCGTTGGCCCACTGAACCAATCCAGTGGGATTGCCTTTGCTGGTGGAGAGATTCTTCCGCGCCACGTGAGTCTGAGCTATACCGATTGGCCTGAGCGTGTGACCGGGATACAGGGGCGATTTGTGCTAGCCGATGGTGTCACGCTTTTTGATCAAGTGAGCGGCCGTCTCGGGAATATGGTGGTGCAGGTTCAGGGAACCATGACGGGGGGGGGAACAAGTCTGTTTCAAGACTTCGTCGTTCGTGCGAGCGGAGATGCTGCTCAGCTGGCGAGATTGACGAAGTCGCGTTCAATTCCTCATGAGACAGTTGAAGGGGCATTTAGCTCGGTCCTCTCAGTTTCCGGTCCGACGACGACTCCTCATATTCGCGGGTCTGCGGTGTTGGATCAGGCCAAGGTCGTCCTGGGATCGGTTGAAAAACCAGTTGGTGCTCCACTCACCGTAGAGTTTGAGGGGGGCATGGCAAAGGCTGGTGGTATGCTCTTGGAGCACGTCGATCTCGTCCTTCCGACGGCGCGGATTCCCATCAATGGGACGTTACAGCTCAGCGACCGTTTCGTGATCGACGCGACAGTGGCCATAGGGACGTTGTCGTTATCCAGCTTGCCGGAGTGGATCGCCAAGGGAGGATTTGAGGCCGGCAATCTTGAAGTGGCACTCGATATCAAGGGGCGGGAAATGGATTGGAAGGCGTGGCGGCTGACTGGGTGGATGGCGCTGACAAATGGGCTGATGTTGGCAAAAGGCGGCGATGGATACATTCATGACCTGTATGCCCGAGTGAAATTTGTCCGCAATGGGGCCGAACTAAAGCGCTTGGCCTTTACTCTGCATAACAGTGATATCGCCGTGGAGGCGACGCTTCGCAATTGGGCGACGAAACCGATCATCACAGGAAAGATTGAATCGAATCAGCTTGATCTCGACCTGCTCATTCCCAAAGGCGAACGAACAGCGCTAAGGGAATTTCTTGAAACCTTGGCTGCAACAAGCCAAGTGACTCTGTCGGCAACGGCGGCCCATGGACAATACAAGCACTTAAAACTCAGCGGATTATCCGCTCGCGTCAACATTCAGGACGGTGTACTTGATATCGACCGTATTTCAGGGGAATCAGCTCATGGACAAGTGGCCGGACGGGTGGTGGTCCAGCTCCCACGAAAAGTTCCCGCCGAGCTCGAGATGTCGTTCAGAGCTACCGGAGTGGACGTTGATGACCTGCTGAAATTGACGAAAACGCAGATGCATGGGGTGTCCGGTGAGATCCGCCTCAGTGGGGTTGTGCGAGGACACGGGCGTAACCCGCATGGGGTGTATCCTTCCCTGAATGGGAAGGCAGAGGTGTTGTTAGAAAACGGGCGTATTTTGAAATCGAAGGAGCGGACCGTGTGGAAAATCGTCAGCTTGCTGAACGTGCCCGCTGTACTCCAGGGGAAGGTCGACCTCGAAAAAGAGGGACTGCCGTACAACAAAATCTCTGCGACCGTGTCCGTTCAGAATGGGATCTTTCATACGGAAAACCTCATCATCGACAGCCCCATTCTGAAGATTACTGCGGCGGGCAATTATGACTTGCCGACGGATCAGCTCGATGGAGTCGTCGCGGTGAGTCCGTTTGGATCCTATTCGCAATTTCTCAAGACGATTCCACTGTTCGGCCGCATCGTGGCGGGTGATCGAACGGGTATGGCTACGGCGATGTTTGCGTTGAAGGGGACGATTGAAGATCCTGATGTCACGTATCTGCCGGTCAAATCGTTCGCATCCGGCTTGTCTGGGTTAGCGCAGCTTGCGGTCGATGTGCTGACGAACACCCTGACGCTTCCCATGGATCTGGTCGCGCCGAACGACGAAACCGGGGCGCGGCCTCGTGGCATGGTATCTGAGCCGGTTCCAGTGGCGCCGTGACCCCATGTCAATTCTTGACCGACCCCTCTGCCCATGCTAGCATCCTCAACGGGATGTTGAAAAATCTCGCCGGCATCATTCTCGGTCGTTTGAACGCCTCAACGTATGAGTTTCGTACGCCTCGACGTTCAAACTCCCTGTGGCCTTGCTGGGCGAACTTTTTGAACATCCCTCAAATTCGGCCGTTATTCTCCCTGAAATTCCTTTCCACTCTGTTCTCTCACTAGGTATCCATGAAACGCAGCACGATATCCCAACCGGAAGCGGCCACTCTCTTCATTGCCGCCAGCGAACAAGATTCCAACCTGTATTATGCGACCAAATTCATGGCGCCGGACCCGTTTATCTACCTTGAAATCAAGGGTGAACGACTGTTGGTCATGAGCGACCTCGAAATGGATCGTGCCAGGGTCCAAGCCTCGGTGGATCGAGTACTGTCCTACTCTGAAATCGAGCAGAAGGCGAAGAAACAGGGAATCAAAGAGCCGACGGCAGTGGATATCGTCCATGTGGTGTTGAAAGAGTCCAAGATCCGTCGCCTTTCGGTGCCGGCGAATTTCCCGATCATCCATGCCGCCCGATTGCAGGAACGGGGATACAGCCTCAAACCCAAGCGGGACCCGTTCTATGAGCAACGTGTGGTGAAGACGACCGAAGAAGTGCGGCATATCGAAGAGGCGCAGCGGGCAACGGAGGAAGCCGTAGCCTCTGCCCATGCAATGTTACGCCGGGCCGAGATCAAGGGTGAGCAACTCTGGCTGGACGGCGCATTGGTGACCTCGGAACGGATCAAGAAGCTCATCAATGTGAAGCTCATGGAGCGGGACTGCATCGCTCAACATACGATCGTGGCGGGAGGGGAGCAGGCCTGTGATCCTCACAATGAAGGCAGCGGTCCGTTGCCCGCCCATCGCAGCATCATTTTCGACGTTTTCCCTCGGTCCGCCACGAGTCGCTACTTCGCCGATATGTCGCGCACGGTCGTATGCGGGACCGTGAGCCAGGAACTGAAACGGTTGTATCGTGTCGTGAAGGACGCACAAGAAGACGCCATCGACAAAATTAAGGACGGCGCTGATGGTATGAAGATTCATCAAGGTATCTGTGCGCGTTTTGAAAAAGCTGGCTACAAAACCGGTTTGGTCAATGGGCGTATGCAGGGGTACTTTCATGGAACTGGGCATGGTGTGGGATTGGATATTCACGAAGCGCCTCGTATCAGTCGAACCGGCTCACTGCTTCAGGAAGGTCACGTGGTGACGGTCGAACCAGGGCTCTACTATCCAGGGTTGGGAGCGGTTCGAATTGAAGATATGGTCCTCGTCACAAAGGACGGTTGTCGTAACCTCACCAATTTTCCGAAAGTGTTCGAACTCGGCTAAGCCCGGCCTATCTTCAGCCCATCAACTCCGGTATTCTCTCGTCATGCCATCAGTGCTCGTCCTGTGGAATCGATGTCCTACACATTTCATTTCTTAGAGGATATAGCTACAGCGGATCTGGCGTTTGATGCGACAGGCGATTCGCTTCAGGAGGTTTTTCAGGGAGCGACGGAGGCGCTCATCGCAGCGTTGGCTGATCCACTGACAGTTGGTTCTGTCTGGCAGCAGTTCATTGAGCGGACAGATGAAAATCCGGATGCCCTGTTGTTTGAATGGCTGTCGGATTTGGTGTATTGGAAAGACGCGGCAGGAGTCGTCTTTAGCAGGGCTACGCTCACGCTCTCTCATTCCGACAGTATCACGTGGAAGCTCAATGGAATATTGTTCGGGGCGCCGGTCAACGGGGCGAGGCAAGACTTGAGGGGTGATGTGAAAGGCGTCACCAAGCATCTCTATCAGCTGTCACAGCAAGGGGGCCGATGGACCGTCAGGGTCGTATTGGATGTGTAAGGAGGCAGCTCGACCAACCTCCCTGTGGAAGGTTCTTTATGACTTGCCAAAGAGACAAGCCTGGTACTGGTCAATTGATGAGTACTTGACTTAATGTATTTGCATATGCAATATTATGCTATGACGACAACGGAATCAAATAAACGAATGAATCAAGGCAACTGTACTATTGATCAGATCGCGTGTGAGTGCCTGCTGATGCGCGTGCGAAAACTTGATCGTGTGCTTACGGCCATCTACGATGCTGAACTCCGTCCATTTGGTCTGAAAGCAACACAAACTAATCTTCTGGTTCTTGTAGCAAAGGCTGGCCCCATTCGGCGTATTGAGATTGGGAAGCGTCTGCGCCTCGACCCATCCACGCTGACCCGGAATCTGAAGATCATGCTGACCAATGGTTGGATCAAAGAGATTGCCGATGGGGAGGACGGTCGGGGCCTTCCAGTACAGATTACAACTCAAGGTCGTGATCTGCTGAATCAAATCGGTCCGGCTTGGAGAAAGGCCCAAACTCGCACGGAGAAGTTTCTTGGAGAAGATGGCGCGACACTCTTGCGAAAGCTTGCTGGAAATAGAATGGAAGTGCCGTCAGCGTAGAGTTTTTTTAACCACATACTTGCATATACAAATACATGAATGCTCACTGGCCATATCGTCCCTAACAAATCTCGCAAGGAGAAAATCATGAAACTCACTCGACTCAGCCTTACATATCCCGCCACGTGTTTCGTTGGTGTCTTCCTTTTGGCATTGATGACGACCCTGGGATGCAGCCATCAAGACGAGCAGCCCCGGCAGATTTCCCGACCTGTGAAAGTCGCCCGAATCGCGGACCAGGCTGACAGCGTGATGAGTTTCGCCGGGGACGTGCGAGCGCGCTATGAGACGATATTGTCCTTCCGCGTGGCCGGTAAGTTATTGGCACGACACATCGATGTGGGTGACCGAGTGCGCAAGGGGCAAGTGCTGGCACGGCTGGATCAGAACGACTACCGCCTTGCTGTGCAAGACCTTCAAGCTCAGCTTACATCCGCAGTCGCAAATAGGGACTTTTTACGAGACGATGTCGCGAGATACCGTGAGCTGTTGGCGCAAAAGGTCGTCAGCCCACCTGAATTCGACCGCCACCAAACCGCCTACACCACGGCACGAGAACGGGCGGCGGCACTCGAGGCCCAACTGAGCCATGCGATCAATCAGTTGGCCTACACCGAGTTGTCGGCTGACCGGGACGGGGTGGTGACGGCACTGGAAGTCGAGAGGGGGCAGGTCGTCAGCGCTGGTCAGGCCGTCGTCAAATTGGCTCAACTCGACGAAAAGGAGATCCATTTCGATGTTCCCGAGCATCGCCTGCCGGAACTCAAACACCGGCAGGCAGTCAACATCACCCTGTGGGCCGATCACAAAAGGCGCTTGAAGGGCCAAATCCGCGAGATTGCTTCAGCAGCTGACCCGGCCAGCCGCACATATCGTGTCAAGGCGGCACTCCTTGAGGACCAGGAAACCGCACAACTGGGCATGACCGCGACAGTCTGGATTCCCTCGAACACGTCCTCTCGAATGACTGTTCCGCTCTCGGCCCTGTTTACCCCGCAGAACAAGCCGGGACAACCTCATGTGTGGCTGGTCGACGAGCAGTCCGGCACGGTCAGGTCCGTGCCGGTTCAGGTCGGGGAACCCCTGGATGGAGAGCGTATTGCCGTAACGGGACTCGCGTCTGGCCAGCTGCTGGTCAGCGCCGGCGTCCAGCGCCTTGCGGAGGGACAGGCCGTGCGCTGGCCGGAAG
>CAZOHW010000084.1:0-12938 GCA_964579525.1 uncultured Nitrospira sp. | reverse complement strand
ATCCCGGCAAACGGCAGCAGGTAGTTGAGCCCACCGTTTGGATGACCAGTACCGGCATTCGAGATGTGGTTGAAGCGGACGCCGGCAGTCACGGCCCATCGATTGGTCAGATCATAACTCGCACCCGCGCCGCCCCAGACCAGAAAATTGAAATCTGATCCTTGTTCACGAATACGCCCGTCAAAATTCGTCCAGAGTGGGCCACCACCACCTTCAAGATAGGGCTTCAATATGCCAAACGAAGTGAAGGTATAGACGCTTTTCGGCGTGAACCCCACACCATAGGCACCAGTCGGTTGCATAATCCCTAAGAACGATGCTTCAGCTCCCAGCGCAATCATCCCACGCCACCACCCATCACCAATCGGATTCGTCACTGTAATCTGCCATGACGGATGGACCGCGACCCCATTGAGCTTTGACGACTGCGAATCTAACAAACGGACCGGCAACATCCCACCAGCTACCAGACCGATCGTCTGTCGACCAATCACTGTCGATGACCGATCATCCGCCATAGCCGGCAAGAGCCAAGCCAGGCTTGTACAAAATAGCGACGCTGCGCACACCAAATTGATAAGTTTCATGGGTGAAGTAGGGGTACTGACATCGTTGGCAGCACCGAGAAACCATCCGGCGTGCGAGAGTATACACGGGTGAGGCGAGAAGAGAAAATGATGGTGTAACCAAGGTTATGAGGCAGGGAAAAACGCTGGTGATCCCCGGGGGAGTCAACGAGCATGCCTTACGATGTCATCCTGCTTCACGGTAGCCGCAGTCCTGGTTGCGACATTGGACACTCCGACCTTCCTGCTTGCTGACTTTTTCCACAAGGAACGGCGCCTGGCAGGTGGGGCAAGCTTTGGGGATCGGGCGATCCCATAGAGCATATTCACACTTGGGATAATGACTACAGGCGAAGAATGAGCGGCCTTTCTTCGTTCGTTTCTGCACGAGATCGCCGCCGCAATCGGGCTGCGGGCATTTGACGCCGAGCGCCAAGGGTTTCGTCGTCTTGCACTGCGGATAGGCGGAGCAGGCGATGAACTTGCCGAAGCGGCCGGTCTTCACCACCATGGGACTGCCGCATTTGTCACAGACCTGATCGGTGGTAATTTCCTCCTTGGGCACGATTTTGATGGTCCCGTCCGGCAACTTTTCAAAGTTTTGCGTGTTCTTACAGGGCGGATCGTCTTTGTATGCAGGACAGGCAAGAAATTTCCCGTTGCGTCCCCACTTGATCTCCATCATCCTCCCGCACTTTTCACAGGGGATATTGGTCGGTGGTTCAACGATATCTTTGGGACCAGGAATGGTCTTCGCCCGTTCCATCTCCCTGGTGAACGGCAGATAGAAATCTCGCACAGCTGCGACCCATTGTTTGTTCCCCTCTTCCACGGCATCCAGCTGTTCCTCAAGCTGCGACGTGAAGTCGACGTTGATAAGTTCGGGAAACCCCTTCAACAGGAAATCATTCACGGTTTTCCCGGTTTCCGTCGGCACCAGTCGCCCTTCAGTTTTTTCGACGTACTTTCGGTCCTGAATCGTGGAGATAATGGCGGCATAGGTGGATGGACGGCCGATGCCCTTTTCTTCCAGCTCCTTGATCAGCAGAGCTTCGTTATACCGAGGTGGTGGCTGTGTGAAATGTTGCTTCGAGGTCAGCCCCGGCACGGTTTGCGCCTCTTGCTCAACGAGCCGCAGCCGTTCTCCCTCTGATAGTGACGGCAGTTGACGTTCGTCGTCATCTGCTTCCTGATCGGCTTTGGGCTTCTGCGACGGCGCTTCCTTATCGACTCCCTCCATGTAGACAATCGTATGACCGGGGAACTTCACAATGGTCCCGGTGGAGCGAAAGATATACCGAACCGCAGTCCCAACCGGAGATGTATCGATGCGGGTCACATCCAAGATCGCCGGCACCATCTGCGACGCGATGAATCGATTCCAGATCAGTTTGTAGAGATTGTACTGATCATGGTCCAAATACTGACGGATCGATTCAGGGTCACGGACCGCCGACGTCGGCCTGATCGCTTCATGCGCTTCCTGCGCCGCCTTGGAGGTCTTGTAGACATTCGGCGAGGCGGGAAGATAGTCCGCGCCGAATCGCGATTGGATCACCTCTCGAGCGTCGGCCATTGCCTCATTGGAAATGCGCGGCGAATCGGTACGCATGTAGGTGATCAACCCGGTCGCCCCTTCGGCGCCGATTTCGATCCCTTCATACAACTGCTGGGCGAGTGTCATCGTTTTCTTCGGGGAGAAATGCAACTTGCGTGACGCTTCCTGTTGCAAGCGACTGGTAATGAACGGCGCGACAGGATTCCGTTTCTTCTCCCGGCGCTCGATCGATTGCACGACGAAGGCTTTCCCCTGGATCTCGGCCACGATATGGCCGGCTTGTTCGGCGTTTTCAATCGAAGCCTCTTCACTATTCATACTATGGAGCTTCGCCTCGAACGCCGGGGGATTGGCTCCAGACAACAGTGCCGTGATAGACCAGTACTCTTCGCTTCGGAACGCTTCCCGCTCCGCCTCGCGTTCACAAATCAGCCGCATGGCCACCGACTGGACCCGTCCCATGCTGAGACCACGCCGAACCTTGTTCCAGAGTAACTGGCTGCCTTGGTAGCCGACGATGCGATCAAGAACACGGCGGGCCTGCTGCGCATTGACAAGGTTCATATCGATCTCGCCGGGTGATTGAAGCGCGCGCTTGATCGCCGATTGCGTGATCTCATTGAACAACACCCGAAAGATCTTGCCGTCTTTCTGTTTCTTCTTTGATTTTCCAAGGAGCTCTTGTTCGAGATGCCAGGCGATGGCTTCCCCTTCGCGATCAGGGTCCGGCGCCAGAAAAACCTTGTCCGCTTCTTCGGCTTTCTTCTTGATCTCAGACAGGACCTTGGACTTGCCTTTGATGGTGACATACTGCGGCTCGAAATCGTGGTCGAGGTCGACGCCCAATTTGCTGGTCGGCAAGTCTTTGATGTGGCCAACCGACGCCACCACGGTGTAGCCGCGTCCAAGATACTTGGTGATCGTTCGTGCTTTTGTCGGAGACTCTACAATAATGAGTGATTTGGCCATGTGGACTCCACTTCCCTTCACAAATCTGTATCATCCGTACCAAATATCCGCGCTTCCTGCAACTAGAATGGTAGTCGGTACCACTCAAACGTGGTTATAGCGAGGCTGTGGCAATGCTTTGCGAGTGAAACCGGCCAGGCCAAGGCCGAGGTTCAGGCCGAGTGGAGCGCGTTGATTTGCTTAACCTCAGCTTCAACCTTGACCTCCATGCAGCTGGAGGACTCTTTCAACATTCTGCTAGAGACGAATATATTGTTGACCCGGCAGTTGGCGGATTCGCCCGTTCAATTCCAATGACAGAAGTGTTGCAGAAACTTGGGCTGCACTCAACCCCGTGCTTTCGATCACCGCATCGACGGATCGTGCTTCATACGATAAGGCATCGTACACCAACAGGTCTTCTTTGCGTAACGGCGTCCCGGTTTCTCCTGGTACGCCGTCGAGCTGCAGCCTTGCCCGTTGACGTGCATCGAGTTGCGGCAGAATGTCATCAAGAATGTCCCGCGCCTCTTCAATCAGTCTTGCGCCTTCTTTGATCAGGCGGTTCGATCCACGACACGCCTCTTCCTTGATTGAACCAGGCACCGCGAAAACCTCACGGCCCTGTTCCAATGCGAGCTTGGCAGTAATCAATGACCCGCTGTCGGTCGCCGCTTCACTCACGAGCACACCCAGCGAGAGTCCGCTGATGATCCGATTTCTCCGAGGGAAATGATGACTTTGCGGTGCAGCTCCGATCGGCAATTCGGAGATGACGGCTCCGTGTGATTCGACGGACCGCCGCAGCGCTTGATGTTCCGTTGGATACGTCCGATCACTGCCGCACCCCAGCACAGCAATGGTGCGGCCCTTCCCCGCCAGCGCTCCCCGATGCGCTGCTGCATCGATTCCACGTGCAAGGCCGCTCACAATCGTGACGCCATATCCAGCGAGTTCCTTCGCGATCTCTTCCGTGATGAGTCTTCCGGACGGAGTCGCGCGTCGCCCTCCCACAATCGCCACGGCAACTTCGTCATAAGATGATAGATTCCCACTGACATACAACAAGGGCGGAGGGTTGGGAATCGCTTTGAGCCGAGCTGGATACGCTTGATCAAACAACGTCAGGGTCGAAATCTTGAGCCGGCCAACCGCCTTGACTTGCCCATCGATCTGTCGACGAATGTCCGGTGCAGGACCACGCTGTATACATCCCGCCAATTCCTGGCTGCAGCCAGCCTGGATCAAGTCATCCATCGTGGCCCGTAGCGCTTGCTCGGGCGAGCCGAATGTGTGGATTAGCTTGAGAAGCGTACGGTCTCCGACACCATCGATCGCGTGTAGCAACAACCAAGAGGTCAGAGCGGCTTCATCCATGTCAGATCTCGCGAAATGACGATTCGCACTATGGCAGGAAAACCATGCCCTTCCGATGTCGGCATGATAGCCGGAGACATCCGATCTACACGAGGCTAGAGGACGACGAGATCGTATTGTTCGAGATGTAACTGATTGTCCGGTGTGATGATGATTTTGGCCGAACAATCGCGTTCAAGAACCTCCACGCCCAGACGTTCTTCATCCTGCAACAGTTCCGCCACTGTTGGGTGGGCTCCCACAATAATCTTCTGTGGGTCCGAGGTCGGTTCGATCCGACGGATCTCTCGGAAGATTTCATAGGCCACGGTCGTGGGGGATTTCGTGTAGCCGCGTCCTTCGCAATACCGGCAGGGTTCCGACAGCGAGCGCAAGAGATCCTCTCGAACACGTTCCCGGGAAATTTCGATCAATCCGAGATCGGAAATCCTCGAGATCCTCGTTCTTGCCTTATCGGATGCCATTGCATCCACCAATGCATGGTAGACCTTATCTCGATTCTTCTCCCGCTCCATATCGATAAAGTCGACGATAATGATGCCGCCGATTCCGCGCAGTTTCAGCTGATAGGCGACTTCCTTTGCGGCCTCGAGATTATTTCGCAAAATGGTCTCTTCCTGATCGCGCTTTCCCACGAATCGACCGGTATTGACGTCGATGACGGTCATCGCTTCAGTATGATCAATCACTAAATACCCCCCAGACTTGAGCCACACTTTCCGGCTCAACGCGCGTGCGATCTCCTGCTCCACGCCGAGATGATCGAATAGCGACTCCTCCTTGTCATAGAAATGAATTTTCGAGGTCTGTTCAGGGGAAAATCGCTGCACGAAATCTCGAATAGCTTCATACTCTTCACGGGAATCGATCCACAGTCGATCGACTTTCTTACTGAACAAATCCCTCACCACTCGAAAACTCAGACTCAGATCCGAGTGCAGCAACGCCGGAGCGGCCAACTGCTCCCGTCTCGTCAAAATGTCCTGCCAGAGGATGTGCAGAAAATCGACGTCGGACTTGAGCTCATCTTCCTTGACCCCTTCGCTCACCGTCCGCACGATATAGCCGAACCCAGGCCGTCGAACACGACGCATGATCTCCTTGAGTCTTGCTCGCTCCTCATCCCGCGGGATCCGCCGAGACACGCCGATATGTTCAACGTTCGGCATGAACACGAGGTATCGCCCAGGCAGCGACACGTACGTCGTGACCCGAGACCCCTTCGTGCCGATCGGCCCCTTCGAAATCTGCACCATCAGTTCCTGGCCTTCACTCAAGAGCTCTTCGATCGGCTTGGCACTCTGGCGTTTTGGCCGCAGCATGTCCGAATCTTTCTCGTCCTCTTCCGCCTCGACCAACATATCGCTGGGCTCTTCGTCCATCGAAAGATCGGACACGTGCATGAATGCCGCCTTTTCAAGCCCGATATCCACGAACGCGGCCTGCATTCCCGGCAGCACCTTGGCGACTTTTCCTTTATAGATATTCCCGACAAAATCCTTGTGCTTGGCGCGATCACCGAATAAGTCGGTGACGACACCACCATCCAGCACTGCCACCCGGGTTTCTTCCCGTGCGACCGATATGGCAATCTCATGTCCCATACTGACTCCTTTGGTCCGAACGCCCCCAGAACCGATGGGGAGTGACGGATGCAAGCATTTGACTAGGTCTGCTCATCACTCCTCTCACCAATTCCTCCGACTTTGGATACGATCTAATTTGAACGATGGAATCAGAGGATTCCCCCGTTCGTACTTCGTTCAATAAAAAAGGCTCAATCGTTTTCGCTTGATATTCAAGAGTAAGCCCAATGACGCCATGGTCATCACCGTGGCGCTTCCCCCATAACTCACGAGCGGCAAGGGAATCCCGACGATGGGAAACATACCCGCTGTCATCCCGATATTCACCACCGCGCAAAAACACAACATTGCGACGATTCCCGCGGCGAGCAACGCCCCAAGTTCGTCCTTTGCTTTCGACGCAATTTCAAGCGAGAGCCAGATGAGCGAGACAAACAAGGCCAGTAAGACCAGGACCCCGAGAAAACCCCATTCTTCCGCATACACCGCAAAGACAAAATCCGTATGTCCTTCCGGCAAGAATTTCAGCTGACTCTGGGTCCCACCGTATAATCCTTTCCCCATAAGCTCTCCGGACCCGATGGCGATCCGCGACTGTAATGCGTGGTAGCCCTTTCCCCCTGGATCGTAGTCCGGATCGACGAACGCCATAATGCGCTGTCGCTGGTAATCATGCAAGGACCCCCACGCCCCTTCCCAGGCAAAGGGAAACAACATTACACACAGGAGCAACATCGCGCCTAACGCCTGTGATCGAATTCCAGCTACGAGTAACATAGCCGCATAGACTGCGACGAAACTGAGCCCACTGCCCAAATCAGGCTGTTTCAAAATGAGCACGAGCCCCGGCAGCATCAAGAGCCCAGGAACGATCACGCGCTGCATCAATCCCACACGATGGGCCTTCGAGTAATAATGCGCCAGAACGAGGATCAGCATCAGCTTGGCAAACTCAGAAGGTTGAAAACTGAACGGCCCCAAGGCAATCCACCGTTGAGCTCCTTTACTCGTTCGTCCTTCGAAGAGGACAAACAGCAACAGCAAGAGAATGAAGACATAGGCTGGATAAGCAAACTGTGCGAGGCGATGGTAATCCGACACCCACATGATGAAAAAAGCGACTCCACCTAAGCCGATCCAGACCAACTGCTTGAGGTAGTAGGGTGTCGCAGTTCCCTGTTGGCCATAGGTGACGCTATAAATGGACAAGACCCCAATACCAAGGATGGCAAGGATCAAGGCCACATAGCGGAGGTCAAAGCTGTCGAGTCCGCTCGACTCTGTCAACCGATCGATCATGACGGTTCCGAGGAACTCTTTGGTTGCCCCACTCCTGATGTCTCCATCGTGAGAGTCGTTGCCTCTTGGGTCAGCTTGATATAGGTTTCAATCAACTCTTTTGCAAGGGGGGCCGCAGCAGATCCTCCATGCCCCATATGCTCCGCGAGCACCGCAACGGCGATTTTAGGCGCATCCACCGGGGCAAAGGCCACGAACCACGCATGGTCTCTGAATTTTTTCGGAATACTTTCCTCGGGTCCGGTCCGGAGTGCGGCCACCTGAGCGGTCCCTGTCTTCCCACCGATGGTGACCATCGAGGATTTTGCCCTCGTCGCAGTACCTTTCGTGACCACTTCAGCGAGTGCTTCTTTGACCACACGAAACGTTTCTGGCTTGGCATTCACCTTGCCGTGCGGAACTGCCGGTAACTCTTGTAGATTGCCTGTCATTCGATCCATCACCGCACGCACCAACCGAGGCCGATAGCTCACACCATTGTTCGCAACCGTCCCGACCAACGTGGCCATTTGCAGCGGAGTGACAGTGACATAGCCTTGTCCGATCGCTGCGGAAATCGTTTCACCCGGCAACCAGGATTCGTTCTTGGTTTTTTGCTTCCAGACCGTCGACGGCATGATCCCTGACCGTTCCGAGGGCAACTCCACACCGGTTCCTTGCCCCAGCCCGAATGCTTTGCCGAACTCGGCCATCACATCGATCCCCATTCGCTGACCGATCGTATAAAAATAGACGTCGCACGAATGGACCAAAGCCGCATGTAAATCGACGTACCCATGGCCTCCCGCCTTCCAATCGTGGTACAACCGTTTCCCAAATTGATAGCCGCCGGTGCAGTGGACGGTGCTTGACGCCGCCATGGTCTTGGTTTCAAGCGCAGCCACGGCCATTGGAATCTTAAACGTCGACCCTGGAGGGTACTGGCCCTGCGACGCGCGATTGTTCAATGGCCGGCCCTCGTCTTGCACAATCTCAACCCATTGTTTGGGTGTCAGCTCGCGTGACAGGACATTCGGATCGAACGCTGGACGACTGGCCATCGCCAAGATGTCCCCATTGTTCGGATCTAGGGCGACGATTGCGCCGGATTCTTGACCTAAGAGGTCTTCCGCGACCTTCTGGAGCCGAGCATCGATCGTCAGATAAAGATCATTCCCTGCTTGCGGCTGCTCAACGATCGTCGACTTCTTTTCATGACCCAGCGCATCGACTTCGACGCTCTTCTGCCCAGCCGCACCTCGGATGTGCCGATCGTAGGATTTTTCGATCCCATACTGGCCGACAATACTCCCCTGATGGAGATCCACAAACTCCGGTTTTTCCAGTTGGTCGGCCGAAATCTCTCCCACATACCCTAAGAGATGAGCGGCCGTCACCCCTCCAGGGTAGTTGCGCTGCGACTCAACTTGAATCATGACGCCCGGCAGATCTAGCCGATGCGCTTCGATGATAGTGGCATCGCGGAGGGTCATGCGATCTTTAATTTTCCGTGGGATTAACTTGCTCCCTTTAGCCAACATTTTTTTCCGAACCACTGTCGCATCCAAGCCCAGCAATTCCGTCAGCTGCTGAACTAAGACCTCCCGATCCTTGACGTCTTCCAACGTCACATACAGACTGAAGCTCGGAACATTGTTCGCCAGTAAGACACCGTGCCGGTCATAGATCAAGCCACGAACCGGTTCAAGCAGGACAAGCCTCGTGCGATTGTTTTCCGACAGATCTCGGTAGTAGGGACCTTCCTTAATCTGCAAATGCCACAAGCGCAAGGCCAGTAACGCCACAACGAATAAGAGTCCCACACGCAGAATAAACAGCCTGCGATGGAGATCCCAAGATTCTGATTCAGGATACTGAGTCGAGGCCATGTCGCCGTCCTACACCCGATACTCTGAGCCCCACCGTTCGATATTCAGCCGGCTCCACGCCACCCAATAGAGGGCACCGCCGATCACCGCGTTATAAAAGGCCTGCGGGAGCACGATGCTTTTGATTCCCCATAGGACCAGGTTCTCATCGTTGAACCGAAGCGTGAACGCTGAGAGAAACCCCACGAGGGACGAGGCCACAAATAATCCGACAATCAGCATCACCGGCGCCAAATCCACCACTTGCCGCCCAGCAAGCCCGGCCATATATCCCACACCCGCTTTTGTAATGATGCCGACGATGAGCTCTTCTGCCGAGAAGAGGTTCATCACGAACCCAACAGCCATACCGACTAAGAGTCCCTCCAGTTCACCCTCAAAAAGACCGACCAAACAGACGAAAATGAAACCCAAATCAGGCTTGACGCCCCACAGGCTGATATGAGGCAGTAGCACGGATTGAGCTGGAACGAGGGCGGCAATGAGGACGACGTAGACTCCGACCTTCATAGCTTGGTCTTCATGTGTGGCGAGCTGAGGCGCTCGCCTTCTACCGGAATGTAGGAAGACCGAGTCACGAGGACCTCTTCGACATGATTCGGATCAACTTCCGGCGTAATTTCTGCCGATTGGAACAACCCGCCCTCTTCTTGGTCGGTTTTTGTGATCGTTCCGATCGCAAGGCCTCGCGGGAAGCCCCCGACTAACCCAGATGTCACAACACGATCACCGGCCTTGGCATTCGACAAGAGCGGAATGTATTTGAGGCGAGCCATTCCTTGGGTAGTCCCTTCGACGATTCCTTCGTCCCTCGTCCGCTGAACCAGCCCGGCGATCGCATTATTAGGATCGGTGACCAACAAGACCACGGAGGTGGAGAGCGTCGTCTTCACGATACGTCCCACAACCCCGGCGGGCGTAATCACACCGTGATCAGGCTGAAGTCCGTCCGATGAACCTTTGTTGATGATAATCGTCTTGTACCAATTGCCGGTATCCCGACCGATCACCTGAGCCGCCACCATGGCAGCCGGAACCTGGGATTTGAATTGCAATAACTCAGTGAGGCGTCCCGTCGCTGCCGCCGCTTCTCTCAATTGGTTATTATGTTCTTTGAGGAGTTCAACCTCTCGTCGCAACTGTCGATTGTCCTCCTCCACCCCTTGGAGTGCTATGAAGCGGTTCCATCCGTCAGCCGTTCGATCGAAAATACCCGACACGACCTGAAGCGGCCAGCCGACAACCCATCCAACGGGACCACCCAGTTGTTGCAACACACTTTGAAGTGGTGCAGGAAGAAGGATGAAGCCGAGGAGCAGAACCACGGCCAGAGCGAGGGCAACCCGCCTCGCGTTATTGGGTGCGCGCAAATTGACCATCCGCATGAGGGATGGGACCTTACCGGAGATTATTAGCCTGGGACATCACCGATACTTTTCGGAGAAGATCCAGTTCATCCAAAATTTTCCCCACTCCCAAAACAACAGAAGTGGGCGGATCGTCTACCGTAATGATCGGCAGGTTCGTTTCTTCTCGGAATCGAGTATCCATACCTTTTAATAAGGAGCCGCCCCCGGTCAACACAATCCCACGGTCGATAATATCTCCGGCCAATTCCGGTGGCGTGTTTTCCAGCGCGATCTTAATCGCATTCACGATGGTGCTGATAGGTTCGTGCAAGGCTTCACGAACCTCGGCGTCATCGATGACCAAGGTGCGGGGAATACCGGAGATCAGATCCCGGCCCTTGATCATCATGGTTTTTCGTTCCTCGAACGGATACGCTGATCCAATTTCAAATTTGATTCGCTCGGCCATATGCTCGCCGATCAAGAGATTATACTTCTTCTTGATGTAATTCATGATCGCTTCGTCCATCCGATCGCCGGCGACCTTAACGGATTCACTATAGACGATCCCACCCAGCGAGATGACGGCAATGTCCGTCGTGCCGCCCCCCACATCGACCACCATATTGCCCGACGGTTCGGTGATCGGTAAGCCTGAGCCGATGGCTGCGGCAACCGGTTCTTCGATCAAATAGACCTCTCGTGCCCCGGCCAATTCCGCCGAATCGCGGACCGCTCGCTGCTCGACTTGCGTAATGCGAGAGGGGACACCGATGATGATCCGTGGCCGAACGAACGCGCTGCGGTTGTGGGCCTTCCGGATGAAGTGCTTCAACATTTGCTCAGCCATCTCGAAGTCGGCAATCACACCTTCCTTCATCGGCCGAACCGCAATAATATTCCCAGGGGTACGACCGAGCATTTTCTTCGCATCAGTTCCGACAGCCAACACCTTCTCGCTTTTCTTTTCGACCGCCACGACCGAGGGTTCGTTCAAAACGATTCCCTTCCCGTGGACATACACGAGGGTCGTTGCCGTGCCTAAGTCAATTGCCAAATCATCCGAAAACCAACTAAACATACCTCCCGGGAACCCCACGATGTCTCTCCCTTCATCTCGGCCCGGCGATCATGCGCCAAACCTGCTCTTCTCACCATCGACTGCTAATCTGGCACTGCGAGTTGGCCGGCATCCAACACCTGAGTCCTGGCGATTTCATCACCGAGCCGCCGCCCCTGTTCGTTGCCGATTACTAACAATCCTTCAAACAAGACGATCGCCAGAGACACCAACCATCCAACGTATGGAACAGCATAAACAATGTGTGCACCGCCCAGTGGCAGATTACGGATAATCGACTCTCGAAACCCAGCCGCTTCACGACTGTCGAGTCGTATGGTCTGTAATCCGACGACACGTTTGCCGATGCTTTTCCCACCTGCAAATCCGTCGGCGATCAGGATATACGCCAGACCGGAAAGAAATCCGACGGGGGGTGCGATTTCGCCTGCAGCAACAGCGACGAACACATCAATCAGCTTTGCAACGAACCGATTGAGGACATGGGCCTTCGGATACACCGCGATTCCCACGAATGTCGAGATTGGCCCCTCACCGATCAAGGACTCTCCTTCTAATTAGTGACAAAGTATAACAAATTCCACCATCTTCCACAAACAAAGACTCTTCTTTCTTCAACGACCGATCACCACACGAAGGGATACGCCCGGTGACTTCTCGACCTTGCCTTTACGACCATCAGCAAGTACAATTCCTCGTCATTTACATCTCTACACAAGGAACTGGACGAATGGTTAAGACATTAGGGTTCATCAATAGAAAATTTCCCTGGCTTCTTGCGGCCATCATGGGTTTCATCGCCATCACTTTTGTCATCGGAATGGGGTGGTGGGGGTTCGGAGAACAGGGGGACGGCCCCGTGGCGCGTATCGGAGACCAAGCGGTCTCAATGGATGAGTTCAAACGCACCTATGAAAACATGCGGCGTATCTACAAGGAAAACGTCACGGCGGAATTCAAAGAAGAAGCCTTCAAGGAATTCGTCATCGGACAGCTTGTGGACAGTCGAGTCTGGATCATTGCGGCCAGGGATATGGGCATCACCGTTTCCGATGCCGATTTGCGCGAGTTGATCATGCAAACCCCGGTGTTCCAGAAGAACGGGGCCTTTGACCCAGAGCTCTACAAGCGTATCCTCGCAGCGAATCACCTCACTCCGGCAGCTTTTGAATCCCTCCAACACCAGGAAGTGATGGCCAATAAAGCCCGGATGATCGTCCGAGATTCTGTGGCCTTGACACCCGCCGAAATCTCCGAGGGTCAGGTACTGATGACCCGAACATCGGACTCAGATCCTGCCAAGGCT
>CAZOHW010000083.1:0-13022 GCA_964579525.1 uncultured Nitrospira sp. | reverse complement strand
GTTCGTCATGAACACGATTATAGTCTATAAATGGGCGTTACAGTCCACTAGTTCCCAGGAACCACGTCTCTTACCGTTATACGATTGTGTAAGGGAAGAAGACATATCAAAAGCTAATCCTTGGCCACCATGACTTCCGTAGCCTTGACAAGGGCAACGGCCATGTCACCGATTTTAAGGCCCAGCTCGTCCAACGCATCTCGCGTGATCACGGCGGTAATCGTGTGAGACCCGATGTCGATATTGATCTGCGCCATGATCGTGTCTCGCTTGATCGCCGTCACACGGCCGATGAGCTTGTTTCGTCCACTGACATCCTCGGTGCCTGAATTTTTCTTCCCCAACCAGTGGTCAAGCAGTGCTCTTGTAAACCGGTATCGTCTCCCAATCTTTGGGGCTTCAATTTTTCCCTCCCAGATATAGCGATAGAATGTCGGCAAGGATAATCGAACATAGCGTGCCGCTTCCCGAGCCGTCAGAACATCGCCCATCATCTTTTTTGCCATTGTGGCTCCAATGCCCCAAACACTCCGATCATGGAGTTCTTCACCACAGGAGTTCCGATAATCACGCCTCATGAAGCAGAACGGTAATTATTGTAATGGTTGGTTGAATCCTATTAAGAATCCCTCCGACCCGTATAATTCGAGCCGATCGACTTTTTGCTGGTTTCGCATCACACCCGGCTTGAATCGGAACCGCACAATCTTGTCGCGTGTTTCGGCATCAAGCATCGCGAAGGCTGAACGAGTCGTGCCTTCCAGCTCCTCTTGCAACGCGGTCACATCGCTCACGATAAAGTTTACTTGTATCCAGCCGGTTGGACGGGGTGTGCGGAGATCTTGGCGGATGACGATGAGCACGTGACGATAACAATAGGCTCGAATGCGATCAGTTTGCGGATGGTCCAGCCGCTGCACGAGGGTGGCCTGGAGAACGGACTCGAACAACTGTTCATGAAGAGCAATGTCGCTCGTCTCGATTTGAATGTTCTCAAGTTCACTGCCGTGTGAAGGCCGACACCGGTTGTTGTTCACGGGCATAGTGGTCATATGAGACTCATCCGATGTAGTGTCCTGCGCCGATACCAGCCTTTTTATCTCTTGAGCTCGGAGAGTGCCCGGCATGGCAGCGACCGAATGGGCTAAGAAGGCAATCAACGCCAAGAATATGAGTCGCGTCGATGCAGTCATGCAAGCTCCTTTCTATCAATGGTTAAAATATATTGGACTCCTATAGCCGTTTTCTTTCACGTGTAGACAAACCCCTTATGGCATCGGACAGTAGGCTTCAGCAGAGCTGCTTCCGGGTCGGTGACCAGCTCAATCGCTTGGGGATCGACGACGATATTCACAGAATCCCAGGTTTGAGGCCGATGAGCCGATCTTACGACCGGCATCGTGCTGGTGAGGGTCCAGCCTTCCCCATGAAGTTTTATGGTGATAAGGTGTCCTTCACTCAACGGTTTTAGCAGTACGATACGACCATACCAGCGATTCAGTCGCTGTCTACTTCGACGGAATAATCCAGCTTCGAAGCGGATGGCGTCGCTAGGAATTTTCGCGATGACCGATTGCCCAATGACAAATCTGCGTTCATCGTCGATTGCCAGCTTCACGCGAAGGTCTACGTGTTGTCCTACACGGATTCGTACCGTGATGTCAGCAAGACCCACGTGTTGGGAATGAACAACTCCTTCGGCCACATTAATCATGGACTTAGAGGCCGGGATGAGAACTTCATGTTGCGTGATTACGCTGCTGCGAGAGCGTCGTTCAGGGCTCATGTCGGACGTCCTTTCGCAAGATGGTTGGACTGCTATTCCATCAGCTCTTCGTTCAACGCCACAGCTTTGATATGGGCGAATACTCGCTGACCGGGCTTCAATCCTAAGATCGCAAGTGATTTTCTGGTGATGGTGGCGATGAGTGGTGCTCCGATGTCGAGCAGGACCTCGACTGACGACTGATCCATCTCTCGAACTTCGACGATCGTTGCTTCAAGGATGTTCAAGATGCTGGTAGGGGATTCAATTCGACCGACCACCACACTGACATCGCTGGAAAGGATATGAACTCTTATTGACTGTCCGACGACGACAGATTGCAGTGACACGAACAGGGATTGGCCGTTGAATTCAAGCTGTGTCAGACCGTACTCCGTGTCATGACCGGCAATACGAACATCCAGGATGGCTCCGATTCGATGGGCACCAAAGCTTCCACGAAACCGCAGATCGGTCAGCACGTCGTTTAGTGGCCCAATCCCCTGCACACGGCCTTCATTCAGCAGGATGACACGGTCGGCGAGTTGAAGGATTTCCGTGAGCGCGTGACTCACGTACAACACTGGAATCTGTAGTTCCTCATGAAGCCGTCGTATGAATGGCAGGAGCTCTTGCTTGCGCTGGATATCGAGCGAGACGAGCGGTTCGTCCAGCAAGAGCAGTTTAGGACTGGTCAGCAGGGCCCGGCCGATCGCGACGCGTTGTTGTTCGCCGCCGGACAGCTTGTGAATTCGGCGCTCTAGCAGATGGTCGATTCCAAGGATGCCGATCACCTGTTCGGGAGAAATCCGGCGTTCGTCAACAGTGATTCGCTTGTAGCCGTACAGAAGATTTGCGCGCACGTTGTAGTGAGGGAACAGGCGAGGCTCTTGGAAGACATATCCGATGGGACGTTTGTAGAGCGGTAGGCAGCGCCCGATGCTCTCGTCCTGCCACACCTCCTCGCCGAATTGCATGAAGCCATGTGGCGCACGTTCCAGTCCGGCCAGGCATCTCAATAGTGTGGTCTTGCCTGATCCTGAAGGACCGAAGATTGCGGTAATGCACGATATCGGCACATCCAGATCCACGTTTAGACGGAATGTCGATAATGGCAGGTCGAATCGCGCGCGTAATTGACTCATGAGACGTGGATCGGAAATCGCCGATTGGTCACGTAGACGGCCAACAACACCAGGAACGAAAAGAGCAGCATGAAGGCAGAAATTGCATGCGCCTGCGCGTACTCCATGGTTTCCACATGATCAAAGATCGTGGTGGACAGGACTCGGGTCTGTCCCGGAATCGATCCACCAACCATGAGGACGACCCCGAACTCTCCCATCGTGTGTGCAAACCCCAGCACAATGGCACTGATATATCCCCGCAGGGCAATTGGAGAAATCACGGTCAAGAACGCATCAAGCTTGGAGGCGCGGAGCGACCAGGCTGCTTCCAGAGGAGCCTTGCCGGCGGCCTCGAAAGCACTCTGCAGTGGCTGGATGACAAACGGCATGGAATAGAAGACCGAGGCGATCACCAACCCGGTAAACGTGAAGGCGAGTGAAAGATTGGCAACACGGCCAAACGGTCCGTAAGGACCTAGTGCGACGAGAATATAGAACCCCAGGACAGTGGGCGGCAGCACGATCGGGAGCGCAACTGCGGCCTCCACGATCGGTCGCCATCGGGATTTGGTATGGGCCAGCCACCAGGCGAACGGCGTGCCCACGATGAGCAGCACAATAACAGTCAGCGTGGCCAGTCGCACGCTGACCCACAGCGCGCTGAGGTCCAGGTCCGTCAATACTCCCATCGATGCCTTCTGCGTTATCTGTTACTTCAGTTCATACCCATAGCGTTCTATGATGGTCTTGGCTTGCTGACCACCCATGAATTCCAAGAGGGCTTTTGCCGCGAGATTGTCCTTCCCTTTTATCAATAAAATCACGTCCTGTTGAATTGGCTCGTGCAAATGGTTCGGTACATCCCAGCGACTGCCTTTCCCTTTGATCTTCGGATCCAGTACCTGCGATAACGCGACAAACCCCAACTGCGCATTACCGGACTCAATAAATCCCATGGTCTGACCAAGACTCTCCCCCATGACAATGTGGGGCTGTAGATTGTCCCATAGTTCAAGCTTTTGCATCGCCTGCATGGCTGCCACACCATACGGCGCAGTTTTCGGATTGGCCATGGCCAGACGTTTGAAGGTTTTTGAGCGCAGCGTCTCTTCCCCCCTCACCAAGTCGGCATTCGGACTCCAGAGTACGAGACGTCCAATGGCATAGGTGAAACGGGAATCCTTCACACCCAAGCCTTCGTCCTCTAAGAGCTTGGGACGTTCCTTATCGGCAGAAAAGAACACATCGAAGGGGGCGCCGTTCTTGATTTGCGAGTAGAAATTTCCAGAGGAGCCGGCGGCGACTTGAATGTGATGGCCGGTCGTCTTTTCAAATTCCATTGCGATTTCGCGAAACGGCGGCAGAAAATTCGCGGCGACGGCAGCGGTGAGTTCTCCCGCGCTGACCTGTATCAGTGGGGATAGAGTCGCCGCCAACGACAAGGCGAGGAGTCTGAGAGCGGACAGCGTCCGCGTGAATGTGATGTCCATGCGTTCCCCTTTATATCAGCCTCTCTCCGCACTGCCGAGACGAGGCGTGTTCGAACGATGCGTCTTCAAAGCCACACGTTGCCATATAACCATTGTTCTGCTCGTTGGAGCATAGTTCTCTCTCTGTGATTGCTGGTTTAGAAAAACACCTGGTACTGGAACGTGAACGCGTGGCTCACGAGATTTTGGCCGGCGTGTGTGCCCGGTCCGTCCACAACGAACACATTGTGCACTCCTCCCGTCGTCCCGACATTGACGGCATCAGGCGCGCTTCGCCCTGCAGCAAATCCGCCTGTGCCCATCGTCACAGTCGAGTACTGAAACACCACCTTGTGATCGTGGGTCGATTGAAAATAATAGGTGACTGCCGCATCGATTTGCTTGATTAAATCCTGGCTGGCTTTGGTGTCCGGGTCCCAATAGGAATAACGAGCTGCAATTTCCAGCCGTTTCGGAATCAGATAGTACCCTGATTGGACATACCAGCCGGTCGAATTCCCCAACTGTCGTGGGATATTTCGGATCACCTGCTCGCGCAATGTGTTGTTGCGGTAGTAGAACTCGCTGTGGAGCGACCACCCACGATACTTGAAATTGGCATCCAGGGCCCAGGTGGTCAAATTCATCACCCCGTTCCCGAGCAGTCGCCCGTTGCCGGTTGCACCTAATTGCCGTTTTGCGACGGTGAGATCGGTCAAGTCCGCCTGCAGGCTGAAATTTGAATTCGCGGGGTCTGACGGATCATATGACGAACTGGTATTGATAGCCGGATTGTACGAGTAGCCGCCGCCGACAGCAAGCTGTGGGGTCTGGGAGTAGGCAATATCGCCCTCCGAGTAGCCGGGATTTCCCAGGACGTTCCAATTCAGCCGGGCGACGTACATGAGCTCATTGGCGTTATTCCGGAAATTTGCTCCCACAGCATATTGCCGTCCTCGAAAGTTATTGCTCCCATCCACCCCTTCAGACTGAAACGACCCAAGGCCAGTAAGGCTCGGGCCCTGTCCGTTAAATATACCGAAGTAATAATTGATCGGGAGATCCGAGTCGTTCATCAGCGTGATGCCGATGTCACGACGATCGAGACCGCTGGCCGTGAAGGCATCCATCACCAGCGCGCGATCAGCAAATTGCATCGAGGCGGTGCTGTTGATTTGAGCACGATTAAAGAGCACCTTGTACTGCCCGGCCCAGATGTTGGCCCAGCGCCAGCGGGTAAATTGAAAATTCCAATCGAGCAGTTGGACGCCCGATGCGTTGGCCGCCTGCTCGCCAGTCTCTGCGCTCAGCTGAATGAAATACCTGAAATCCGGGTCGAACAGGTGACCGGCGAATTGGAGTCTCGCGCGCCGAACCTGGAAGGTATCGGCGCTCCCTTCATAACGTGACGCCCGAAGGTTGCCGAAGACGCCGAGAAACTCGGGGTAGTTTTTGAAATCTCCCGATGTCCTCCACAGAGAGTTCCGCTCCCAGTGGGTATATCGCAATTGGGTCAGGGCCCGAATTTTGAGGAAAAAGGCATTGTCGTTGACCGACATATTCAGCCCCTTGTCGTACCAAACCCGGAAGTCCTGAGTGGCCGCTTGGGCGCGCGCTTGCGAGGCTTTCCGGACTTCGTCATATTCCTCCTGCGTAATCGTTCCTTGCTTGACCGCTCGTTCGAGCAGGAGGCGAAGCGCCGGGTCCTGATCTTCCACGAAGATGTAGTCGCCGTTCTTCTGAATGAGGCGGCCGGTCTCCGCCGCCCATGCCGTGGGTGTGGTGAACCAACCAAGTTCTCCCATCGACCACATGAAACAGAGAACTGCGACGATGAGATACCACGATTTGTATTGTGCGAACCTCATGAGACTGCACCGCCTTTCATCGGCTTTCTATTGAAAATGAGCCCCGGCTTAAGTGTGGTTGGTTCTGAAGTGATCAGCTGCCTTCGTTTCCGGATGCCGTGCGAAGGTAGTCGCGAAACTGAACAGCCGCGTTTCCGTCGACAGGGTCTGCCATCCAGAACTCGTGAGGTTCAAAAAACACGTCGGATGCCGGTGGGGCAGGGGGCATCTCCGGATAGAAGGGATAATAATTTCTGGTGGGTGATCGAGGCTGGAGGTTTCTTACATATTCAATCGCGATATGAAAAAATGGGTTTCTGACTGCGATCCACCCGGACGTGACATACCGTTCATAAGCTGAATTTGGGCCAGGCGCATAGAGCGCAAATGCAACCCGCTCGTTTGGCTTTGCTGTGCGCAGTCCGTCAGCAAGGTACGGCGCAAGGGCTTGTATCTGATCTTCGCGAAACAGATGCTCCGGTTTCGTATCTTTCCCGAATAATCGCAATGGCCATGAAGCCGGGCGCTCCTGCACCGATATTCCGCTGAGGATTTTGGCTATGTCATCAGCTTTGAGAGAGAGTGGATGGCTATAGTCTTTACTATTGGAGACACGCTCGGTCCGTATCAGCAGACTCTGATCTTCATATACAACCTGGACAGGAACGGGAAGCCGTGCACAACTAATAGTAAGTAGCAATAACACACTTAGTAAAAACACGTGCACAATAAGATGTTGACTGCCTCTGAACGCCTTCGATGGCACATTCATTCTAAACGCCTCCTTAATGTGAGCCTTGAGCGAACGTTGCGGCTATCGGGAAATGGACTATGAAGGCGTCCTGGTCAATGCCGAGTCACTTATGGGCTCGTAGCCTTTCGTCTTCATCGCATCCCGGCCTTCCGATGAATTCGCAAACGCTAAGAATCGTTGCGCGACAGCGTGGCTTTGTTGACCTTGCTTGACGGCAAAGACGTGAATCGGAGCGGAGACTGTTGGAGCTGATAATCCATGAACCCTGATGCCCTTGGCATTTATGGCCTCGGGAGCGAACACGAGCCCAAATTGGGCTTTCCCGTTTCGCACGAGGGCCATGACTTCCTCGGTATGTTTGGAGTGCATCAGACGAGCGGATGGTTCGGCACTGATACCCAATGTACGGAGCAGAATCTGCGCGCGACGTCCGCAATCGGTTTTGAGTGGATCGGAGATCGTGAGGACCGCATCCTGTTGCTTCATCCGATTGATTAAATCGCCTGTTGAATTGAAGTCGGTGGTATCCGATAGAGGGGCCACGACCGCAAGGAGCACAGATATCCCCGGGTTTCCTGTAGGCCGGCTGGCGAAGTTCCGCGCTTCCATCCATTCGATGAGGGACATGTTATCCGACACGACGATCTGTAGCGGTAGGTTCTTCGCCGCTCCTTTCAATTCAGTGTCCGAGGCGACCACAATGCGCACATTGTCGCCCGCATGCGCTGCTTCGAATGCTCGAGCAATCGTATCGACCGCGTCCAGCGTACCCGGTGTCACCGCGATGGTGACCGTACCTGCGTAAGCCGGTGTCTCTGTAAGAAAGACGCAGAGGACGACGCTGCGGAACATGTTTATCATCCCAGTATGTCTATATAAGTGTCGTGTCATGACTACCTCCGGAAATGAAGTGGATGAGAGCAAGAACCATTGTTATGAGAGCCTCTTGTCGGTTGCCTGTGCGGATCTAATGCGAATTTCTCCTGCCTGTCACACGCCAAACGGTCAAAAAGTTGCACAGCGGAGCGAATGCCGATTCCTCATCCGCACCCATGAACATGAAGAGCGGGCCTTTCGTGTTCTTGACCACCTAGTTCCCGTCCTTCTGTGCCAATTCGACATGTTCAACGGCGTTCACTGAGCCTGCTTCTGGCAGTAAACGCAGAGCGCACAAGAGGGCAAAATTTCTTCTCAGCATCGAAACTCCTCTTAAGGATTAAGCGTTCATATTTACGAGCAGGCTATTCTTTCGCATTGATTTGGGTCACTGTGACCGTGCCCGTTCGGATTACCTTGCCGCTTTGGTCTTGAAAACGGTACGGTATGACGTACGGCCTTCTCAGCTCATAATTCTGGTATGTCTTGAAGGTCAGTTGTCCGTCAAGGAATTCAAATTCTCCTCCGGTTAATTTAATGGGCTCAAAAGGCGAAGCGGTGTCTTCTACCGGTTTCTCGGGACTGGCGATTGTCGCGCCGGCCGGGACAGCGAATGTTCGTTGCGCGCATGCCAATCCTAAGGGAGCTGACCAACGGCAGGTGCATACCCACTGTTTATTCGCAACATCAACCGTGCAACTCGCGTTACAGGTCGGAGCATCGTTGCTCGCGCCCAGAACGAGCCCTCCCAACATAGCGATTGCTGCTGCTTGCCTCCCCATCATTCGCTCCATGCTGTCGCCTCCATTGCTCGACGGTGTATTGATAGTTTGAATATTCTGTGCTTGATGACATGCGAGAAACGCGCCTGTGTGGTCCACTTAACAACCGCAAGGAACGAGGTCATCGCATGATCACCGGTCTCCCTTTGCTCCCCCAGTAGTAATAGAGGGTAAGGTTGGGGTAGACGGCGTCGATCTGATTCTGACTGGCTACCGTAAAGAGGACGCCTCCTGCAATGACGATGTTATTAGAGAACTTGTACTCGAACGACGGCTGAACGCCGATCATGGAGAAGGTCGGGTTGGAGGTCTGTCCCGGTGCAGGTATGTTGATCGAATGACCATCGAGACGCCAACCCAGTCCGTGAAGCCCGACCAGCTCGATCATGTAACCAAAGCCTTTTGAGTCGTCCAGCACATGTTCCATGATCAAACGCCAATTCACGAGGTCGCCGCCATAGGTATTCATGCCGTTCTTACTCCCCGGGGTTCCGTAGGAGTAATAGGCCGCCGCTATGAAGCGGAACGGCTGGATGTTCTTGCGCATCATGATTCCTTCGGTGAACTCGAGATCACCGAACCGGGTTGATGGCAGCCGTCCGAAAGGCGCAAAGCCGCCGAGAATGCCGGTCGTATTCGCCCATTCGCTCGATGGCAGAGAAATGCTGTGGTAGAACGTCACCGAAGGGCGCCATGTGTCGTGGTCCTGAATGATGGGCCGGTGTTTCATGAATATGGTGGTGTCCCCCAGCCCGTTCGCGTTGCGGGTACTGTTCTGGTTGAAATTCTGTTGCGTTGCGAACCAGTCCACCCAACTGAACGCGATGTCGACTTCCAGTGAATCGGTCAAGCCGTATTCGATGGGGAGCAGAAAGAGTGACGCGTTGAGGTGAAACGGCGAGTCATGTGAAGGACCGCCAAAGAAATTTCCCGCCGTGAGTTGATTTCCGGACCGCATGTGTCCGATCTCACCAAAAACATACGGATGTACGACAGTCTGCCCCTTAGGTTGAATATCTACGGCCGGGTTCAGCATGGGGCCTGCGGCAAAAGGATTCCAACGGCGACGATATTTAGCGATGTCTTCCTCCGGTGCCGGTGGAAAGATTCGATTGACCAGGTTGTATAAACTAGGCGATATGTCATCGAGGTCCGCCCAAGAGGGGGCAGGAGACACGGATGCAACCACTGTGTAGAAGAAAATGATTCCAATATATCGGTGCCAGGTTGAAAGCATGGCTCTTTCTCCTGATGGGAGTGAAAGGATGCGGTGGCGGCTCCCGAGTAGCGAGTAGAATGGCTGCCATAAGGGCTTGAACAAAACAAAGGGAGCCGGAGTCGTTTCTTAACCGCGTGTGTGAATTTTTGCATAGGTAAGAGATCAAGCGACGCACAACGCTTGGATTTTCCCTGTCTCGCTGGTGTCGTATCCCCCCAATGCTTCGATCTCGTCTCGAAACGGTCGGCTCACGATGGTCTCAAATAAGTGAGCTAAGGTTGGATGGGACTTTAGGTAGAGCTTTGGTACAACAAGATCGTAGCGGGCGGTTTGTAGTGGGACGAAATCGAGTCCAAAGAGTTGCGCAGCCGAACGAATTCCGATTCCGACGTCAGCCTGGCGTCCATCGATGGCTCGAGCCACTTCAAAATGAGAAAACACGCACCGGTCGTATCCAGGGACTTGCGCTGGTTCTACACCGGAGGCTCGCAACCGTTGATCGAGCAGGAGTCGCGCCCCGGATCCCTCCTCTCGATTGACCAACGTCACTGTCGGTTCGGTAAGATCGGTAACAGTACGAATGGAAAGCGGATTGCCCCCGCGAACCAAAAACCCTTCTTCCCAGGTCGCGAAAGTCACGACTTCATAGGCGGATCCTTTGAGGGATCTTTTGAGAAACGGCAGATTCGATTCTCCCGTGGACGGATCGAACAGATGGAGCCCTGCCACATGCACTTCGCCGCCCTGTAATGCCTGAAGCGCGGCCATACTTCCCATCGTCCAACCGACCACCGTGCTGTGATCCTTCTGTCTTCGCAAATGTTCCCCGGCGAGAAAGATGGCCGGGTCGCATCCAGCCACAGAGATCTCCTGTTCAATCTCCCGTCGAGGCCGAGAGAGCTTCACCTGGACGTTCGTACCGGATTTCTCATCCTGCTTCGCGGCTACATAACCATCTGTCGGGACCGTGAAAGACAATTGTTCGCCCAGTCCGGTCAGAGGGCGTACGACAGTCTGTTTTCCTACAATCGCTACCTTCACTCGGATCGGGACTTCGCGGTGCGGCAAGTGGCCGATGAGTTTGCCTTCAACGATGCTTTCCCTTTCTGTGAGTGAGAACAGATCTTCAACACGGCAGCCGAGAATCGAGGCCAAGCGAAGGGCAATGGCTGTTGTCGGCAGATAAAGATTTGATTCAATGGAAGAGATGGCCTGTCTCGTAATCCCTGCTCGGACAGCCAGGTCGCTCTGCGAAAACCCTTTTTGCACGCGAAATTCCTTTAGATGATTAGTGCAGGAGAAATCTGATTCGGCAGGAGGTTGTTTTGAAGTCATGCGCAAACTGTAGCAATTATAATGGACAAATGTCAATTATAATTGTCAAATGAATCTATTTCATATCTCAGAAGTAAGCAAATATCAGACTAGTTTATTTTATTGACAGACAAGTTTAGTTGAAGTATATGAATATATCACAATCATGATCGGAATTAAGTTGTATTGAAATAAATCGAGATTAGAACGATGCGTACAATGATTCCCTTGTTTCTATTAGCTTCAGCCGCTCTATTCCTTGCACGGTCAGCTTGGGCTTTTGACTGGGTTCCTACGGATGACGAAATTAAGAAGTATCGTCAGAGCTGGAATCCGTTTTCCGAAGGCCCACTTCTTCTCCAGTCAGTAGATGTTCATCCTCATGGCCAACTGTCAGTGAGGCCGTTTCTTTTCTCTTCGATCTCGGAGGATCGATACGGGAATAAACTTTCGTTTCCTGGAGCTGGACAATCATGAACCATATAGAACAATTGGATCGTCATAAGCAGCGAAGCATCGAGGAAGCGATTCTGCTTGCCCTGAAGGGTATTCGGTATGGGTCGGTGGAAATTATTGTCCATGATTCGAAAGTGGTTCAAATAGAGCGTAAGGAGAAGACTCGGTTCGATTCGACATCCTCACGAACCAATCCAGCGGACTTCCAATGACGATCCAGAATCATTGTCGGCTGCGGGAGAGATGACCGCCAGTTTGGCTGTCCAGACAACTGGATAGTAGCGACCCTTTTGGGGTTCAGGAAATCCATACGAGAACTGACCGGATCACCGGAAGTTTTCAGGTCAGGGAGGACGCGACATGAGAATTTCCGGTTTGTCAGTTTTATTCCCGATCATCATCATTGTTCTGCTCCGGACGTTGCCGGCGCAGGCGGTTGAGGAAGGCCAGTTCATCAAGAAAGAGGGGAGATGGGAATACTATTCGGGGGAAGATCCCGGATTGAAATATCTCTACCTGAAAGGGGTGATCACCGAAGAGGAATACAGTAAAGGTCTGAAAGCCATCGAGACCAAAGAGCGGCTTACGAAGCCGAATTTCAATGTCGATGTGAACAACGGATTGAACCTTCGCGTTGGAGACAAATTCCTTCTCAAGCTTCGACTTCTCACACAGGTTCGCTACAGCCACAGCACGTACAATGATGCGTGGGGAACCATCGGAGACTCACGAAATCCGGAGATTCTTGGTGGCCAAGTCGAGTTTCGAGCATTTCGGTTCGCGCAGGATTCCAATAAATTTACCGTGTCAAATGTGCAGCTCCAATTCTTGGGTCATGCCTTCGATCCTGACCTTCGTTACAATTTTTCCATAGCGGCAACCCAGCCCGCGTCTGACCAAGAAGGAGGGAGTGGACGAGTCAATCTGCTCGATGCGTATATCTCCTCCTGGCACATTCCCTGGGCCACTATTCAGGCGGGTCAACAGCGAGTGTGGTTTAATCGCGCCCTCATCACGTCCAATGCCACTACTACTTTTGCGGACCCCATGATTGTGCAGAGGGTGTTTGCGGCCAACTTGCAAGGCAGCCGGGACATCGGAATCAGCGTTATGAGTGACGAGGAGAGGTATAAGTTTAACTATGCCTTCGGCATTTGGGGAGGGGTCGGGGCTAACCTGACCCGAGAGGGGACCGCCGTCAGTCAGAATGTGTTGCCTCCAACCGGAACGCCGGGGGCACCGAATGCGGGCACCACCAGAACCTACAATTACGATACCCGCTTTCTGACGGGCGAGATGATGTACACAGCCAGGTTGCTCTACAAGATCGCGGGCAATCCCGGATATGGACAGGGGGACATTCTTAATTCCCGAACCCCTCAAACCGCCATCGCCTTCGGCTATGCCTATAAT
>CAZOHW010000082.1:0-13072 GCA_964579525.1 uncultured Nitrospira sp. | reverse complement strand
ATAGGCCATCAGCTCTTTAGTTTTAGTACCTCTCTTCCATGCCGTGGCTGTGGCCGCCTGATACGCATAGTTCCGTGAAGATTTCGGCGGCAATGGTACGGGTCTTGTATTTCGTAAGGATGCCCGGCGAAACTGGAAATACAAGGGGGACCCTATGCCGAGAACCTGGAGTACACGTCTGCAGGGCGGGGTCATCGTCGCGCTTTTGCTCGGGTCTATCGGCACGCTCCTTTACAACACGTACTCGGCTGCGACGCTTCCGCAACAAGAGCTGCAGATTCGCGCTTCCTTGCAGGAAGTCAGCCGCCTCATGGCTGAATCGGCGAACTCAGCGCTTCGACCGTTGCCACCGCAAACACCTGAACAGTTTGAAGAATTGCATCACGTCTTGGCCTCGATCACGAAGGAGGCGCTCGCGAATTTCCCCGGCATAGAGGGCGGGTTTTATCTGCGCGATGCGAATCGGTTTAGCGGGTACGGTTTTCCCACCGCCGGTGCGATGCATCCTGCAGAACGGTCTCGGACCGACCCGCCGCCTTTGGAAGCGCCGTTGATTCGCCAACAAGCTCAACAAAGCCTCTCTGAACCGACCCCGCTCTTCACCGTGCGCGATGTGGGACCCAGTCGTGTCATGATCGTGACGGAGGCGATCGGCTTCGAACGCCCCGCGCTCGCTGCGACCTGGGCAATGGTTCGCCTGACTGGACCGGAGCAACTGCAAAGCCAGCTTCGTCGTTATAAAATTTCCGTCGGCCTCGCCTTAGCGGGCCTGGCCTTGGCCTTGGTGCTGACGTTCACGCTCAGTCAATCGCTTGCACGGCAACGATCCGCACAGGAAAAACTCACGGAAGAATTACGGCGATCGGAGCAACTCGCGTCGCTTGGGAAATTGCTTGCGGGCGTGGCGCATGAGATTCGAAATCCTCTGGCCGGCATCCGCTCGACGATCCAACTCTGGCAACGGATTCCTGATCAGGCTCATATCATGGGTTCTGTGGATGCGGTCGTGCAGGCAACAGACCGTCTCAACGAGATTCTCACTCGTCTTTTGCATTTCGCGAGAGCCGAACATGCGGACCGGCGGCCGATCCAGATGAACGAATTGGTGACAGAGACATTCAAGCTGCTGGAAGCACAAGCCGATGCCCAAGCCGTAAGCCTTGATCTTGATCTCCAACAAGGATTGCCGCTCTTGTTGGGATCTCCGACTGCATTGCGCCAGGCGCTGTTGAACCTTACTACTAATGCGCTGCAAGCGATGCCGAACGGAGGCCGTCTCTCTTGTAAGACGCGCGAGCAAAAACAGGCACGAGCTGTGGAGATCACCATTACCGACACAGGTCTCGGTATTCTGTCAAAAGACCGGACGCATCTGTTTGAACCGTTCTTCACCACGCGTCCAGAAGGGACGGGCCTGGGATTGGCATTGTGCCGTGAGATCATTCTTCAACACGGGGGGATCATTGAACTGGTCGATCAACCCAGCGCCGGGGCGATGTTCCGAGTCGTTCTTCCGGTAGCTGAACAATAGAAACTATGACAACACCTCGTGATTCAGACACCATCCTCGTTGCCGACGACGATCCTGTGATCCGGAGAAACCTTTGTGTTCTTTTGGAATCGGAAGGGTATCGGGTTGTGGAGGCCGCGGATGGTCTGGAGGCAGTAAAAGCATTGGAGGCGTTCTCCGTGACTCTGGTTCTGCTCGATCTCAAGATGCCAGGATGCACTGGCCTGGACATCTTACGCGATCATCACGACCGATTGGAGGATACCCCGGTCATTGTCATCACTGCTTTAGGAGGAAGTAGCGCGGCGATCGAAGCGATCAAGCTCGGAGCCTATGACTATATCACCAAGCCGTTCGATCTGGACGATGTCCTCTTCACTGTTCGACGCGCTCTGGAGCAGACTGTCCTGGTGGCGCAGGTGCGAGCATTGACGACGGAAGACGATACAGACGGACTGCAGGATGAGTTGGTCGGAGAGAGTCCTGCGATGCTTGCAGTTTTCAAAACCATCGGAAAGATCGCTGTAAGCTCTGAACCGGTATTGGTGCTCGGCGAAAGCGGCACCGGTAAGGAGCTGGTGGCAAATGCTATTCACCGCAATTCGGGCCGTGCAGGGAAACCCTTTGTCAAGGTGAACTGCGCCGCGCTCAGCCCAACGCTATTGGAGAGTGAGTTTTTCGGGCATGAACGCGGATCCTTTACCGGCGCGGTCGCGCGCCGGATCGGGCGGTTCGAACAGGCGAACGGAGGAACGCTGTTTCTCGACGAAATCGGCGACCTTGATATCGATTTGCAGGCTAAGCTTCTTCGTACGCTGCAAAATGGACAGTTCGAGCGAGTCGGTGGCGAACAGACAATTCAGGTTGATGTACGAATCATTGCGGCAACGAACCGTGACCTTTCCGCGCTGATCACGCAGCATCGCTTCCGGGAGGATCTGTATTACCGTTTGAACGTGGTCACAGTCGAACTACCCCCGCTGCGTGTCAGGCGCGGTGACATACTCTCTCTTGCCGAACACATCATCAAGACACTGTCGAGAAAATACAATTGGCCGCAGTTGGCCCTTTCTTCGGAAGTGGCCCAGTATCTCCCGCTTCAATCCTGGCCTGGTAATGTCCGGGAGCTGCAGAATGTGTTGGCCCGAGCAGCTATTTTAACGAGAGGGCGTCTCATTCAGTTGGACGATCTGAAGGCCAGTGGATTGCCTGGTTCCAGTGCTCCTTCACCTTCACCTTCCATCCAGCCATTCAATCTTAAGGACATTCTCGCTGAGACTGAACGGCGTGTAATCCATCAAGCGTTGGACCACGCGAAGTGGAATCGCACGCGGGCCGCCCGTCTCCTGGGCATCAGCCGCCGGCAGCTGTTCGACAAGATCCGTGAGTACGGCCTCGCACAAAAATCCTGAACTCTAAGAAGAATTCCCTCGCCATGGGGGATTTCTGCTCACTATGCCGGTCGAACGGCTGGCAAGCAAAGCGCGGTTGTTTCTCCCGTGTTCCAACCAGTGTTCTCTCCCGCAACCCATTGTCGGATTGCTCCCAGTAGTTCAGTGGTTCGCAGCATCAATTCCAAATGAAGGCGACAAGACTTCCTCCCTGCTGCCACGATCGCCTCCTGGTCCATTGCTTGCTTGATTTGTCTTCCAGAATCACTCAGACCCAAACGGAGCCCTGTTATGTCGATGGTTCTTTCCGCCTTGCGTCGGCCCGTCACTCTTCTGGTGGTCATCGTCGCGGTGGTGCTCTGTGCCGTTCTCGCGCTATCGAGCATGCCCATCGACATCTTTCCTGATCTGGGATTGCCAGCCATTTACGTAATCCAGCCGTATGGGGGCATGGCGCCATCTCAAATGGAGGCGTATCTCGTCTCGTTCTATGAATACCATGTCCTCTACATTCTTGGGATCGAACATGTTGAGTCCAAATCGATTCAGGGCGCCGCACTCATCAAACTCTTCTTTTATCCGGGTACCGACATGAACCAAGCATTGGCACAGACGGTGGCTTACATCGACCGATCGCGGGCCTTTATGCCTCCCGGCACATTGCCTCCGGACATCATCCGATACGATGCAGGGGGCGCGCCGGTCGGGTATCTGGTGTTCCATAGCGAGACGCGCAATGCCGGCGAAGTGCAAGATCTGGCATTGTTTCGTGTGCGGCCTTTGTTCTCCACCCTTCCCGGTGTTTCCGCTCCGCCGCCCTTCGGTGGGAACGCCCGTACCGTGGTGATTCACGTCGATCCCGAGCGACTACGCGCCTATCAGATGTCTCCGGAAGAGGTGGTTCAGGCCATCAACAAGGGGAATGTGATTACACCGGCAGGCAATGTGCGGATTCACAATCTCATGACGATCACCGCCCTCAACGCCGTGGTTTCCGATATCCAGCAGTTCCGTGATCTTCCCATCCGAACTGGTGCGGGGCCTACGGTTTTTCTCCGCGATGTCGGGTGGGTCGAAAATGGAGCGGATATCCTGACCGGGTATGCGCTTTTCAATGGCCACCGCGCAATTTACATCCCTGTCACGAAGCGGGCGGATGCCTCGACGCTGGCGGTGATCAATCGGGTTAAAGAGGCATTACCGAGCTTTCAAGCCGTTATCCCGGATGATATTGACATCTCGCTGGAGTTCGATCAGTCGGCGATCGTGACCAATACGATCAAGGCGCTCGGTACCGAGATTCTGTTGGGATCATTGCTGACCGGGCTGATGGTATTGATTTTTCTGCGGAGTTGGCGGAGTAGCCTGATTGTGCTGCTAACCATTCCCTTTGCGCTGCTCGGGTCGGTCGTTGCTTTGTGGATCACGGGTCAGACGATCAATATCATGACACTGGGAGGCTTGGCACTGGCCGTTGGGGTACTCGTAGACGCCTCGACCGTTGCGATTGAGAGTATCCATGCCCATCTCGGAAAGGGAATCTCCACCGCCCATGCGGTCATCGATTCCAGTGCCGAAACGATTGTACCGCGCTTCGTGTCGATGTTGGCCGTGCTGGCCGTTTTCATTCCTTCATTTTTCATGACGGGTATTGGCCGCGCCTTGTTCGTCCCGCTCGCCTTGGCGGTGGGGTTTGCCATGATGGCTTCGTATGTCCTCTCCAACACCTTCGTTCCAATCATGGCTGTGTGGCTGCTCGGCCATGCGCAAGCCTCTCCCCAGGAGGGGGTTGGGATGTTTGAACGTGTCAAGCTCTGGTACAGGCGATGTCTGCAGGCCCTTCTGTTCCATCGCCGGTTCATTGTCATCGGGTACGCAACGGGTGTCGTCATCGTCATCCTGGTTGCAGGACAGTATCTTGGAACAGAGCTGTTCCCTGTGGCGGATGCCGGGCAATTTCAGGTGCGACTCCGGGCACCGGATGGGACGAGGATCGAACGCACGGAAGTCCTCGCGAAAGAGGTGCTCGCCGCGATTCAGCAAGAGGCGGGCCCGGACAACGTCGGGGTGACACTTGGGTATGTCGGGACGGTCGGCTCAAGTTACCCTGTCAATTTGCTGCACCTTTGGACCAGCGGGCCTCATGAGGCAGTGCTGAGGATCGCCCTGAAACGGAACGCCGGAATCTCAGTCGAGGACTTGAAGGACCGTCTGCGCCGGAAGTTGCCCGAGCGCCTCCCCGGCACGACCTATTCGTTTGAAGCGGGAGATCTCGTCAGCCAAGTCCTCAGCCTCGGCGCTCCTACCCCGATCGAGGTCGCCATCGCGAGCCCAAACTTAGACGCCAACATGACGATTGCCCGTGAGCTGATGGCCAAACTGCGCACCGTTCCGACGCTGCGCGATCTCCAATTCGGACAGCCGTTGGAGTATCCGACCGTCGAAGTCGACCTGGACCGGTTTCGAGCGGGGCAGCTGAGCGTCACGACGGAGGATGTGGCGCGTTCGTTGGTCGCGGCCACCTCTTCGAGCCGGTTTACTCAGCGAATGTATTGGGCCGATCCTTCGTCAGGCGTCGCCTATCAGATCCAGATCGAAGTCCCTCAGGCACAAATGGCTGGTCTGGAAGACATCCGGAATATTCCGGTCATGACTCCGGTCAACGGCAATCCGTGGGTCTATGTGCGGGATGTGGCGACTGTGACGCAAGGCACGATGCTCGGCGAATATGATCGCCACAATATGCAGCGAATGATCACGATCACCGCCAATGTAGCTGGAGAAGATTTGGCACGGGCCGCCGATCGTGTCACGGAGGCCATCGCCGCTTTAGGGGCGTTACCCAAAGGAGTCACCGTAACTCTTCGCGGACAGGTCGGTCCCATGCGCGAAACATTGGCGGGGTTGCACACCGGTCTCTTGCTCACGATGGTGGTGATCCTGCTTCTGCTGGTTGGCAACTTCCAATCGTGGCGCAATGCCGGCAGCGTGCTGTCCACACTGCCTGCCGCGCTCGCCGGTGTGCTGGTGATGCTCCTCCTGTCGAAGACGACTGTGAATGTGCAATCGTTTCTAGGGGCGATCATGGCCATGGGAGTGGCGGTAGCCAATGCCATTCTCCTGGTGTCCTTTGCGGATATGCGATGGAGGGCCGGTTGTGCCGCGGAAACGGCTGCCATCGATGGGGCTTGTGAACGGCTGCGTCCGATTCTCATGACGAGCCTGGCGATGGTCGTCGGTATGATTCCCATGGCGCTCGGACTCGGCGAAGGAGGCGAGCAGACAGCCCCTCTTGGCCGCGCAGTAATCGGAGGCCTCGTTGCCGCCACGCTTTCCAGCTTGCTCGTGGTGCCCGCGGTGTTTGCCCTCGTTCACGGAGAACGAAGGGCAAGATACACGTCATTGTTGCCGGAAGCGCCGATGTTGCAGGAAACTCTGATCAGCTGCGTCACAAAGGAACATCCATGACGGCTCGTGGAAAGATGATGATTAGCGGCGGCCTGTTGCTCCTCGCGCTCAGTGCGGGCTTGATGGTTTTTCTGACGGCATCGCCGTCGGAAGAGAGAGTTAACCAGGACCAGCCGGAAGAGCGGCGCCGATCGGTCGAGGTGGTTCCTGCTCAGCTCCGTCAACTGGTGACGAATGCGCGGTTGCCCGGTGAGCTCTTACCGTATCTGGCCGTTGATCTCTATCCCAAGGTTGCCGCTCTCCTCAATTGGATTGGAATTGATCGCGGCGATGACGTCCGGCAAGGGCAGGTTCTCGCCCGGTTAACCGCACCGGAACTGCGCGCACAGCGTGCGGAAGCGGAGGCAAAGCTGCGCGCCGATCAGATAACACTTCAGCATCTGCGAACCGCAGCCGACACTCCCGGGGCGATTGCCGTGAATGATCTGGAAGTCGCTGAAAAAACCGTGGATGCGGATCGTGCACGTGTCAATGCGCTCAAGGAAATCGAGGAGTACCTGATCATTACGGCGCCCTTTGACGGCAGGGTGACCGAGCGGCATGTGCATCCGGGCGCCCTCCTGACGGCCGGGCAGGGCAAACCGTTGTTTCGCATAGAGCAGCTCGATCGGTTAAGACTCGTTGTTCCCGTGCCTGAAGCTAACGTAGGGGAAATCACCGAAGGCGTGGAGGTGTCGTTTACGGTGTCCGCCTATCCCAGGGAACGATTCACGGGCGTGGTCCGGCGTATTGCGCGGTCAGTGGACGCCAAGACTCGGACGATGCCGGTCGAACTGGACGTCGTGAATGGAGAAAAACGCTTGGCGCCGGGAATGTTCGCGGAAGTGGAATGGCCGGTGCGCCGTCCGTACACCACGATTTTTGTTCCGCGCAGTGCCGTGGTGGCGACCACGGAGCGGACGTTTATTATCCGGGTTGATCCAACCGGCACGACGGAATGGGTCCCTATCAGGCGGGGGGAAATCATGGATGACCTCCAGGAAGTGTTTGGAGATGTGAAACCACGCGATGCTGTGGTCGTGCGAGGGACCGATGAATTGCGCCCGGGAACGAGGATCGATCTGCGTTCGGCTGAGCTGGCATCGGATTCTTGAGACGCAGGGTTCGCTTCTCCGCCCCATCAGAGTGATGAACGTCCAAGCGTCGCCCCCTCGTATTCGTCCTAGGCAATCGGACGATCCCTTATGGCGTATAAACATTGCACACGCTAGCAAGGAGGAATTGCGATGAGGCAATGCACAATAATATGGGCCGGCCTGGTTCTACTGGCCATGAATGTGACGTTAGAGAATCGAACCGCTCATGGGCAAGCGCTGAACCTTCCGTCTTCTCCTCTCAAGCTCGACCAGGCCATTCAATTCGCCATCGAACACTATCCCGCCGTTCGCGTCTCGGTCGCTCGTGTAGCGGCTGCGAAATCAGGTATTGATCTGACACGAACCGCGTACTTGCCGAGACTGGATATGGGATACCAAGTCAACAACAGCACCTTCAACAATGTTTCCGGCCTGTTCTTTCCAAACGCTTTCACGCTTCCGATTTCCGGACCCGATCTTGCCAGGAAGTCCTATTCCGGAGCATGGGGGAGTGCCGGAGGTGTGGTCGCTGCATGGGAGCCGTTCGATTTCGGACTGCGTGGGGCCAATATGGAGACGGCGAGGGCGGAGGAGCGTCAGAGAGCAGCGGGTGCAGACTTAACCAAACTGGATGTGGGCCTGGCGGTCGGCGAGGCATTTTTCACGCTCATCATGGCGGAACAAGCCGTCGAAGCGATGCAAGCGAATGTGGACCGTCGGCGCGTGTTTGCCGAAACGGTCGAGGTCCTCGTCAAGAGCAAGTTGCGTCCTGGCGTGGATTCGAGTCGCGCGAAAGCCGAAGAAGCGATGGCTCGTACGCAGCTTATCCAAACTGAACAGGCGCGAGAAGTCGCTCGGGCCGCCTTGGCGGAAATGCTCGGAGTCGCCGGTGAGCATATTGAAGTTCAGCAAGATCCCTTGCTTCGCTTGCCGACTGCCGCACCGTTTCCTGACCCAGCACCCTGGGTCCATCCATTGGCCGTTGCTCAGTCGGCTACTGCGGAGGTGTTCCGGAAACGCAAGGAAGCCTATGATTATGCATGGGCACCACGGTTTGAGCTGCAAGGGGCCTTCTTTGGACGAGGCAGTGGTTGGGACAATCAAGGCAACAGGATCGGTGGTGCCGGCGCATTATTCCCGGACGTTCCGAATTGGGCGGGTGGCTTGACCGTCAACTTCGCGTTCTTCGACCTGGTGGCCATTCGTGCCAAGCGTTCCATGGAGCACTCCAATGAAGTGGCGGAGCTGGCCGCCTACGATCAGGCAATTCAGACACTCACCGGGAAACACGCCAAAGCCGTTGAGACAGTTAGAGCCGCGCGCCGTATGGCGGACAATACTCCGATCCAATTGTCCGCGTCGCGAGACACCGAAGTGCAGACGAAGGCCCGCTACCGTGCGGGCCTCGCGACAGTCGTTGAAGTTGCCGAATCGCAACACCTGCTTGTCCAGGCCAGTATCGAGGACGCGCTTGCCCGTCTCGGTGTGTGGCGTGCCTTGTTGGGATTGGCGGGAGCCCGCGGAAACTTACAACCATTTTTCGAACAATTCCGCACTTCCATGCAAGGATCGTAAAGATGTAGCCCTTTCTCAAGGCATACATCGACCGACATATCTGCCGACTCTTCTCCTTTGCAGGTTGGATACAGAAAGCGTTCATGGGCTTAGCTCGCTCAACTTCAGAATGCCATGAAAAGCCCTTGAAACACAAAGGGCCCGGTGGTTTCCCACCGAGCCCCTCATGCTTTCTGCCGAGCTATTGGCTATAGGCCATCAGCTCTTTAGTTTTAGTACCTCTCTTCCATGCCGTGGCTGTGGCCATGTCCGCCACCGCCGACCGGTTCCTTCTTCTCCTCGGGGAGTTCGGTGATCATGACTTCGGTGGTGAGCATCAAGCCCGCCACGCTGGCGGCGTTCTGCAGGGCGCAGCGCGACACCTTGGTCGGATCAATGATGCCGGCTTTGATCATGTCGACATATTCGTCCGTCGCAGCGTTGTAGCCGCCGCTGGCGTTCTTGTCTTCCCGGACCTTGCCGACGACGACGGAAGCTTCAGCGCCTGCGTTCGTGGCGATTTGCCGGATCGGCTCTTCGAGTGAGCGGCGGACGATGTCGAGTCCGACTTTCTGCTCTGCCGGGACATCCTTGATCCCATCGAGTGCCTTGATGCAGCGGAGATAGGCCGTCCCACCGCCAGGCACGATGCCTTCTTCCACGGCCGCTTTTGTGGCGTGGAGCGCGTCCTCGACGCGGGCCTTCTTTTCCTTCATTTCCGTTTCGGTTGCGGCGCCGACATTGATGACGGCCACGCCGCCCACGATCTTCGCCAGCCGTTCTTGCAGCTTTTCACGATCGTAGTCGGAGGTCGTCTCGTCGATCTGGGCCTTGATTTGTTTCACGCGGCCTTCGATCTTCTTCGGATCGCCATAGCCCTCGACGATCGTGGTGTTGTCCTTGTCGATCGTGACCCGCTTGGCGCGGCCGAGAGCGGTCAACTTGACGTTCTCCAGCTTGATGCCGATATCTTCCGAGATCACCTGGCCGCCAGTGAGGATGGCAATATCTTCCAGCATGGCCTTGCGGCGATCGCCGAAGCCGGGAGCCTTCACCGCGGCGACGTTCAACGTGCCACGCAGCTTGTTGACGACGAGGGTAGCCAACGCTTCACCTTCCACTTCTTCCGCCAAGATGACGAGCGGCTTGCCCATCTTGGCTACCTGCTCGAGCAGCGGAAGCAGGTCCTTCATGCTGCTGATTTTCTTCTCGTTGATCAGGATGAGCGGCTCTTCCACGGAACATTCCATCCGCTCGGCATTGGTGACGAAGTAGGGAGAAATGTAACCGCGGTCGAACTGCATGCCCTCGACCACATCCAGCGAGGTCGTCATGGACTTGGCTTCTTCCACGGTGATGACCCCATCCTTGCCGACCTTTTCCATGGCTTCCGCGATCAGATCGCCGATGGTCTTGTCGTTGTTGGCTGAGATGGTGCCGACCTGCGAAATTTCGGTCTTGCTCTGGCAGGGCTTGCTGAGTTTTTTGAGCTCGCCCACGACGGCCTCAACAGCCTTGTCGATGCCGCGCTTGATCTCCATCGGATTGGCGCCGGCGGTGATGTTCTTTGCGCCTTCCCGGAAGATCGCTTGTGCCAATACGGTGGCCGTGGTGGTGCCGTCGCCGGCCGTGTCGCTGGTCTTGCTGGCCACTTCGCGGACCAGCTGAGCGCCCATGTTCTCATACGGATTCTTGAGTTCAACTTCTTTGGCGACGGTGACGCCGTCCTTGGTGATGGTCGGGGCGCCGAACTTCTTATCGAGAATCGCATTCCGGCCCTTTGGGCCCAGGGTTGCCTTGACGGCGTCTGCGAGCTGATTCACCCCTTTCAGGATGGAGGCTCGTGCTGTATCGCCGTACAAAAGTTGCTTTGCCATTGGATTCCTCCTGTTTATCGTTTTTTACGATTTCGTTAGTCCATGAACTTAGTTGGTGAAGATGCCGAGAATGTCTTCTTCCTTGAGGATCAAGCACTCTTCGTCATCGATGCGGAGCTTGCTGCCCGAGTACTTATCGAACAGCACGTGATCACCGACCTTGACGTTTTCCACCTTCTTGCCGACCGCTTGCACGACTCCCCGTTGAGGCTTTTCTTTTGCCGAATCCGGCACATAAATCCCGCCGGCGGTCCGTTCCAATTCTTCGGTGTAGGTGACGAACACCCGCTCACCCAGGGGTTGGAAACCCTTGGCGACATTCTTCTTTTCCTTCTCAGCGGTACCCATAGCAGAACCTCCTCCTGATGAAAGTGAACTCGTTAGGTGTTGACGGTTTGGGAATTGAGCTGAACTCGCTTGCGATCCCAAGAAGTCTTGTGACAGGGAGGGAGATAGCCCTTCATTGAATCAAGTCAAGAGGGGAATCAAGGATTTTTATTGTCCGGGCGTTCTTCTCCCTCCTGACGCGCGTGCATCCTAACTTATTGGGATATCAATATTCTATGCCCATTTGGGTCAGAAAAAATAGGGCGGAATGGCGGGGATATCATGCCCGGAGCCTGTCGAAATCCTTGATGTCCTTTTTCATGTAATCGCGGAGGCGTTTGATAATGCGAGCTTCCAATTGGCGGGTCCGTTCTTTCGTAATACCGTATTTGTCGCCTAGATCATCCAGGGTGAGAGGCTGCTCGGACAAAATTCGATTTCTCAGGATGTCCTCGTCTCGTTCTTCGAGCGTGTGAATGAACTCCGCGAGTTTGGCCCGAAAGAGGGTCTTCAACTGATGATCGGCAAGTTGTTCATCTGCTGGTTCTTGGTGGGACGGTAAGACATCGAGCAGGGTGTGTTCCTGGGCCTCACCGATCGGTTGATCAAGCGAGAGTTCCCAGTTGCCCAGGCGCTGGTCCATTTCAACAACATCACGCTCGCGCACATTCAGACGGTCGGCGAGCAATTTCGTGTCCGGCGCGAATCCTTCCCGTTCGAGCTTGGCCTTCTCTTTTTTGAGATTGTAGAACAGCTTCCGTTGATCCTGCGTCGTGCCGACTTTCACCAACCGAAAGGTATGCAACAGGTACCGAAGAATATAGGCTCGTGACCACCAGGCCGCATAGGCATAGAACCGGACGTTCTTGGAAGCATCGAATTTCTTGATGGCTTGCATCAGGCCGACGTTCCCTTCCTGGATTAAATCCATGTGGTCGGCGCCGGTATGGAGATACTCGGCGGCGATCGACACGGCCACGCGCAGGTTGGCCATGATGAGTTTGACGGCCGCTTCTCGGCTGCCATGCCTGCGCTATTCCTGAAAGAGCTGGAGTTCTTCTTCTTTTGAAAGGTAGGGATGGCGGCGGACTTCGGCGAGGTACTGTTGCAGCGCGGTAACCGGTACCACAGCGGTGGTATCGGCGGGCTGGGAGTGGTCGGAGGCAGGGATGTCCAGTACCAGCGACGCCGCGTCGGCCTCGATCTCTTTGTCATTTGCCGGTTCGAGGATTTCTGGGTCCAGGGAGTCGCCCATCTCATCCTGTAAGCGGTCCTGGTCACTCATCACGAGCGTGACTATAGCAGAATGAGCCGCACAAAGTGTGTCGGCGGGGCGATATCTAGGAAATCTGGGAGAGCTATTGACGGGAGAATGGAGGACACTCGTTAGAACACTGGATTCGTTCTAGGCGGAATCGCTGGGTCGCCAAGATGATGGGGATGGAGAGTAGAAGCTGGCTCGGTTTCTCTTGCGCCCTTCAAAGGGGTTTCCCTATAGTTGCTGGGGTTGAATCGGGAGGTTCAGAGTGTCTGAGATCTGGGGTATTGTGAAAAGCGGCCATTGGCCTTCGCTGGTAGGGGCATGGTTCCACCTCACCGTGAGTTTCATGGTCTGGTTACTTGTCGCGGCGATGGGAATCTCTCTGGTCACGGCGCTGCAGTTGAGCGACGCCGAGATCACCTGGCTCGTATCCTTGCCCCTCCTTGGCGGATCAGTGTTACGGATGGTCGCTGGATGGAGCGCGGATTGGCTTGGTGCACGGCACACGGCGGTCGTGATTTTGGTGGCGGAGTTGCTGGTGTTGCTCTGGGGATGGGTTGGGGTGACTGGGTATGGAGCCGCACTGGTGTTTTCGCTCGGTCTCGGTG
>CAZOHW010000081.1:0-13081 GCA_964579525.1 uncultured Nitrospira sp. | reverse complement strand
CCGGCACGCCACAAGGCCGAATCCAGTTGGGCATAGATCGTTCCTGGGTGCTCATAGTGGATGCCATAGGCTTGTGTGGCCGCGCATCGACAGGGGAACACGAACGACTTCCCCGAATCATCGGACTCCACCTCGAATCGTGTCACGGTCAGATCAAATGTGAGCCGGATCTTGAACCAACAATGCGCATGATGGTCGTCGACCTGCATCGAGTGTTGATAGCACTGCAACACATCTCGGACGGTCTCCATGGTCAACGACGTGGTTCCCGAAAAGACCTCGGCTCGCTTGTCGAGCACCAAGGCCTTGGCGAGGGACAAGGCATGTCCTACCTGAATCGGATTCCTGATGTCGAACACCGACTCATAAATGGTGATGTTGGGATGAACCTTGAATTCGCGTAGGGATCCTCGCTTAGCCAACTCAAAGTTCCAATAAAAATCCACGGCCTGGGATTGGCGGAAACGAAAGGTAATGCGATTCATCGTTCAATCTCCTGTCCCTCTTGAGACCAATTCTCATAGGTCGCTGGACAGCTGGCAGGAAACCAGCGATAAGAGCGCCTGGCGAAGGACCTAGGTTCCTCAACTGTGGGGCCTATTGTAGGGGGCACATGATCGAGGCGCAAGGCTGTGAATCCAGCTCCTTTGCGGGAGTCTACTCTATACAGCGCCCAACCTCAGAGAGTTGACAGCATCCCTGTCTACCATGCGCGGATGCGCGCTGAGAAGGTATTGGAAATTCAGAACAGGGATCCACCCTGTAAAGCGCTGGCTCTTGCCCTGCATGATTCAAGATCTAATTCCACCTTTTTTCTTGATTGCGTCTCTTCCGGTATATGGGAGCGGCCTACGATTAGGTTGGTCGGGAATGGTAGTTCAAACAACCGACCTTAGTCATGAGATTTATGCTGCCGGCAACACCTTAAGCCCTCCTTCCGTAAACTTTTGCTCGATAGCGAAGCGTAACTCACTCGCAATCCCATTCGGATCGATCTCAGGGGCAATTTCGAGCCAATAATTCATCGTAAAAATACGGGCTTGTGACCCGAACTCATCCAGAAGCACTTGCGGTGGAGGTTGTTTCAGGACTGTGGGATGCTGCAAGGCCAAGGCTGAGAGAAGTTCTGCTACCTGCTGGGCGGCAATCCCGTAGGGAACACCGACACGAAGAGAAAATCGGCCTAGACGGCTTGAATACGTCCAATTGGTAAGATATCGCTCGAGAAAACTGCTGTTCGGAATCAACGTTTCCATCCCTTTGACATCCCTAATGGTCGAGGAACGCAGGCCGATCGACGTCACCCGACCTCGGACGTTATCCACCTCAATGAGATCGCCCACTCGTAAGGGCCGTTCGATCAGCACCAGGATGCCGCTGATGACGTTCTTGAGGAGCGTTTGTGCTCCAAATCCCGCGCCGATGGCAAACGCACCGCCCAGAAAGGCGAAGATCGTCAAGGGAATTTTGACCCACGTGAAGCTTAACACGATCAAAAACGTCACGAGAAATGCTTGGCTCCACTGGCGCACCAGATTGGCGACGTCCTGCGCCATACCGAATTTTGCCGCAGCCAGTCGACCGATGGTCCGCGACACATGTACACAGACAACGTAACCGATAAGGAAAATGATGAGAGCTGTGAGTGTTTTCCCGACCGTCACACTCCTGGAGCCGGTCATGGTCTTGCCATCAACTTCGATCGTATCTTCCGCTGAGAACAGCTCATATCGCCACATTTCCTTCAGAAAGTTCCCACTACGAACAAGCCCCTCGTCGAGATGGTCCAACAGTGATAAGTTTTTCTGTTGCTGCTTGAATTCAGTCCGCCACCGTTCCATGAATCTCGCCGCTTCATCCATTCGGTGCAGAGCGTGCGTATAGATCTCTTGCCGTTCGTGGAATACTCGAAAAAGGTCTTGTAACACTGCCTGCTGTAACACCTGTGCATGACGTATCCGATTTTCGAGCTCGCTGATTTGGCCAGATACGACTCCGCTCTGCTGTCGCAAATAATTCCTGGAGGTCAAGAAATTGTCGAAGAACGGAGTGAAGTGCTTATAAGTTTCCCGAGCTTTTCCTGCCTCGGTCGCATGAGCGATGGCGAAACGGCTCTCCCACAATTGACGCTCCCCCGCCACAACGTTCATGGATTGCTGTAAAAGGTCACTCTGTACCAGCAGATTATCCATGCGAGCTTGAGCCAGCTCGACTGTCACCTTCGCACGAGATATCTCCGGAGTCTCCTCCGCTTCAGCCTTTCCTGTGTGCTTGCTGCCAAGACGGTTCAGTCGGCGCTCGGCTTCTTGGACGGCCTGAGACTGCCGCTGACGCTCAGTGAACGTTGCTTTCAGTTTTTCTTCCATATGCAGGTGTTCTTTGTCCAAACGGCTCCTGATTTGCGCAAGATCATTTTCAGTAAAGATGACATGCGCGGACACTGCGTCAAATCGTCTCTGCTCGAACGCGAGCCTGGCTCTAGTGCCGTCCAATTCTGCTTCCACCCGTCTTCTTGAGAGTTGCGCCGCTTCAAGAAGCACGGAAGCTACCCGAGCACGTAGCGCAACCAGATCGTGAAGGCGGCGTTCTTGACCGACCAGTGCGGCATTTTTGGCGGCTTCCAACCGTTCCGAAACCTGCCGCAGCCGCGCCTCCGCCGTCGCCTGTGCTTCGCGCGCCTGTTCAAATCGTAATGAGAGCAATTCTCGTTGAGACTGCAAGCCTTCTACGGCAAGTTCGAGGGAATACACGGCGTCCCACAACTGATCCGCGAGAAAAATGGAATAAGGCGGCGAACCTGGAATGCCTTTCCACTCGTTGTTGTTGCGGATGGTGTCGGCATGGCGCTGGCGGGCTTCAGCCATTCGCTGGACATCACTCAATTGCTCGTCATACCCGCGCACGATCTGTTCCAGCAGCGCTTGGCGTTCCAGCTGCTCCTCTTGAACCATGCCGACCACGTTTTTAGATGAAAGAGTTTGCCGTACAGCATTCAGATCCATTTGGGCTTCTTTCCGCCGATTGTCCAACATCGAAGAGTCGATCTCGCGGAGCGTTGACCCGCCGTTTTGCTCTCCGTTTTGCTTGGACAGGGACAAAGGAGGATATGGCTCAACGGCATGGGCGGATTCCTGCGAGAACAGAACAAATCCTACCAATCCAATCGCGAGAATCAACGGAAGCCGAAGCTGGACGGCTGGAAGGCTGATAGCGAGCATCACCGAGATACCTCGAGTTGATCTAAGCGTCTCCACGATTGCCTTTGTGAGAGTTGTACCTACCCGCTATGAACTGATTGGTTCTATTCCGGTAGCAGCGTGATAGCAGATAAGCGATCCGCATGTGATTTACGAGAAAACGGTCCGGAGCATTGAAAACGTGCCATGCCGGCACCTCTGGTGTTCTGGGCATCAGTAGTGATGCATTTCCAATCAGGATAGTCAGTGAATCTAGGAGTAGGAGTTGATTGTTGACGTACGGAGTGCAGCGGACCCAATTCGTATTAGATGGAACAGCCCATCGGGAGCCTCGGCTTTGGCTTTATTGATGTTTTCCTCTACGGAGACAGCCACATAGGCCTTTTTCGTCAAGATGTCGATGATGACATAGCGCCCGCTGTATGTTTGTTCGAAGGCAGTCTGAAACCGTTCCTGATAGATCTGCTGGGCTCGATCAGCCACCGTCTGCGCACTGGAATAATCGACTCTGGCGATCATACCTGATGATAACCCTATAACTATTCGCCAACCACTGATGATTACCCTAGGGGCCGCCTTTCTACCGCTTAGTCCGTGGTATGCTCTCACGACGGTCGATAATGAGATGGTCATACCAGCGACACGACCCCGGTCGCCAAATCATACACACCTGCGTCGACCCTCAGTTTCCCAGCTTTCATCGCCGCTCGGATGACCGGAGAGGACGTGCGAAGTAACTCCGCCTGCACTCGCGCATGTGCTTCAATGGCCCGATCAAGGTTGCCGCCTGACTGGGCGACACCCGGCTGAAGATGTTGGTAGAGGGCGCTAATTTGCCCAGGGACTGCCGTCGCACTCATCGCTGCCTTGACGGCGCCACATCCTCGATGACCCAACACCAGCAGCGTTTTGATGCCAAGGACCGCGACGCCATATTCCAGTCCGGCTAGGACTTCAGACGTGACCATATTTCCCGCCACTCGCGTGACAAATAAGCGACCGATCGTCTGATCAAACACGAGCTCCACGGGGACGCGGGAATCGGCACAGGAGAGGATCCCCGCAAACGGCTCCTGCTTGTGGACCGTATGCTCGCGCAAAATCACGAGATCCTGCTGGAGCGACGTGAGCTGGTTGGCGACGGTGCGCTGGTTGCCAGCGAGTAGTTTTTCTACCGCTTCGTCGGGGGTCAGGCTACTTTGAGCGTGGCTTTCCGAAGGACACACAAGACCACTACCGAGCTGCGCGGCCACTCCCACCATCAGACCTGACACCACCGTTTGAAGAATGTCTCTCCTACTGAGTGCTGAGCTATTCGATGTGATATCGTGCATCGCCTTCTCCTCTCCCCTCCTCATCCCGAATGGGTTAGACATCCAATCATTTTGTTTAGTATGCCGGATTCAGACTGATTATGATGCTGAGTCATTTCTGATGAGAAGATCCGGTCTGCTTCATGAGTTGGAGTGTCTTACTGGCAAACCAGGCCTTCCAGTCCAGTTTTGCGAATAGAACGACTAACGCGAGCATGAAGGTTTGCGTCGCGACAAAATACCCCCCGAGATAGGCAAAGATTGATCCAGCATCGAAAACGACCTTCTGCGCAACCCCCATAGCCACGACCACCCAAACACTATAGGTCAGAAACCGGCCTAAAAAGGATGCTGCCGCTACCGGAGCCAGAGGCAAAGACGTGAGCCCATAGGCGATAAACAGCGAGTTCGATGGCAAGGGACTGCAGGTATAGGCGAGGACGGCCCCGAACGTCATCGCGCGGTGTCTTTCCAGGCGGTCTTTCACCAGATCAATATTCTCTTTGGTATGCGAGCCCAACCAGCGTTGCCTGACAAGAATAAACGCCAGCTTCGCGAGGACGAGTCTCCCGGCGGTTGCCGCTGTTGCAGCTATGAGCGCGGTGAGCCACGGATTCGCGTCGGGTCTAGACAATGCGATCGCAGACACCACCATCCACGTCGGTGGTGCAAAGGCGGGCAGGCTATTGAGCACAAAGATAATCGCAAAGAGAGATAGGCTCGTCATCGTCCCATGACCGCGCAACACCCTCTAATGCTGGTTCCCTTTCAGGCATTGACGTGAATGTGTTGCCAATCAAGGGAGCTCGCAGCCTCCACACAGAAGAACTTTAGATGCGGTCAGCCTACCAGGGACCACAGTAACAACCCCAATCCCATCATCACCTCTGATTCTGAACGATGCCTTTAGCCCCGTTCATGGCATCGAGCCCGGCTCGAAGTCCTTTGGCCACTTTCTCGGCACTCTCGTCGGCCCAAAAATGCATGAAGTACAAATCCGGCGATCCATGAACCAAATGATTGTGCAACGCCGTGACCAAAATACCATGTGCGGCCAGCGCCTTGGTGACCCTATCCACATCGTCGCGATCCATCACAAAATCGCCAGTCGCGGCCACCTTACTTCCTCCTGCTGATTGAAAATTGAGCGCAGTCGCCATCCCCATGCTGGGGGGCAGCGTGGTCCCGTGCATTTTAATAGACTCTGGCCTCGGCACCGAGACGTGCAGCACGCCGTCTTTGACTTTCCCCTTGTAGCCGAGTTCCTTTTGAATCACCTCAGCGTCAAAATCGGCCTCCTCACTGGCAGTGCTCATCTCAATGGTGGTTGCACTGGCAACGAGCGGTTCCATCGGCGTGCCCGTGAGACTGAGGGCCTCTTTGAGCTGCGTCGCCATTTTTCCGGCATCACCTTTGCCCTCGATATGGAGAAACATGAGCTTGGGCGTCTCGCCAATCAGGTGGTTGTGAAGGGCGCTCACTTGAATGCCTTCTTTTCGGAGTTGACCGAACACCGCACCGACTTCTTGTTCGGTTAACACCAGATCTCCATCCAAAACCGCGTCATGTCCTGCCTGCTTAAACGCGAGCCAACTGCCGAGCGCGAAGCCTGCTTTGAGTTGGACTCCTTTTAGGGAAACTGACAAATCTTTGCGAGGGAGCGAGACCTTATAGACCTCGCCCTTCATCTCCCCAGGTTTACCAATGGCTTGTTCAATGGCCTTGGTGTTGAGCGTGGGTGATGACTGGGACTCTGCCTGAACAGGCGACGCGAACAATAGCATCAGCGCCAACATACTTATCCCGACATGATCGCTATTCATGGCGTGCCTCCTTATATCTTCTCGGAGTTACGAATATTCTATCAAGCATCAGGCGTTGACGACAGACTCGGCGTTTCCCCAGTGGTTGTATTTAAGAAATTATTCAAGATAGTTACATGCAGAATTGTTAAGAACATCAATCTAGAAAATGGAGAGACAACATGACAAAGCCGTCTGATTTGTGGGGAATGAGGTGGCACCATCTCATGCTGAGTGTCCTGGTTGCTGTGATGATGTCGCCGACATGGACTGAAGCACGCGACCAAGCGGGAGTACTGAAAGCCAGCGATGTGATTGGCATGAAAGTACAAGGTACGGATGGCAAAGTTTAGGAACGATTAAAGATCTTGTCCTTGATCCAGCTGACGGGGATGTTCAGTATGCCGTCTTAGATTTTGGCGGCTTTCTTGGCATAAAGGACAAGTATTTCATGGTTCCATGGGAAGCGATCATGTTTAATCCCAACAGCAAAAAGATCGTGTTGGATGTCAGCAAACGGGATCTCAAACAAGCTCCAGGGTTTGATAGGGACCATTGGCTGGATTTAAGTGATCGCCAACAGCAAGTGATGATTTATGAGTTTTACGAGATTCCACTCGTACAGCAGGAGAAGCAAGGGAACAAATAGAGCAAGACTCCACGCAGCGGCTTCAATCAGCGGCCAGGTCATCGTCGCCCACTCACGCCCTCTCAACCTCAGCCTGTCGAGGTGTGCTCTCAAGGGCACCGTGCACTGTAGTTGCCTGGTGGCTGATCAGCTTGCGCCCTGACAGCATGCGAAGTCCGACGTAAAATACCGGCGTCAGGAACAAGCCGAAGAGAGTCACGCCGATCATGCCGGCAAACACGGTGACCCCAGTGGCCGATCGCACTTCGGCACCGGCCCCGTGCGAGAGCACGAGAGGAATCGTGCCGGCAATGAACGCAACCGATGTCATTACGATCGGGCGTAATCGCAAGCGGCAGGCATCCATTGCCGCATCGAGGACACCGTTACCCCGCAGTTCCAGCTCTCGTGCGAACTCAACAATCAAGATCGCATTCTTACAGGCCAGGCCCATCAATACGACCAGCCCGACTTGCACGAACGTATTGTTGTCCCCGCCGGTGAGTTTGACGCCTGCGAGTGCACAGAGCATGCACATCGGCACGATCAGGATCACTGCGAGCGGGAGGGTCCAGGACTCATAGAGTGCGGCAAGCACGAGGAAAGCCAACAGGATTGCAACCGGGAACACGAGCAATGCGGCCTTTCCCTGCGACGCTTCTTGAAAGCTAAGGTCGGTCCATTCGATTGCCATGCCGTTGGGCAGCATCTTTTCCGCGATACTGCGAATAATATCCATGGCCTGTGCCGAGGAGAACTTGGTGGGATCGGCTTCACCCATAAAGTCGGCGGCAGGATAGCCGTTATAACGAAGGACCGGATCGGGACCGTAGGTTTGACTCAATTTGACCATGGAGCCGATCGGTACCATCTCGCCGCGATCGTTGCGCGTCTTGAGATTGGCGATATCCTCGACCTTGCCGCGGAAGTCGCCGTCAGCCTGTGCATAAACGCGCCAGGTACGGCCGAATAGGTTGAAGTCGTTGACGTAGGCCGAGCCGAGGTACACCTGTAATGTATTGAAGAGGTCGGTCAGCGCGATACCCTGTGCCTTGGTTTTGACCCGGTCCACCTCAGCATCGAGTTGCGGCACGTTCGCCTGGTATCCAGAGATCGGGAACCCCATACCCGGGGTCTGCATCACGGCTCCTTGCAGTGCACCCACGGCTCCCTGCAGAGCGCCGAAGCCGAGGCCGGTGCGATCCTCGACGAACAAGGAATAGCCCGCACCGTTGCCGAGTCCAAGAATCGGTGGCGGCATCAGGACGAAGGTGATGCCCTCTTTGATCCCGGCGATCTTCTGATTCATCTCCTCGCTGATCTCCTTTGCGCTGCGATGGCGCTCATTGAACGGCTTGAGAATCAGAAATGCGATGCCGTAATTGGGCGTGTTCGTGAACTGTAACGGATTGAGCCCCGTCATCGCGACGACATGAGCGACGCCCTCGACGCTTTTACTGATATCGACCACCTTGTGCAGCACTGCGTCCGTGCGTTCGAGCGAGGCACCTTCCGGGAGTTTCACGCCGGCCATTAAAAACAGCTTGTCCTGGGTCGGTATAAAGCCGCGAGGTACTGCCTGGAACATCAAACCGGTTCCGAGCAGCAGCAATGCGTAGACGGCAAATACCATCCCACGATGTTGCAAGGTGCGCGAGACGGTGCTCTGATAGTCGTCGGAACTTGCCTTGAAAAATCGATTGAACAGCCGGAACGCCCAGCCAAACAGGCGCTCGATCCAGCGTGAGAGCGCATCCTTCGGCGTGCCATGGCTTTTGAGCAATTTTGCCGCCAGCGCCGGCGACAGGGTCAGCGAATTGATCGCCGAGATCACGGTCGAGATGGCAATTGTCACGGCAAACTGCTTATAGAACTGACCGGTGACCCCGGTCAGAAATGCCATCGGCACGAATACCGCGCACAGCACGAGTGCGATCGCGACGATGGGACCCGAGACTTCTTTCATCGCCTGATGTGCGGCCTCGAGCGGTGTACGCCCCTCTTGAATATTGCGTTCAACGTTTTCGACGACGACGATGGCGTCGTCGACGACGATGCCGATTGCGAGGACCAGGCCGAACAGCGTTAGCGTATTGATCGAGAACCCGAACAGGTACAGCACGGCAAAGGTCCCAATGACCGAGACCGGCACGGCGATCAGGGGAATGATCGATGCACGCCACGTCTGCAGGAACAGGATCACGACCAGGACGACGAGTAAGATGGCTTCCAGCAGGGTGTGCACGACCGCATTGATTGAATCGCGCACAAAGACAGTGGTGTCATAGTCCGAGCGGTAAGTGAGACCAGGCGGGAACCGTGTCTTCAACTCGTCCATTTTCGCGATCACGGCATCGCGTACGGTAAGCGCGTTCGCGCCGGGAGCTTGGAAGATGCCGATAGGTGGAGCATCCTGGTTGTCCAGTTGCCCGCGTAAGGTATAGTCGTTGGCCCCGAGTTCGACGCGTGCCACATCGGCCAGATGCACAACCTCGCCGTTGGCGCCGGTCTTGAGCACGACGTTCCCGAATTCTTCGGCGGTGCGCAGGCGGCCTTGGGCATTGATCGAGATCAGGAAATCGCTGCCCTTGGCGATCGGTTCGGCGCCGAGCTGGCCGGCAGAAACTTGGATGTTTTGCTCCTGGACCGCGCGCACGATATCGCCCGCGGTCATCCCGCGCGAAGCGATCTTGTCCGGATTGAGCCAGATGCGCATCGCATAGTCGCCGCTGCCGAAAATCTGCACCTGCCCCACGCCCGGCAGCCGGGCCAATTCATCCTTGATCTTGATGTTGGCGTAGTTACGCAGATAGAGCGCGTCATACTTCCCATCGGGTGAGAGCAGTTGAATCAGCACGAGGAAAGTCGGCGACTGCTTCTGCGTGGTTACACCCAGGTTGGATACCTCCGTCGGCAGGCGTGACAATGCCTGACTGACGCGGTTTTGCACCTGCACTTGAGCGGCGTCGGGATCGGTGCCGGGACGGAACGTGATGGTCATCTGTAAGACGCCGTCGGAGCCGGCAACCGATTTCATATACATCATGTTCTCGACACCGTTGATCTGTTCTTCCAACGGTGTCGAGACCGTTTCGGCAATCACCTTGGGATTGGCGCCCGGATAGATGGCACGTACGATCACCGCCGGCGGGACCACTTCCGGATATTCGCTGATGGGCAGCATCGGGATCGCAAGCAGACCGGCGGCGAAGATCACGATCGATAGGACAGCGGCAAAGATCGGTCGATCGATGAAGAATTTTGAAAAGTCCACGGCTGGTCTCCTTACTGTTCGGCCGAAGCCGCGGGCATAGACGGTGCCGGAGGAGAGCCCATCGGAACCTCGCTCGGTAATACCGGCATGCCGGGGAAAAAGACCTTTTGCACGCCGACCACGACGATTTTGTCGTCCGGTGCAAGGCCGGATTGGACCACGCGCAATCCCTCGGTCATGCGGCCAAGTACGATGTCCTTACGCTGCGCCTTACCCTCCTTGTCCACCACATACACGTATTTATGGTTCTGGTCGGTCAGCACAGCCTTATCGTCAATCAACAGGGCATCGCCTTTGCGATCACTGGCGAACCGCACGCGCGCATAGAGGCCAGGAGTGAAGACGCGGTCGGCATTGGGAAGCACCGCACGTGCACGAACGGTACCGATGGTGGAGTTGACCTGATTGTCGAGGAAATCAACCGTGCCTGCGTGCGGATAGCCATCCTCGTTGGCGAGACCAATATAGACCACATTATCCATCGTGGTACGCTTGCTCTTGCGCTCCTGTTCCTTGTAGCGCAAGTAACTGTTCTCATCGGCATCGAAATAGACGTACATTGGGTCTTGCGAGACCACGGTGGTCAGTAACGTTTCGTCCGCTGTTGCCAAATTGCCTACCGTGGCCAGAGCTCGGCTGGCTCGTCCGGCGACCGGTGCGCGAACCTCCGTAAATGACAGATTCAATTTGGCGGTGGCGACCGCAGCCTCGGCAGCGTTGACGTCGGCCGTGCTCTGCGCATGTGCGGCGCGGCGCAGATCGAGCTCCTCGTGTGAGATCGCACCGTCGTCAATCAGGGCCTGGGCGCGCTTGTTGCGTATCGACTCCAGCTGTTCCGCCACGCGCGCGCGCGCCAGTTGTGCCTGTGCATTATCCAGCGCTGCACGGTAGGGACGTGGATCAATCTGGAACATCAGATCGCCACGCTTCACGTCTTGGCCTTCCTTGTAGGCAACCAGCTGGACATAGCCGCTGACGCGTGGTCGCAACTCGACCGTGTCGATCGCACTCACACGGCCGGTGTATTCGTCCCATTGTTGCACCGATTTCGAGACCACTTGTGCGACGCCGACTTCAGGCGGTGGCGGCTGGCCACCGCTGTTGGCCTGTTGATCGGTACAACCTGTCAGGAATAGCGACAATGCCAGGAACCATGATTGACCTTGGAAATTGTTCATTACGCACCTTACGGTTGGAGAAGCCGTGATCTTACGGCGTTCGACAAACTCGAATCCGAAGACAGTATTGCTTGGTCTCGTCATTCTAGTGATCCAGGTCAAGAATGCCGTTGATGCTTTAGATGCTCCTGATGGTCGTCAGAGTCGGATACGTTCTCGAGTTATGGTGATGCACGATGTCACTATACGGCAGTATCCGGCATTTCATGAAAAATAGTCAATATATGAATTATTAATTTACGAATATTTTACCATTGAATATTTTCTGCATTTAGAGTACCAGTAAGGTCACGATGGGACATCGTAAGAAAGTCCGGCCATTGAAGGCGAGGGAGAAGGCGACGGTATCTCCCTACCTTTCAATATTGCCGCGGCATCGACTCGTCGAGCTGTTGTGGAGTTTTGCCCCGGCCTATCAACGATGGTCCGAATCTTTATTGGTGGAAAAAGGATTGTCTCCACAACGGCTGCGCATTCTCGGGTCGATTCATGAACGCGGCCCACGGATCATGAGCGAACTCAAAGAAGAACTCGGCGTGACGGCAACGAACGTGACGGCGCTCGTCGACTCCCTTGAAAAAGATGGGTTGGTGATACGGAAACCACATCCGACGGATCGCCGGGCAACCATTGTTGAACTCACCGACAACGTCATGACCGAATTATCTCCTCGCTGCACGGAATATAAAGAACAGGTCGCCGAACTGTTTACCGACCTGAGTGAGAGTGAATGCAAGGCGTTCGTGAGAACGCTTGAAAAACTCTGGAGCCGCCTGCAAGGCTAAGGCACACATCAGCGATGTGACAGGCTAAGCCCACCGTTTGATCGTATTCAGTCAGATTGTTGTCAAGCGCTGAAGCAGCCGTACGGTAGCGTTGCACAAACAAGCCCGGCAAGAACCCGTACTACTGATACGAGACGTACCGGGTACTCGTTCCACAACGTTTTTATCAAGTCGATGAACGGCTAACAGGCTTTCTGCGCGGCCTCCCGTAGTTCTTCCGGCTTCACATCTCGTACGTGTGTCGCGACCGACCAGTGATGTCCAAAGGGATCTTCGAGCAGGCCGTACCGATCTCCCCAGAACATGTCGGTGACAGGCATCATGCTTTTTGCACCAGCTGCGACGGCTTGGTTGAAGACCGTATCCACATTCTGGACATAGAGGTGGATGGTGACCGGCGAACCTTTGAGCGATTTCGGTCCGAGTGCGTTGTGATTGGGGAACTCATCGACAAGCATGACGGCAGAATCACCGATTCGGATTACGGCATGCAGAAGCTTACCCTCAGGCCCAGGCACCTTCCCTAATTCCACGGCACTGAAGGCCTTCTTGTAAAATTCAATCGCATCGGCGGCACCGGCACAGACCAAATGCGGAGTCACCGTATGCATCCCATCTGGAATCGGCTTGACTGGCTTGTTCATCGCGTTCTCCTTTCGGTTGAACCATTCGGCTGACTGTTTCTCGTACTCTTAGTCGCGTAAGCCGGGGTGTTACTTGGCACGGTCATTCGGTTCCCACAGCGCGAACTCATTGTCTTCGGTGTCCCGACAGATCACGAAATAGCCCAGCTGCGGACCCGCCGTCTTCTGCCTGAACATAGTGCCACCGAGCTGTTAGACCATCGCCGCCACATTGGCCTCAACTGAACCGACACGATACTCGGCTATCGCATGCCGAGAGA
>CAZOHW010000080.1:0-13101 GCA_964579525.1 uncultured Nitrospira sp. | reverse complement strand
ACATAGATGCCTCTGCGGGACATCCACCAGCGCTTCGGATCATAGTCATGATCCGTTCCCGCGATCACGCCTACTGGATAGGCTGACCCAAGTGCTCTGGTAAACAAGACGAGGCTTTTTCTTGCATGTGGGCCGATCGTAAACACATTGATTCCTTTGATCGACGTCTCAGATTTCTTCAGCCATTCGCGCACGATGAGGGCTGACGAGTAGGTATGATGGTACGCAACATCGGGAACCGAGAGCGCTATCATCGACTCAGTCCCCACGCCTAACGCCTGAAGCCGATTCGCCGCGAGCACGGCATAACTCACTTGTTCAGAATTCTCGCCTCCAACCATAGCTGGCCCACCGACAGTCAGCAAGACCTTGTACCCGCCTCGTTTGAACTCGTCAGCCGCTTCTGCAAGAGCAGGCGAATCATATCCCCATCCTTCGACGACCAGGATGTCAGCAGGAACTCTCTGAGTAATGGATAGGAAATCGTGAATGGTGAGGACGAACACGATCGCAAGGACAAACAGGATGAGGCCAACGCAGGCAAATAGTCGTTTCATCAGCCTGGTCGATCGATCAGAACGATTCCTCTCAACAAGATGAGAGTAGAGAACATATTGGGCCACACAAGGACACAACAGGCCCCTGGGAGCTACAGCACCGGCGCCTCACCGCCTGACACACACACTTACCGCTCTGGGTTCCTGGCCGCCGACACGGCTGAGGCAAACGTCAACAAGCTGGCCCGTTCTTCGTCGTCTAAGGCCAGCAGCAGATGAACTTCCTCACCATGCATAAGGCGCAAGCTTAAGAAGGGCTCTTCACGGCGCTTTTCCCGGTTGTCCCACATCGCATCGACCAGCTGGACTTTGTCGAATTGCCCGACCGACACCACATCGTATCGAAAATAGGAATCGCCGATCACGATGTCGAATACGACATTGCCCGCCGTCAACAGCACCAGATTGAATCGCCCTTGGTCCTCGTACCCTTCCGGCAAAAATTTATTCACATGACAGAGTGCCACCTTGCGGTCGCCTAACGCCTTCCGGAACTTCTCCTTGAGCGTGTCATAGTCGATTTGCAAGGCCTTTTCATCCGGCCCCGTCGCTGCTACGGCCGCCGCCTCCGCTCTCGAAAAAATATCATCGGCGGACATCAATCCTGGCATAACCTCTTCTCCCTCTCTTAATCGGTGAAGTGAATAGGATGATTCTTAGGAGCTGTACGGTACCCGGCTACCGGCGAGAATTGCAAGGGCCCACGGGCAGTTCGCATAGGATGTTGAAAAATCCCTCTAGCGTCGTTCTCGCGTCGCTCAGAGGCTCAACATACGGAGCAGAGTATGCCTCGCCTCTTCACTCGCTGCGGCCTTGCTGGAAGGGATTTTTGAACATCCTGTGGGAGAGTCGTGGTGAAGCAGTCATCATTTGCTAGCGAGCCTGCGCGACGTGGGAAAACCGTTTCTCACCCGCTTCGTCGATCACCATCACTTCAAAGGTACCCTTGGTAATCCGAACAAAACCGAAATTTTGATACCCCGCTTCATTGATCAACCGTGTGGGATGCAGGCTTTCACTGGCTGGGGTGAGCCTCCCGGGACGAGCTGAAAGAGGCCCCACGATATATTCATGGAAGTCGACCACGCCGTCTTGGTCAGGGTCGTAGGCATTCGCTTGGACCCAATGGACATCTCCGGCGAGAAACACGACATTCTTGATTTTCTGATGGAGAATGGCATCCACGATCACCTGGCGTTCTCGCTCAAAGCCGCTGCCATCGGGAACACCACTCCACCCGTCATTTCCTCCTCGCCCCTTCTCAACCGACAAGGGAACGGAGGTGACAATTGCTTTCCAGGTCGCCGTGGAGGTGCGAAGCCCCTCGAGCAGCCATTGGAGTTGTGTCGGTCCGAGCATGGTTTTAGCCGGGCCATCCTGGTCTTGGTTCCGACTGCGATATTGTCTGGTATCGAGAATAAAGAGTTCGAGATCGGCGCCATACCGGACGCTCCGGTACATGCGGTGAGGATCATCGGCCTGAAGCGCAATCGGCCAATACTCGCGCAGCGCTTGCCGGCCGGCCGGCATCTGCTCGTCAAATGGCCCGGAGAAATTGTCACGGACCTCATGGTCATCCCAGATGACATACACCGGCACGGCTCGCAGGAATCGGCGCAGTGCCTCGGCGCCACGTTGATACAAATGCCTCGCGCGATACGTCTGCAGCGTGGTGGCAACAAAATCGCCTCCCGGTTCATTGGGCGGTGAAGGGCATGGGCTGTCGGCATAAATCGTATCGCCGAGAAAAAGAAAGAAGTCGGGATGGTGTCGTCGGATGACATCGAAGATCGGGTAGCCGCTCACCCCTTGCCGGCAACGGCCCTGTCCTCCCAAATCCCCGCTCCATGCAAACGTCACGGCCGCTGAGGTCTTACGGTCAGGCAGACTGGTGAACTCTCCCCTGGCCGCAAGCTTGAGCGGACCTGGGTCAGATCCCAATTCAGCTGAACCGATAAACACATGATACCGATAGGTGGTCGCAGGATGGAGTCGATCAAGTGGGATCGTCATGGTGTAATCCGTCTCCGCGGTGACCGTTCGTTGACCCGTTCGAGCAACTGACGCGACGGCCGATGCCGTTTGGGAGACCTGTTCCCATGCCGTAAGCGGCGCCCATTCAATCTGCACCACGGCGGGCCCGGCGGTTCGCAGCCATAACCAGGCACGATCCGAACTGACATCGCCGATCGCAATTCCCTGAGGAAGCAGATCCACCACCAAGAATGTGGATTCTCCACCTGGTCGACTGACCTGATCGCCCTTCGGCGACGGAGTGGTGCAGCTCAGAGAGATCGCCGTCACAAGGAACGCACACATCGCCACGATGAACACATGCATGGCCACTGTCCTACCCTATGGAGAACGGATGGTCAAGCGAGGAAAGACGCGGAGAGTCTTGAAAATTGGCAAGATAGACCGGCATACTGATCATCATCCTAGGAGGGATCGACGTGCTGGATACAAGTTGTTGCGTGCCCAATTGCTTGGCAAACCCCTACGCCCCAGCCGGGACCAGATCCGTCTGCAAAGACCACTTTCTCAGCTTCCTCACCTGGCGCCGTCGCCGAGGCCCTCAGATGTTTCACGCCTATGCCGGCATGTCGATGGAAGAACGTGATGCCATCGCCGCCGAATGGATGAAAACCATTCGGGTCGATGAAGTACCTACCGCTGTACCGAAACTCTAACCAGCAGGCACTGCAAGAGCGAAAACTTTAATTCGTCTCGATTAGCCCTCACTCCTTTTTCTCAAGCAAGCTATCTGGTTGTCTCCTCACTGCGCGCATCCAACGAGGGCCTTCTGAGGCCGCTCTTAATCCCTTTCCTTCTCATAGGGCGGGGCGTTGTGTGGTTTTCTTCTGCGCGCATTGAGCGAGCACCGCCCATATCAGATCTGTCTTATCAGTTCCTGCGTGCGCGCTCAGCGAGCCAAGAAAACTACACAACGCCCCGCACCACCTCGTTCATCCCATCACCGGCGATCCATGATGGTGGATCATCAGCCACTCGTCGCCGATGAGTTCGAAGAGATTTGTCGCGAGGACCTTGGCCTGCTGTGGTTCATCGGACTGGTGGGTGATCAGATTTTCGATGCAAATGACCCAGGCCATGTCGCCGGCGACCTGGACCATGACATCCGTGAGCTCAAACTTCATCGAGAAGGTGTTGTTAAAAATCAGCACCCACGAGTCACGCACCGCGGGCCATCCGGAGCGGAGCGTCCATCCTGGATGGATACAGGTGACGTATTCTTGATGCATCCAGATCTCGTCCATCTTCGTGATGTCGAGACTCTCAAAGGCATCGTAGAATTTCTGGTTGGCTTTGGTGACGGCCTCAATGCGCTGTTTCAGCACGTCGCGCCCCTCAGTCAGTGGGGCCGTATCATACTGCACCCGATGGGGCGACCGCGAGGAGATTTCTCACGATCAATCATGGCGCACGAGGCACAAACTCTCTCGCCTTGCAAGCTCTGATTTCCTTGACTCAGAGAAGAAGAGATTGAGACGGTTGCAATGGATGGCACAGGACGCGCGCAATCAGCTTGGGCTCACACCATTCACCAGCACTAGGCCTCGGTGTTGATCATCCTTGTTTCAGCACCCCACTGAGCAGCACTATTACGGCAACTTGCCCAGGGCAGGCCAGTCCGCTCTGCTCATTTTTCTCAATACCGGGGTCTTTCTCAAGGGGGGTGTTAATGAACTCACCCCATGAGCAGACGGCGCATTGATGCTTTCGACGAATCGTGGGAGGCTTTTAAAGAGGTCATTGAGTGCCATCAGGACCCCAGCGACAATTTGGCGAAGTTCCCATTCCGGATACTTCAATGGAACCAGTCGCAGCCGTTGCCACCCTCTGAGCGCAAAAGTCTTACCAGACTGTCCCAAAGGCTGTTGGCACATCATGACAAACTCTCGCCCTTGCTCATCTTCGATGATGAATCCTTTGACATTCATGCCGCCTTACCTCCTGTTCCTGAAATTTGCACCCACATCCCTTCGCTGACCATCCCGTCGTGTCCCACACTATTCGACGACCGCCATGTGAATGCTCTTGCCTACTCGGTTCCGTAAAATGATGGCGTCCACCACATTTCCGCAATTCACACAGCGCCAAGACTGGTCAAGCGTATGCGATTCGTCGACCCTATGCTCAGTCCGTCGTTCCGGAATCATCCGTCCTTTGCACCGTTGACAGCACATCGCGGTTCCTTTCGTCGGTCTAGAATCGACTATCGGTGTGCTCCCAATGCAGGGGAAAGAGCCTCGCTACAGTGGGAAGCAGTTCCTTGTACAGAACATCTTTATTGAGAAACGCATTGGCTTTCAGACCATACTCCTCAGACATGTCGCGCTGATGGAGGAGTGACATCAGAATGACGATCGGACCATGTCCACCCTCCTTGATTCTCTCCGTCGCCTCATAGCCGTTCATCAGCGGCATGGCCACATCCATCACAACAAGATCAGGGTGAAGGTCCTTTGTCAGCTGGATGGCGTCAAATCCAGAATCGGCCTTTCCCACGATCTCAAACTCCGGTCTCGTAAGAAGCCACTTCTCCAATCGCCCGAGAAACTCCGGGCTATCATCAACAATCAGTGTACGAAGCGGAACCCTTTGAAGCACAGACACCTGCAGTGTATTGAGTCACCTCGCCACAGAGGAGGACATCACGTCTCATCCTTCACAATGCAGTATGGAGAAAGAGCCGGGAGGGGCCCATCAGGGGAGTCCTGAGGGGTACGATTCGAGAGGCCCGAGGAAACCGAAGGAATATACTGAATGACCTGAGAAAAGCGGATGAATGAGGGAAACTAGGAATAGGGTTGAATCAGTCCCACGCGCATGGCAAAGCGAACCAGCCCAGGGACGTCATGAATTTCAAGTCGCTCCATTACTTGAGCTCGATGCGTTTCAACCGTTTTTACACTCAAGTTCAGACGATGGGCAATATCTTTGGTGGTGTGCCCTTCAGCAAGAAGTTGCAGGACTTCCCGCTGACGCAGGCTGAGCCTCGCAAGAGGGCCAGACGCTCCATCCGGCTTTGCCCGATAGGCTTGAATGGCATACTTTGCAACTGCCGGGGTTAAGTAGGTTTCTCCTCTGCCGACCGTTCGAATCGCCAACTCCAGCTCGGCTAATTCTGCGCCTTTCAAGAGATACCCGGAGGCACCGGACTGCAACGCTTGCTGAAAGTATTCTTCATTGGCGTACATCGATAACAGAATCACTCTCGTGGTCGGCGATTCCTTGACAATCCGCGAAGTGGCGTCGAGTCCGTTGAGCCCCGGCATAGCGATATCCATGAGTACCAGATCAGGGGCATCCGCTTGCACGGATTTGATGGCTTCCCACCCATCCCCGACATCCGAAACGACCTCAATCCCATCGATTTGTTGCAGGAGCGCGCGCATGCCTGCCCGCACAAGCGCGTGATCTTCTGCGATAACCACGCGAAGCTGGCTCATGATGCCATGACCTTCTCCTCCGAATGATGCTCGATCCGATCCGGCTCAATAAGCCGAAAACAGAGGTGGAGTTTCGTTCCGTGACCTGGTGTGGAGGTGACCGACAAGGTCCCTCCGGCCAATCGGACACGCTCCTCCATGCCCAACAATCCGATGGTGTGCCCACCTTCTGCACGTTGTCGCGCCAGCATCACGTCGAATCCCACACCGTCGTCTTCGATAAGCAGCATGACCTCCTGCGCTTGGTGCCATACCCTCACATGTACGCTCTTCGCCTTTGCATACTTCGCGACGTTGGTCAACGCCTCCTGTACCACACGAAAACAGGCTACCTCAATGGGAACCGGAACCCGCCTGGCCATGCCTTCGGCGGAGAACGAGAGAATCCAGCTGTTCCGTTCCGCCTGTCTATTCGTATACCACCGCAACGCCGAGACCAAGCCCAAATCATCGAGGATTGACGGGCGCAGGTCGAGTGCCAGCGTCCGCACCTGGGTCAATAACTGATCGACCAAGTCAAGACTGTCCGTGAGAGATCTTGCCCCCTCCAGCCTTGCCTCAACATGCTGGATCGCCTGCAAATCGATCTTCAATGCAGTCAGGAGCTGCCCGATCTCGTCGTGCAGGTCACGGGCAAGCCGACTTCGTTCTTCTTCCTGTACTTGCATCAGCCGACTGGAGAGTTTCCGCAGCGAGTGATTCGCAGCGCATAGTTCGGCGGTCCGTTCGTGAATTTTCGTTTCCAAGGCCTCATGAGACTGCTGTAACTGGAGCTGTGCTCGCTTGCGTTCGCTGATATCGCGGACGATCTTCGACACACCGGTGACACGACCGCCTGCGTCCCTGATGGGTGACAACGTGACCGACACATCGAGACGCCGACCATCCTTGGTCAGCCGCACGGCATCATAGGCATGGATACTCGGTGCTCCATGCAACGATGCCCGCAACCAAGCTTTCTCGTGGTGCTGATCGGCGGGAATCAATATCTGAATCGAATAGCCGATCGTCTCGGCGGCCTTATAGCCAAAGATACGTTCTGCACCGGCATTCCATGAGGTGATCACTCCCTCCGGCGTCACGCTCAAGATCGCATCACTGCTGCTTTCCACAATAGCCCCCAGCCGTCTGGTAGCCTCATCGAGCTTTGCACGTTTAGACCGCGCGACAAGTCCCGCCGTAATCCAGAGAAGGGTGATACCGACAACACGATTGAACGCAGCGAGGTCATGGGGAGTGCCGGGGGCAGAAAGCATGAACCCCACTTGGTCCAAGACCGTTCCAATAGCAGCGAGCAGATAGGGAGCCCCTCGCCAGTCAATCCAGAGGGACAACAGCACCGCAAAGACATAGCCCACCCACACCGCATAACCCAGCGGTGTCACTGCATCAAGAATGAGGGTTCCGATAAGGACCAGGGGAATCAGGGCATAAGCATACTTACTGTTCATCATCCACCGTGAATGGCATGCGACACGAGGAGGACACCGATGAACCAAGATTGTTCAGTTGCGTATGATACTCCAAACATCGATCCAGGATCGAGGATGGAAATAAGAGGGGCGAACAGATTCGAATATCCTAGGAGTTCAGCTCAGCTGTCTGACGGTTGACGACCCACACGCCGGTCAGGATCAGACAAATCCCAATAATTTCAATAATTCCGACTGATTCTCCTAAGATCAGTGCCGAGAGGCCGATTGCAGCAACCGGCGTTAAATTCCCCAGGACCGAAGCCCTCGAAGGGCCAACGCCTTTGACACCAAACAACCAGGCTTGTTGAGCCACAGCAGTGGCAAAAACGACAAGGTACCCAAGAGCCAGCCAATCAGGCGTGGTCACCGAGGTCATCCCAGCCTGCATCATCTTTTGATCGGTCCAGAGCAGCGGAATCTGAAGCAGGGTCGCGACCATGAGTGTCGTCCAATTCACAGTCAGCGGAGAAACCCGTTCCATAACGGTACGACTCCCAATACTGTATAGAGCCCAACTCACGACACCCAACAACACCAATGCACTCCCAAGCAGGGGGTGTTCACCGGCCACTTGGAATCCTGCCACCGAAACCAATCCAACACCCGCAAAAGACAGCACTGCTCCACCCCACACGGCACGTAGCGGCACATCCCGAATCAATATGGCCGAGAGCAAGACGGTCACGACCGGACTCGATCCGATGATCACCCCACCGACCGCGCCGCTAACATAATTCAGCCCCATCAAAATCAACAGATGGTTGCCCAACACCCCCAGCCCGAGCAGTCCCAGCAACCAGATATCCGTCCGGTCGATGTGGAACGTACCGCGTTCCTGGGACCACCAGGTCACCAACAGAACGGCCAATCCGCCGATATCACGAAGGACGGAGGCTTCAACTGCAGAAAACGACCCAAGAGCCATCTTCTGTGCCACAATGGAGCCACCCCACAGTACCGCCGCCAGCACAACCGCTCCATAGGATACCGTCATTGATGACGAAGTCATGGCCCATTGGGATACCGCCCTGCCTCATTCCCCGTCAAGCAGTATTCCTCGACCGCCTGCGGGCTTGACAACATTTACCTTTCTCAATAGCCTTCGTCTAACCGAACAAGAGAGACAAATAGGAGGGAGTCATGCAGAAGAAGCTGGGTGCAAGAGGATTTGTCACGCTCATCTCGAGTGCGCTACTGCTGCTCGCTGGTTGTACATCCGTCCTGGTTCATGATGATGTGACATCCCCCCAGACCGGAGCACACTGTTCAGGTTCCGAAGGGGTGGACGATTCTTCCATCGCGGTGCTGCCTATCCCCGTCGTGGCCTTCATTGTCCCTCATGTGAATCTCCACGACATCAAAGCCGATCAATACCTGAAGCGCTGCGGCGACCCAACCAAATTGATCAACAGAAAAGTCGAGGTCAGCCGCGTCGCCTGTATCCCGGCTGGATTAACCCGCATCATCACGCTTGGCATTTGGCAATGGTGTCCAGCCCGCGTGTCGTGGGAAGCAGACGTCAAATCATAGCCTCATGATCAAACAGCTTTTTCATGTTTCATCACGCACAACGCGGAGCGACCAGTAGCTATTTCCTGTGCCACCTGCTACAGTGGCCGCCGTTCCTTGTTGTCTCCATCACGTAATATCCGAATAGCAGTTGCATGTTCCTACCTGTACCAGCACTCCCATGACAACAGCCACCGTATCCGCCAATGGGCTGAAACGCACCTACCCACTGCATGTGACGGTGATGCTCTTCAGCATTATCGTGGGAAGCGCCGTGATCGGTGTACCGTTATTCGGGTTCGTCTATGGGTACACGTGGTTCGATTGGATGATGTTCGCACTCCTCTATGTTGTCACGGGATTGGGCATTACCGTGGGATACCACCGACTCATCTCACACCGAAGCTTCAGTTGTCCGGATGGAGTAAAGGCTGTCTTACTGGTTGCAGGAGGATGGGCCCTGCAACAATCCGCATTGCGGTGGGGAGCTGATCATATTCGACACCACGCCGCCTGTGATCAAGATGCGGATCCTTACAATGCCAAGCTCGGGTTCTGGCACAGCCACTGTGGCTGGCTCTTCGCAGACAAGAAGTATTCAGACGAAAAATATGCGACGAGGCTCCGACAGGATCCAGTCGTGATATGGCAAGACCGGTACTATACCCTCATCTTCCTTTCAGGATTGGCATTTCCATTCCTGGTGGGCTCTCTGTACAACGGTTGGCTCGGTGGAGTGAGCTGCTTTATGCTGGCCGGTATTGGTCGAACCTTTGCCGTGCTGAACTCGACTTTTTGCATCAACTCCGTCTGTCATCTGTGGGGAAGCCAACCCCATGGACATGCAGATTCGAGCCGAGACAGCTGGGTGGTCTCGCTCCTGACGTTTGGTGAAGGTTATCACAATTACCATCACACCCATCCAACAGACTACCGCAACGGACCTCTCTGGTATAACTTCGACCCATCAAAATGGGTGATCTTCACGCTTTCTGTCCTGGGCTTAGCCTGGTCACTTCGGACAGCAAACGCAGCGGATCCTCAGGCTTCCAACCTGTAGAATTCCCTCCGCGTCAATGGCAGCCTCGATACGAAACGCAAACGAGTGGCTGAGTCAGTAGACTATCGGGAGAACTTTTAAAACATCCTGTTAGTATTTTCGCAGAGACGCTGGTGGGAGCTTCCACAAGGCTTCACGAACCACTGCCCATAGTGCATCCAGTAAAGCTATGAGATCGGGAGCTGTTCGCGCCAGGATCTTGATGGCAAGACCAGGTACTGGTGGGGTTGAAACCCCTCCTAAGGCAGCCCCTGGTCTAGAATCGAGAAGCCTGGCGATGTTCGACTCCAATCCGGCCCAGACCTCTGGCGCCGTGGCGTCATTCACCACGTAGAACGAGGCCACATAGTCCCATTCTTCAGCTAAACCGATGCGCTCTAGGTCGTGCGCTGGATCAAGAACATATCGCTCCAGCAGCGAGCTGCCGGATGCCGTCGTGATTCGGATTTCGTTCTCGAGATCAGTAAATGCCCATCGTTCTCCCCTGGCGATGCGGCCAGAGGCGAGCGCATCCCATAATAAGAGCGTGGCACCAGGCGCCAACGTGGCTTTAAGGCTTTGCCGAAACCGAGATCCGGCAAAGGGAATCGTATGCTCGGGAAACCATTCGAGAATCGCGCCGGATTCAATCATAAGGTCGACATGCTGTTCGGATACCATCCCTTCCGTTCGATAGACCCGATTGGCAGAGGGAGCAGAAATCAGAACATGCGCATCCTGTCCCACCGTCATATCGATGGACAGGCGATCACCTCCGACGAGACCTCCGGACGGATTAACCAGCAAGGTATAGGCCGCTCCCGTATCATCTAGATAGATGGGAGGGAGCAGTTTCCACGGTGTGGTGAAATAAGAGTGAGCGATGATCGTCCGATGGTCGAGCTTCGCATAGTTCAGCGTAAGCTCACCGACACGCCCGACCGATTCCGTTACGAACTGAGACGCTTCCCTTTTCTGAGCAGGACGTATTCCACTGGAAGATTTTCGTTTCTGAGACGAGCCGGTGCTCCTAGACGGCTTTTTTCGTTGTCCCTCTCGAATCGGCACGGTCACGAGCGCTTGACTCGTTGCGGAATACGCTGTTCGACCCACGCCACAACAGTATCCACCCCTTCGCCGGACAGGATGTTGGTGAATGCAAAGGGAAGATCTCCGCGCATCTTACGGGTATCCCGATCCATAACGGACAGATCCGCACGTACATATGGAGCCAAGTCCATCTTATTAATCACGAGAAAATCGGATCGCGTGATTCCCGGTCCACCCTTTCTTGGAATTTTGTCACCTCCGGACACATCAATCACATAGATGACATGGTCCACCAATTCGGGGCTGAAGGTGGCGGCCAGATTGTCTCCGCCGCTTTCCAAAAAGATCAATTCGACATCCGGATGGCGTCGCAGCAAATCATCGATCGCTTCTTGGTTATGGGACGCATCTTCACGGATTGCCGTGTGGGGGCAGCCCCCGGTTTCGACTCCGAGAATTCGGTCGACCGGAAGCGCGGCACGTTTGGTCAGAATTTCTGCGTCGATTTTGGTAAAGATATCGTTGGTCACCGCAGCCAGGCTATAGCGATCCCGAAGCCGCTGACAGAGGGCTTCAACAAGCGCGGTCTTCCCCGATCCAACCGGTCCTCCAATACCGATAACAGGGACACCCTGTTTTCTCGCTTGAGTCGGTATCCAATCGTGACGATGTTCTTTATTGATGTCATGCATATTGGATACGAGAGCTTATAGCCTATGGCTTAAGCCGAACAGCGGTCTCTCTCCTCTTTAGCCATGCGTCATACGCTCTTAGCTTCTGAAGAGTCTCCACTCCAGCTGCCCATGGCGCATCGCATAAATATCTTGAATCGGTGACCAGGAGCTCATCGCTGCACCAAGATCGTCCTCTCGACTAATCCGATCAATCAGCGGGAGCCATTCCCCCAGGATGCGTTGCCCCTCATACTGACCGATGGGACTGAGTCGCATTGCCGAAGAAATGAACCCAACGGCTGTCTGATACAGAAAAGCGGCCGCGGTTTCCTCGGGACCCCAACCGCACGACCCCATGGTGAGCCCAAACGTCACGGCAAGATGACCAGGAGCTCGACCAGTTTCCACTGCATCACGATACCCATTCAGAATTGATGTGACACGAATTTGATCGGCGGCGATCCTGATCACTTGTCGTCCCATCTGGCAGCTCGCCAGACGTGAATGACGACTGAGCTTTGTCGAGTCTAACTCTCGGTCAACATGAAGCGCCGCATCCAGCGATCCCATCGAGGCCGCTCGATTGGCCTGTTTGACAGCCAACGCTTCACGACGGCTCATACCGCCCCGTAGCAAATCCTCAACATACTTGGCAAGCTGATCGGAAGTTTTCACTGCGCCGCCCTGCACCGCCGCTTCCAACCCCGAAGAAAAAGCATACCCTCCCGAAGGGAAAAATGTATCGGCAAACCGCAGCCCCTCCAGCAACGCCCGCGTATTCATCTAGAAGTGTACCCCTGACGCCTCACCCCTTACTCCTCACACTAAAAAAGAAAGTACCGTTGCGCCATCGGAAGTACCGCAGCCGGCTCACAGGTGAGCCTTACCCCGTCCGCCGTGACCACGTACGTCTCCGAATCAACTTCTATTTTGGGAAGATAATCATTCAGCTTGAGGTCCCGCTTCTTGATGCTCCGGCAATCTTTGACCGCCGCCACTCGTTTCTGCAATCCGAGTTTTTTCGGAATGTCTCGATCCAGACCCGCCTGTGACAGAAATGTAATGCTGGTGCTGGACAGGGCCCTCCCAAATGCCCCGAACATCGGACGGCTGATGATCGGTTCGGGCGTGGGAATCGACGCGTTGGGATCTCCCATCTGCGCTTGAGCGATAAACCCACCTTTCAGGACCATCTCCGGTTTCACACCAAAAAATGCCGGCTTCCAGATGACCAGATCCGCGAACTTCCCGACCTCCACAGAACCAACTTCATGCGCAATGCCATGGGTGATCGCCGGATTGATCGTGTACTTTGCGACATAC
>CAZOHW010000079.1:0-13262 GCA_964579525.1 uncultured Nitrospira sp. | reverse complement strand
AGCGATGTAGCGGCGCCAGTCACTGGGGTTCCAGATTTCCATCCGATGGTACATTCCGACCAGGATGATTTCCTGATCCTCATCAACCGACACCAGCTTTCGTAATCGACCGGGAATCAGGATGCGTCCCGCCTTATCGATATCCGATGTGCCCGCTTCCGAGACAATGGAGTGCATTAAAAGACGGCTTTGGTCTTCGTCCAAGGTAGCCTTAGCCCGTTCGAGCAGCTGCCCCCATTCTTTCATGGAATAGATCAAGAGGGATTGTTCCGATCCCTTGATGAACATGACAACCCGACCCTCGGATTCAATTTGCTCACGGATCGGGGAAGGGACGATGAATCGGCCCTTTTCATCAATTTTGCAGTTGTATTTGCCCGCGAACATCATAGCTAGCTAGACTACTCCATTGGCCGGTTCATGGAAGTCGTGGTTGAACGCTGAACCCATTGCTCCCGATCGAATCGGAGCGGATGAATCGCCATGCTGTTCAAAAATCTTGCAGTTGTATTTGCTTGCGAACATCATAGTCGGCTCGGTCACTCCATTGGCCGGCTCACGGAATTCGTGGTTCGACTCTGAGCCCACTGCTCCAGATCGGAGCGGACAAATCGCCATGCTGTTCCAAGTTTGAATGCGGGGATCTGTTGATCTTGGAGGTAGCGGTAGAGCATGCGCTGGGTGATCCTGAGATAGCGACAGGCTTCTGTGCCCGTCAGCAATTCGTTCCCTGGTGTTTCGCCCATGGAAAACCCCAGTGGGACAATGAAAGAGGATCAGAGGGCTCCACCCCTGAGCGTATTCTAAAGACCATGAACATAATGTCAAGAAAAATATATAGAAAAAGCAGTCGGATCTTGCTGGTCTGGCCTCCGGTATTGTCTTCATGGGTGGTCGGGGTGGCGCTGGGTCTGTCAGTCTTGGGCTCTTTGTCTCGTGTTTGTCCCATGGCCTGTACAGATGGACTGGTGAACTGAGTGTTTATCCCCCAAGTAATCTCAGTGCGTGAGAATGCTGGGCCATGATGCGGTCAGGAACCAGATTCGTATCAACGGTTCTCGCTAAGGTCAGCACATACACGTCACCTGATCCGGCTTTACGCAGAGCTTTGGCACACTCATTCACCGTTGTGCCGGTGGTATAGACGTCGTCGATTAAGAGGATGCGTTTATCGACGATCGCATCTGGGCGCCGGAGGGAGAATGCCTTGTGTAGATTTCTGAGCCGATCTTTCCAAGAGAGTCTGGTCTGCGGCTGCGAGGGGGTGGTTCTCAGTAAGTTGGTACAGGAGACGGGAAGATGGAGGTGTCGTCCAACCAGATCAGCGAGGAGTAACGACTGATTAAATTCTCGCTCGCGAAGTCGCCGGCTATGGAGCGGGACCGGCATGATGAGGTCCACGGGATCGAGAGGAGGAAGACGGTCGATCATGAGACGGGCGAGTGTTGGGGCCAAGGAGACGTTCCCTCGGTATTTGAAGAGACAGAGTGCTTCCTGGAGCGGTGGAACATAGGGGTACAATGTCCAGGCTCTGGTATAGGACGGGCGTCGTATTGAGCAGGACTGGCAGGTATGGGTGGGACTATAGCTGGTGGCGATGGATGAGGGAAATGGACGGTCGCATCGGGTACATCGAGAGGGAGGCATGAGCGAAACCGTACTCCAACAGGCGTCGCAAAAATGAGGGGTGGCGTCATCCGTCAGCTGTACGTTGCAGATGGAGCAGGTTGCCGGTAAGAGCCATCTCGTAGCCTGTCGGAGAACGCGAGGGATGGATTGCCAGAGACGCACAGCCATAGGGGTATCCCATCAATGGTTTCCCGTAATCTTACGGGTGGTGGACTCTGCTCTGTCAAGGTTGTTGCTTGTGGGTCGTTGTGCTATACGAGTACGGATGACGTGTGATCGAGACGGGAGTCCGAACCATGGAGCCATGCCGTGGTGACGCTGAGGCGACTGTCAAAGACCTATTCGCGTGGCGGAGCCACCATCGCGGCGCTGCATGACGTGGACTTGGACATACAGCAGGGGGAATTCTGCGCGTTTGTCGGGCCCAGCGGCTGCGGAAAAAGCACATTATTGAACTTGATCGCCGGATTGGATTCGCCCACATCGGGTGACATGGTGCTGGATGGGCAAGACACCGGCACCTTCACGAATTTTGAATGGACTAGGGTCAGGCGAGAGGTCATCGGAATTGTCTTTCAGGCCTTCCATCTGGTGCATGGATTGACGGCTGAAGAGAATATTGCACTACCGCTGATGCTGCGTGGCGAGCCGAGTCAGGCGATTCAGAAACGGGTCAACGACATGTTGGAGATGGTCGAGATGAGTCACCGGAGGCATCACCGTCCGGCTGAGATGTCCGGCGGCGAACAGCAACGAATTGCGATCGCACGGGCCTTAGCGCATCGACCCAGGCTTCTCTTGGCTGATGAGCCGACCGGTAACATCGATTCCCATCAAGGAGCGGAGATCATGATGTTGATCAGGACATTAGCGACTGCCGGTGGGCAGACCGTGCTTCTTGTCACCCATAGCGATCAGGCGGCGCAGGCGGCCGACTATGTCTGGAGAATGCAGGATGGTCGGCTGGTGTCACGAACCGTGCGAATGTCGGACGTGGTGGCTTCATGATCGACCTCTCGACAACGATCGCAGGTGTCACGTTCCCCAGCTGTTTCATGAATGCCGCCGGGGCATTGTGTGTGACCAGAGACGAGCTTGAAACACTGGGAAAGTCTCGATCGGGGGCGATCGTGACCAAGTCGATGACGCGTGAGGCGCGCGGGGGAAATCCTGAGCCACGCTATTATGGGTTTCCTGGAGGATCGATCAATTCTATGGGACTGCCCAATCTTGGGTATCAGGCCTATGCCGAATTGATTCCGCATCTCAAGCAATTCGGGAAACCGGTGATCGCAAGTGTTGCCGGACTCTGCGAGGAGGATTTTCCAACAATTGCGGAGACAATCAATGGAGTCCGACCCGATCTCATCGAAGTGAATCTCTCCTGTCCGAATATCCCGGGGAAGCCTCAAATCGGGTACGATTCGGAGACCTCAGAGCGTATACTCAAAACGGTTCGACGTCTCATCACCGTGCCGATGGGAGTCAAGTTGCCTCCGTATTTTGATCCGGCCCATCACGAGATGATGGGGGCTGTGATCAAACGGTGTGGAGTCGACTTTCTCAACATGATCAATTCGGTGGGGAATGGCTTGGTCGTCGATCCGGAACGGGAAACTGTTGTGATCAAACCCAAAGGGGGATTCGGAGGCTTAGGTGGACGGCTCATCAAGCCTGTCGCATTGGCCAATGTGCGGGCGTTCTATAAGATATTTGAGGGACGGATCCCGATCATCGGCACAGGAGGGGTCATCGAAGGGGTTGATGCATTTGAGCACTTCCTGTGCGGCGCCTCGGCAGTTCAGGTTGGGACGGTATTGGTTGAGGAAGGACCGGAAGTGTTCGGCCGATTGGAGGCCGAGCTCATCGCCGTGCTGCAAAAGAAAGGATACCGGTCCGTAGCAGAATGTCGGGGTATGCTGAAAGAGCTGTGAAGGCTATTTGATGCCGAAGTTTCGTGGGAGGAGGTTCAATTGCAGCGCCTGCCGAAGGAGTTGGGCGACGTTGCGGACCTCCATCCGGCGCATCAAGTTGAACCGGTGCACTTCCACGGTTCGCACACTGATGTCCAGCGTATCGGCGATTTCCCGATTCGTATGACCAACAGCGACCAACCGAAGGATTTCACGTTGGCGTGGGGTAATGTGTAACAGGGGTTTGAGGCGCCGCTCAGACCGTTCAAGTTGAAGGGCTGTATTCCCTTTGCTTTTTGCCATCTCTGTCCCTCCCTTCGCAGTGATTGTCAGTCTAGCAAACGATTGAACATGTGTAAACGAAACGACGAATCTGTGCAGCGTCCTCAAAGGGCCAGTCGCGCGACCCAGAGGGTGTCTGGAATGTCCGTATTTGTGTGCCCCGTGTGAATACGCAACCTGCGTCGATGTTGTCATTTGCCCGAGTCCTTTCACTCCTCCTCTCTTCCCATGTGATGCAGTGGCCGCTACGGACGCTCTTGACCATCATCGGCGTGGCATTGGGCGTCTCGGCTTCCGTCGCGGTTCGGACGGCCAATGTCGATGTTCTGCGTTCGTTCGAGCAGGCAGTGCTGACAGTGGCAGGTCCCACGGCCTTGGAAGTATCCGGCGGGGAACCTGGACTCGATGAAACACTGATCACCTCCGTCCGGACCGTGAGAGGAGTGGTTTCCGCGTCCCCAGTGATTGTCCAAACCGCGGTTCGGATGAACGGCCATCAGCAGGGACAAGCAGTCCAAGTGCTGGGACTGGATCTTCTCGCAGAGCTCGATGGTCGGGGCTTTCGCGTTATTCAACCCACCACAGAAAGCCGGATGATCACCATGATCGATCCAACTTTTGTGTTCGTGGGGGCAACATTGGCGGATGAATGGAAGGTTGCTGTCGATGACCAGGTCGAGCTGCTGATCGGGTCTGGCCGGTGTATCTGTCGGATCGGCGGTATCCTCCAGGGCAAATCAAATCGTCCTTCGTCCTGGGAACGTCTCGTCGTCATGGATATCGCGGCGGCCCAGATAACATTTGGCATGGTCGGAAAACTCGATCGCATCGATATCGTGATCGACGAAGAGCAATCCGTCGATGAGACGGCTCAGGCGGTTCGTGCGGTGCTGCCGTCATATGTCACGGTCGAGCGCCCGGCTAGCCGGACGAGCCAAGTCGAGCAAATGCTCAGGGCCTTCCGTCTCAACCTCACGGTTTTGAGCTGGGTCGGGTTGTTGGTGGGGATGTTTTTGATCTATAACACGATGGCATTTGCTGTGGCTCAGCGGAGACGTGAGATCGGGATCTATCGGGCGATCGGGATGTCCCAGGCTCGCGTGGCGGTGCTCTTTTTGGTGGAAGCTGGGTTGTTCGGACTGGCCGGAGGAGTCGTCGGAAGCCTTGCGGGGATGGTATTAGCCCAAAAGCTGATCGGACTGCTCAGTCGGACCATTTCAGACCTGTATGTGCCGGTCGGCGCAGGGGAGAGTGGTCTGCTCTGGACCGGTCAGTTTTGGAACATTGCGTTCGAGGGGATTCTTGTCGGTTGTGTGGTCTCGATGATGGGGGCGATTGGGCCAAGCCTTGATGCAAGTCGTACTGCACCTGTTCGGGCCTTAGCACCGGGAGATTATGAGACGAGTCAACGGTTGCGGGTCGGCACGCTGGGCATCATGGGATTGAGCCTTCTTGGTCTGGCGGGACTTCTCACTGTCCCTGGTCCTATCCAGGGGGTGCCTGTTCTGGGATATGCTGCCACGTTGTGTTTGTTGGCAGGCCTCGCCTGCTTGGCGCCCATCTGTGTGACAGGATGGCGTTCTCGCCGCAGCGCAATGGGATCGAGGAGCGGAGCGAGCGCAGTGATGCGAGAGATTGCCATGGACCAGGCCTCTCGGCACCCTGGCAGGAATGGCGTGACCGTGTCCGCCTTGATGGTGGGGTTAGCGATTATGATCGGCGTGCTCGTAATGGTCCGAAGCTTCCGCCATACGGTGGAAGTGTGGGTGACGGATACGGTGCTTGCGGATCTGGTGGTCGCACCTTCGATGTGGCTACGCGGTACGGAGATCGGGAGCATTGGCCGCAGTCTTCCTGAGTCATGGGAAAAGACGCTGGTTGCTCTTCCCGGTGTCGCTGTCGTCGATAGTTACCGGGATGTGCGGGTGCTCATCAACGGGCAGCGCGTGGCCGTCGTGTCGCGAGACCTTCGGTTACATGCGGAATGGAGCCAATATCTGGTCCGCGAGGGTGATTCCACGACGCACCTGCGTCATGCAGCCGATATCGATGGTCTGCTCATTTCTGAGGTATTAGCCAATCGGTTGGGTGTCCAAGAAGGATCAACCCTTGAGATCATGACGCCGAGTGGTCCCAGGCGATTTCCCATTGTCGCGGTGTTCTACGATTATTCGACCGATGGAGGGAAGGTGCTCATGGATCGAGCGCTCTATCGATCGCTCTGGCATGACGACCTGGTGACGGTCTACCCGGTCTATCTGGCACAGGGAGGGAATCTCGAGCAGGTTCGGCGACGCATCATCGAACAATTGGGCGGAAATGATAGCGGAGGGCTTCCCCCGCTCGTCATCAGCAATACTGAATTGCGAAAAGAGATTTTGGAGATCTTCGATCGCACGTTTCTTCTCACCTACGTGTTGGAGGCGATTGCGGTCGTCATTGCCATGCTGGGTATCGTGAATACCCTGGTCACCTCCGTGCTCGAGCGGCGCCGAGAGTTTGCCACACTGCGAGCCATAGGCGGGAGCGAAGAACAGATACGGCAGCTGGTCCTATGGGAAGCGGCGTATCTTGGCGGCGTCGGCATTGTTTTGGGACTCATCGGTGGAGGACTCCTGTCGCTCCTTTTGATCAAGGTGATCAATCGGCAATCCTTTGGGTGGACGATTCACATGATCGTGCCGATCGGGTCGCTGATTCAGGCGGTCGGGCTTGCTGTGATCGCCACGTTAGTTGCCGGCTATTTTCCGGCCCGTTGGGCGGCCCGTCAACCGGTCATCGAGGGATTGCGCGAAGAGTAGGGCGATGGTGTCACTCAGAGTTGGTGTCCTGTCCATGCGTCTCTAGGATTTTTCGAAGATCAGCGGGAATCGGCATCGACTTGAACGGTGAGACATGCGCGCCGCCGGTGTTGCCCACGGGCACCCAAATTCGTGAAAGCAGCAGGGCTCCTACGATCCTGGGTACCTGTCCCATCACTTCGACCACATCTCTGCGTCTCCACCCGACCTTCAACATCCACCAATGCGTTCTCGCATGGGCCAGGGGAAACGACTGGCCTAAGATGTGCGCACGCTCGAGATGGGTGAATGCCTGCTCTAGATAGTCCGTATTGTAAAGTGCCCGAGCTGCACTCATTTCTACGTCATACGCTTGTCGTGGTAGTGGTTGCATAGCTCACTCGTGGCGCCTTCTCATGGTGAACAAGAAGTATATCCATGTAAGTTCGCGCAACTCTAGAGATCATCAGCCTCCAGCTCGTCGCAAATCGATCATTTCCTGACACTAGGTATATTCCCAGTAGCACGGTCCTGAGCGCCAGACTACAGTCTCCAATAATAAGGCGCACCCGGCGAACGGGCCACTGTTCATATATTGGAGGGATACTATCATGGCGATACGAGGTCTCAAGCCTGGACGGCAGTCTGGATGTCAAGAATCTACGCTCTCACGAAAATTCAGCCCACCAGGCATGCGATGTGATCGGTGCGGAGGACTGAGCATTGTCCTTCATTTTGGAGACGGCATCATCCAAGAAGGCGATGGATGGCGTTGTATCAACTGCGGCAACATCATCGATTCGTTAATTCGAAGCAATCGAATAGCCCAAGTTCGTGGTCTGAGACGGTCTGGAGCCATCCCCAGATAGTTCTCCTGTACTATGGTCTTCCCTAGGTGCGGATCACAGCAAAACCGACATAATTTATTAGGAGCTTCTTGGAAACTGATGCATAGTAATGGTTTGGTGGCGATCAAAGAATGTCAGAGAGGTCTGTAGGATATCCACGAAAAAGTTTCAGAACACTTCGAAGGAGGTCCTAAGAACTATGAGATCAATGTCGATGAAGTACCTGGATACGAGAGGACGCTCAGGATCTGGCTCGTCAGAATCTTCTCGTCTTGAGCAGAGGGAGAAATCTTTTCTGACTCGTCCGAGTATAGGCTCGCCCGAAGTACAAGCTTGGTCCACGACCGACTTTGCTCGTGGCACTGTTTCGTCGGTCCACCAAGGCACGCCGACGCGTGGTCGGTATGCTGAACTGGTGCCGGATCCGTATTTATGCGCATTGTGTGGAGGTGAGCGATATCACCTTGTGATTACCGCTGAAGCATTGAGTAGCCACGTTGGTCTGATGCGTCGCTGCAGCAATTGCAATGCGTCCCAGAAGATAATTGAAAGCATCGCGGCGCCCTAGTTGGCCAGCCTTCAGCGAAAATTTCCACTGGCCGGCCTGGAGAGTCTATCCACAACGTGCTGCTGAGTCGCTACGCCGTTCGGATACGACATAGATTCAATTGCGAGCAAATCACAGAGAACAGTCGTGTGCCCAATGGTACTGACCTTGATCCGGACGTTCTCATTTGGGGTGGTCTCTCGCCCCAGCCCCCTATAAACCCACTCCGGTACTCACGTTAAATCTCCCTTCGCTACGTTGGTCAATTCAAAACTCACAACTCTGTATTTCTCCCTCGGGGCGTGGTTTCTTACCGTGAGACCGGCTAAGCTGCGCCGACTGGAGATTCCACATGCAGGATGCCCTCGGTCGACAGCCGGTTCCCTTATATGCACAAGTGCTCATCGCAGTGGTTTGCGGGACGACGGTCGGCATGGTCCTTGGCCAAGAGGCCTATCAGAATGGCCTGCGTAACGAGCAACTGGGGCAGCTTGGGCTGTGGGTGGTCTGGGTACTGAAGACACTCGCTGTTCCGCTCATTTTCTTCGCGATTATGGACTCGCTGATTCGCGCCAGCTTCCCACTTCGCCAGGGAGCGAAGCTCATCACCATTTGCCTGATCAACGTCTCCGTGGCGATGCTGATCGGCCTCGCGATCATGAACCTCTGGCAGCCTGGCAAGTTCTGGCGGGGCCATGTTGAGGAGTTGCTCCAAGTCGTACCGGGGACAACGCTCAAGTCAGCCCTTGTACCGTCAGGGCATCCACTTGAAGACTTACTAGCCTACATTCCTCGGACGATCGCCGATCCGTTGGGGAGTAATAACATCATCGGTGTGGTGCTGCTGGCCTTTACGTTTGGTCTAGCACTGCGGTGGGCCAAAACGATGAGCGGTCAGGCCGGCGGATTAGTGGATCACATAGCCTGGACCATTGAGCGGACCTATGGGTGGCTCTTGATGGTGCTCTGGTGGGTGATCCTCGTCGTACCGATTGCCGTGTTTGGCGTGGTGGCCAACGTCGTCGGTAATTCCGGGATCGGAGTCTTCGCGACACTCTGGACTTTTCTGGCCGCCATGCTGCTTGGACTGGCGGTGCACGCGCTGCTCTACTATCCGTCCGTTGCGTGGATCATCGGGAAGAAATCACCAAGGGTGTACATCGGTCAGGGGGCCGATGCCATCATGACAGGCATGTCATGTAACAGCAGTCTGGCCACCGTGCCGATCACACTCCGCTGTCTTGAACGCATGCAGGTCTCGTCTCGGTCGGCACGCCTCGCCGCCTGCGTCGGAACCAATCTCAATAACGACGGGATCACGCTCTACGAAGCGATGGCCGCGCTGTTCTTGGCCCATGCGCTCGGCCATGACTTGCCTCTGTCCAAACAGATCGTCATCGTGGTCGCCTCCATCATCGCCGGTGCCGGCGTGGCCGGCATTCCCGAAGCCGGCATGATCGTGCTGCCGCTCGTCCTTGCGGCCGCCGGCTTACCGGATCACGTCATCCTCGCAGCGATTCCCCTCATCATGACCATGGACTGGATCATCGCCCGCGCCCGCTCCGGTGTGAACGTCATGAGCGACATGCTCGTCGCCATCCTACTCGACGTCGGCAAGGCGAGCCGGTGACACCACGTCTGTCCGTCACGATCAACGAGTGCCGTGAATCCAATTCCTCGTACCCCTTGCATCATGGCGCAATGCTTGGGAACATAGCATGGTATGAAGATCCGGATGACAGAGACGGGAAGTGGTGGGGGACGGTCCCGCAACTGGCTATGTTGTGTCCCTCTTCTCCTGCTGACCCTCGCCGGCTGCGCTCTCACCACCACCTATCGCTTCGCCGATCGAATCATCCTGTGGCAGCTCGATCACTATTTTGACCTCAATAGCGCCCAGCGTCAGGATCTGACACAACGCCTGACACCATTGCTCGTCAAACACCGGCAGGAGGCCTTGCCACAATATGAATCGTTCCTTCGCGAACTCCGCCAGCGGATCGAGCAAAAGATCACTGATGCCGATGTCGATTGGGCCTATGCCACCTATGATCGTCTCCGCACCGATCTCTTCGAGCGCGTCGTGGCCGACAGCGGGGCCTTTCTTGCCTCAGTTGACGCCCGGCAGGTGCGCACGTTCGAATCGGCTATGCGGAAGGACAATGCCAAAGCCACACGCCTCGTCCAGACCCCTGTGCCGGAGCGTTTAGAACATCGGGCTCAGACCACCCTGGATCTGGCGAAAGACTGGCTGGGGCGGCTGACTAAGGAACAACAAGCGCAGATCCGCGAGTGGAGCCTCAGGCTTCCCGATGTGGAACCGATGTGGGTCGCCTACCAGCAGCAACGCCGGCAGGAGCTCGTGGCCCTCCTGCACCAGAACCAGACTCCCGACCAGATCGCCCGAGAACTCCGCTCCATGTTCGTGTACCACGATGAAACCGCTCCCCCGTCCTATCAAAACGCCATCCGTCACATGCGCGAGAATGCCAAGTCCATGGTCCTGGCCATCGATCAACACATGACTTCCGAGCAGCGCCGACACGCCGTGACCAAACTCCAACGGCTCATCGATCAGATCCACGACCTCCAGACGGGATAGCTTCCGCCATTCCGGTCCAAGCCGGTGACCTGTTTTTCCTGCGAAGGCCTTGGTCGAAGACTGTGGCTCAACTACGCTCTGGGCACGCGTTCCGCCGATCTGGCAAATGTCATTCGAGGTCCTGTGCGTTACAGGCTGAACGGCCTCACCACTCACAATTTCTTGCGCCCACTCAGCCCTCCCTATCCTGAGTAAGGTCGAAAGGCAGCCTTCAATGCGGGTGGCTTGACACTATGTCAGATATGACATATCTTTATGTGCGAGGGAATGGCGCTTGGTAAATAGACGTCAGGGCGAGAGACCTCTGGTGTAGTTGAAAGGTGAGATCAAGACGCCGCCCTTTTCGCAGGCAGGACGTCTCGAAGCGGGATATCTGTTTAGATTGTTGCAAGAGGGAGAGTCTCTCGGCCTACCGCACTCACGACCCATGCCTGTCATTGGCGCTCGATGTCATGAACTACGGATCAACGATGAGTCGGGCACATTCCGAATTGTCTATCGAGTGGACATGGATGCCATCATTATCCTTGATGTATTTATGAAGAAAACGCAGCGGGCGCCTTCGTCCGTGGTTGCTGCGTGCAAACGCAGGCTGCGGGATTATGACCGTTTGAGTGAGATGAGGAGCGAGTGATGAAAAGGACCAAACGCGCAAGGCTTGAGGCAGGGGGATGGGCAGTGGGGTCGGTGAAGGACTTTCTTCAATTATCCGAGGCTGACGCCGCGTTGATCGATATGAAACTGGCGCTCAGCCGTAGCCTTCGGGACTGGCGGAATCGCTCAGGCCTATCCCAGGTTCAATTGGCTGAGCGACTGCAATCCAGCCAGTCTCGCGTGGCAAAAATGGAAGCCGGCGACCCATCGGTCTCGATGGACCTCCTTGTCAGCTCACTGCTGCTGCTGGGCGCGCGTTCCGCCGATCTGGCGAATGTCATTGGAGGGAGAGAGAAGGGGAAGGGGCGTCATGTAGCGGCCTAAGCCGTGAGCCTTTATGTCTTTTCTCAGGCCCCTCCGAGCTTCGCACGCGCAACCTCGCCAAATCATCATTCAGCGAGCTAGATAACGGTAGGTTTCCATAACTAAACATTCATAACTCACAACTTTGTAGACCATCTCAGCCTCAGTCCTCAGCACTCAGCACTTCTGGAAATCCTCCTGTCCTGGGCCTATCTCAGGCCTTCCTTTTTTTCAGGCGGTGCATGATTTCTTAGAGGGAAAGGGGTAAGCTTCTCGGCCATCCAGCACCGGTCTTTGGGGACATCCGCATTTCTGCTTGTATAAGACATACTCTATGAAGACCATTCGTGATTGCTTTGGCCGACTAATCAGATTGACGGACGAGCGAATGGCGCACATTCTCCACCATCCGGAAATGATGGTAATGGAAGCGGAGATCGCCCAAGTTCTCCAGAAACCGGCAGAAGTGCGTCTCTCTCGCTCAGATAGTACGGTTCAGCTATTTTACGAGTACTATGTCAAAACCCGTGTTGGTGGGAATGGCTCTGTGCCGTGGTAAAGTATGCCGAAGATGATGGTTTCGTTGTCACGGCCTATCTTACGGATCAGCTGAAACCAGGAGAGCGCATATGGCCGAAAAAGTAAAAATCTGGTTTGATCCAGAAGCCGATTATCTGGAAGTCCAGTTTCGTGAAGCTCCCGGCTTCATGCGGCCGACTGCCCATGATGCAGTCATGGAACGTGTGGATGAAAAGGGCCATGTCCTCGGTTTCAGCGTGCTCGGTGTCAGCCGTTTCCCCAAAGATCATCCATTGGAAGCAGAACTCACCGTCGGGCAATAATCTAGTAGACGTCTCCATGTTGGCTCTTCCACGCAATCGCTGACGCTCTGTTTTTCTCTGAAAAACGCGCCATCCTACCTGACGTCTTCCATCCTCATCGACTAAGACTCACCAGAGGGGGCTCCGGAAATTCGGACAGTGTGGTAAGTGGGAGCCTGGCTTCACCAAGGCCACCGGGAGGTGGCAAACAGAAGGAGCAAGGCGATGAAACGCACGAGACGGAATCACGGAGCAACCTTTAAGGCCCAGGTGGCCTTGGCGGCAGTCAAAGGCGACAAGACGGTGGCGGAGTTGGCGGAGCACTTCCACGTCCATCCCACCCAGATCACGGAATGGAAGCAGCAACTGCTGGCCCGAGCGGCGGACGTGTTTGGCGGGCCAAAACCGCCATCGGAGGCCCCAGATCTCAAGACCCTACACGCGAAGATCGGCCAACTGACCCTGGAGAATGATTTTTTAGAAGGGGCGCTCATCAAGGCCGGCTTGCTGAGCGCAAAGCGATGATCGATTGCACGCATCCCTTGCCGGTTGTGCGGCAATGTCAACTGCTGAAGCTGGCCCGCTCGACCGCCTATTACCAGCCGACGCCGGTCTCAGAGACGACGTTGGCGGTGATGCGGCGGATTGATGAGCTGCATCTCCAGTATCCGTTTGCCGGCGCGCGGATGCTGCGCGATCTGTTACGGCAAGAAGGACACGCCGTGGGGCGGCGGCAGGTCGCGACGCTGATGCGGCGGATGGGGATCACGGCCATCTATCGCGGGCCGCAGACCAGCCAACGACATCCCGCCCATCGGATTTATCCATATCACGATTATACACTTTACACGGAACCCCCTATTTAGTAGACTCCTTGCGTCGC
>CAZOHW010000078.1:0-13269 GCA_964579525.1 uncultured Nitrospira sp. | reverse complement strand
TGCTTGGATAGTACCTTATCTTCACAACATTCCGCAAGACTGCCGAGCATGCCCTTAAAATGCCGCATGAAATGCTGGCGCTCCCACGGGCTGAGCCGATCGGTCGCTTGCTTAATGGCGGCAATATGTTTTTGCAACACGTCTTCCGGTTTATCCATTCTTCGATGTCGGCTCGTTCGGGTACATCCGCTCAGCCATGGTCTTCCGTGGAGGTGCGGGCGGCGTGCCCACATGTAAGCCAATTTCTCCTCGTACCATGCGGCCCACTCCGTTCATGAAGCGGATCATTTCGGGGTGGTTCCCCAGACCTGATTCAAACACAAACTTATCGAAGTCGGCAGACATGATCCCGCCATTGACGCCCCATTGCCGCGCCGCCGAGACATTCATCAAGGTTTGCTGATAGTGCTCGCCGCCGAGCTCTTTATCGGTCTTCGTCTGCTCAACCCACTCTACCTTGCGCAGGTTTTCGGCTTTCGCTTCCTGATCCGCCCAATACTGCACGGCTTCTTGGTGTGCGGCTTCGAGAGTCTTCTGTGCATGCTCAGGTGAGAGACCGAGCGCCTTCGCGTGGGCCGTCATGCGGTCGACCGTGGCCGATGTTAGTGGACTATCTTTGGGTAAGGTCAGCGCATAGGCAACCGGCTCGGGGGTGGCCGGAGGAGTCGTTGGAGTCGGTGTTGCGGGTGGCGTTGTCGGAGGTGTAACCGGTGGCGCCGGGGTCGACCCAGGTGACGGAGGGGCACCCGGATCGACAGGCGTTGCCGCTGGGGGCACAGCGGCTGGGGTAACTGGGGCATCTGGCGTCGCTGGGGGCGTCGGTATGGGATCAGGCATCGGCTTTGTTCCCTTCTTTGTACATTTTGAGATATTTATTGAGATCCGCTTCCATACTGTCTTCGATGATCACTCGGCCAATCTCCGCTTGACCAATGAGATAGTTTTCAAGAGCGTTATCTGAACTGAACGGACTGCGCATGGGTCCACAGAGACCAATGAGCCGCCAGAGGAACCGCCGACCGCGCGTATCTCGTAGCACGTAGCGAAGATCATGGAGTTCATTCTCTCGTCGAAGCTTGGCCTCTTGCTCCTGCTCCTCGAGGTGCGCGGAGTCCGCCGTGTTGGTGGCGAACTCGCGCTCCTCTTCCTCCGTCTTAACACTTCTTTTTTCCACCCTTCCCTTTTCCTTTCATCTTCGAATCACCACCTTTCGGCTTACACAGATCTAGTGCCTCCTGAATAAAAGGATTCGGCGTCATAGCAATTTCGGCGTCAGCTTTCGGTTCAGAAAATGTAAGTTCCGGCAATGGTGTACGTGGCATAACTACTCTCATTACGCCCCCGCCATCAACCGAGTAAGCATGTTGTCCGTCGAGGTGTCGGCATCGCTGAGCTGCTTGGCTGCCGCTGCTGTGGCTTGCATCTGTTCAGCCTGCGCGGCTTGCTGCTTGGCCTGCATTTCCGCATCGACCTTGGCTTGTGCGGCATCATCCTCCACGGTGATATTCTCCGGGACGCCCATCATGTCGGCGTATTCGTTCACCGCCGCGAACGAGTTCACCTTGTACTTGACCTCGGGGAACATCCCCGACATATTGCCGACGAAGCCAAGGAAGCGCTCGGTTCCGGCCACACCCACGAGCTTTTGTGCTTGGGCCATCACGGAGACATATTCCACCATCAAGGGTGAATTCCGGAGCTCTTGCGGACGAGGCGGCAGCAGTCCCGCTTGATCGAGATAATGCACCTCGAGCGCCGTTTCCGGATCAAAGAGTTCATCCTGTAAGCGTTCGACGACAGGCCCAAGCTCAAGCAGCTTCTCTTCATTCCGCATCGCGAGTTCTTTTTCGTTCCGTGGCTGCACGCCTTCCATGTTGCGCAACATCTGGAACAGATCCACGTAGTAATACTCGTTGATCCGCTGTTCCAGCACGTTCATGTCTTCCCGGACATCGGCATGAGAGAACGCGGTCTCATGAATCGGGCGTAGCCCCAGCGTGCCTTGGCGCACATCGCCATAGGTGATATCGCCAGAGAGTAACGAGACTTTCTGATTGCGCAGTGCAACCGGACCCGTCAGTGGAGGATCGAGTTGCTTATCGAGCCCCTTCGATTTCTTCTTGGTGAGCATCTGAAGTTCTTTCAGATCGCCCAACATCTCCATCCCCGGGCAGGATGTGCCATAGGTATCCTCACCCGTGGTATCCCAACGCGGCGCGAGAATCGGGAAGAGGTCATAGCCTGAGACCGAGAGAAACTTGTTCATGGTGATGCCCGCATCGCTGAGCTGACCAGGATAAGCTTGCATCCCGCGCTCATAGTAGTACGAGACGAATCGCTTGCGCTTGTCACTCAAGACCGTGGGATCATACTCAGGGTTGAACCCGATATAATGCTCGACCGTGACTGGTCGCTCATAATCACTCTGGTTATAGGCGGCTTTGATTCCCGGCGTGAATTTGTCCCACTTGATCTTGTCCGGCTCCTGATTGTCGCCGAACTTCTCCACGACACTCTTGACGGTCATTTGAAACTCGCGCAAGAAGGTATCGACCACGCCCCGCGCATTGCAGCCGAGCCAATACGAACCCACAGGGAAATCGTAGAACCGATAGGGCGCCTCATTGTCCGGCAGGACGCCCACACACGCCGTGGCAAAGTTCACCACATCGCCGTATAAGGTGGGCATCACTTTGTAAAAGTTGGAGCGGCTGGTAAATGAGTTGACACGTTTATTGAGCTCAAACAACCACGTTTTCACGGGCCCATATTTCGCCAAGTCCTGATCAATCGTGGTGATCTTGCGCCAGGGTCTTGCCGGAGACGACAGCCCCGACATCATCCCAGATCGAGCCGTGCGAGCCGCGAGGGTGCCACGGCCATGAACGATCTTGGTCCAGTAGGACGTATTGGATTTGTTGCGATCCGTCTGTGCAAAGCGCACGCGACGCGGGAACGTGAGCGACGCGATATCCTGCCAATGCGGATCAAACGCCGAGCGCTGCGATTTGAGCGACGCACTAATGCGTAAAATGCGCTGCTGTTCGGTTTGCGGTTGATTAGCCATGCCCGATCTTTCCTTCGCGAATCAAGCGCGGGATGTCCTGCGTGGCGTAGCACAACACGAGATCGGGCACCCATGGGAGAAACCGCACGGGCTTGTCGACCAAGCCAGCCTTGACCATCTCTGGCAGATTGCAGGAGGCGGGAACATGCATGCCGCCTGCGATCCGGCGACAGGGATAGATGTTGTAGTGGCGATCAGACGCCCATACCCATTTATTCATCGGGAGTGAATCGAGACTGAGAATTTCAGTCCACGGGAGTGCAGAGTATGGCTTCTTGTAGGGAAACGTAAGGTCTTGGCTATCCAAGAACTCCCGGTCTTCGAGTGGGGTGAGATCGTCCAGGTCGGCCATTAGACGCCTGTCAACGTCTTTCCGCCCATTTGGGGCATGGAGAGCAACCCCAGCTTATCGCCGGTCAAGATCGTCGAGCCCCGACCGGAATTCTCGGCAATCTGCATCAAGGCTTTCCGCTTCGCCGTTTGTGCATCTGATTCCGCTTTCTGCTCGGCGGCGACTGGTGACGGCGGCGGCGTGGGCAACTTCGGCACTTGAGGCGTAGGAGTCATTAACGTTCTCGCCCCTTGCGCAATCGCGGGTCCGCCTAACGTCGCGGCCATGGCGATCAGTCCCATAACGTCCTCCTTACCGATCCAAGCGAATGCCGTAGATCAAATCAATCAATTCATGGCCCGTGACTTCCAGAAATCGACCGACCGTCTTTTCGTCTTTGGCCTTGCAATGCTGATAGACCACTTGCACACCTTCGGCCTTCAGGCGTTGGTAGCTGAACTCATTGAGTCGTTTACCGACCAACGCCCCACGACGAGATTTATCGACAAAGAGCAGATCTTGCACCGCTTGCACACTTCCCCAATAGCGAGGATTGCGCTTCACGACATAGACACCATAGCCGATGAGCTCTCCACAATCGCGAGCCGTGAACACACGCAATGCTCCACTCTCCTCCGTCTCTCGGTAGAGATCTTCGTTGATGTCGAGGGGAATATCTTGATAGTGAGCGACTTCGAGGTAGTGCTGCTCAAAGAGCGGTCGCGCTTCTGTCAGGAGTTCATGCGCCCGTTCACGCTGGAAGGTCAGACCACGCTTCCAGCGATACGCTGGCGCTACGAGATCGATGATGAGGTGGATACGTTCATCTGTCATATTTTCGACAGAATGAGGCAGCTTATGATTAAACCAAAAGAGGTCCCCTGCCCATGTCGAATTAGCATCTTCATCGACCATAAAGAATGATCTACCACTGAGGCACACATGGAACCGCTCATACTTGTCGGCGTAGGGTCCCTCGTCAATATGTTCAGGGATCTGTGCGCCTGGTTTCATCCGCGTGAGAATGATCCTGCCAAAGTCATCGTCATCATTCACCGGTCTACCAAGGATCCGCTCACAGGCCGCAATACAGAGGTCTGCTACCTCAGGGGCAAGCTTCTTCACGGTCTCGACGTGATCTTCTGATTCCAGGCAGTGAAACCCGCCGAAGACGCTCTGATCCTTCGCCCAGCGGAGGAAAATAGTTTCGGTCTCTTTGTGCGCAGAGTCGGGATAGGTCTGGCGTTCGGTGCGTTCGGCCCACAAGTGCGGGTGGGCCTGCAGCTTGGTCAGGAGAGGCGCAATGTTCAGATCTGAAGCAATGCGATGAAATCGTGCCATAGGGAGACTAACTAACTAGTCAGTCAGTATACGAGGATTGAATAGCTAGGTCAACACACTCCCCACATTAGAGCCCCACGTGAAGTGCTCGTGTTCTGTTCTCACCGCATGCGCCTGATCGATGTGCGGCAATCCCGTCTTGGCGGCGATCGGTGCCGCAAATGTGAGACAGAACGCGTCCCACAGATCAGGGGAATCACCACCAAGCTTCACCTTCACTTGATCCTTCTCTTCCACCTGAAACTGATCGTTGTGGTACCAGTAGTTCGTGGCCGTCGCTTCACGGACGAGCTCCGGAATGTTCGGCAATGCGCCGCCGCCCTTCACATGATTCGCCGCGAGGAAATGCATCTCGGCCCGTCTATTCTTGTAGCGTGGATCCATCGCCTTCCCACTGAACGGCACCGCGACCACTGGATAGCCCCCTGTCTCGAGACTGTCTATCACGCCTGCGCCCCAGCCGCCGGTATCATCGACAAAGATCATATCCGCTTTCCACTTGTCGAACCCTTGGGCAATACGTCCAGCCACAATGCCGGTCCATCCCTTTGTGTTGCGATCCGGACGTAACACGATCGGTGTGAAGGCGGCTTTGCCTTGACGTGGGAAAATCACCGTGCGATCGCCACCGAATCGACCGACATCCACGCCGATGATCTTCGCCGCATGGGCATAGGTATCTTCGTTGTAGTGCCGTTGCATCGCTTCAGAGACTTGATCAGGCCCCAGAAGCGCATTGAGCGAACCTGGCGGAAACTGGCCGAACACGTTGACCAACACCCAGGGATTCTCACGGCCATACTTCTGGATCTGCTCTTTCGCCCACTGCACGGAGATACGCGGACTCCGCTTCGGACTCTCAGGATCGCCCGTGATTTCAATCAGACTCCACAGATGCCGCTCCGTCGTGGCTGCGCGATACAACGGGCCTTCGAGGTGCGTGGGATTCCCCGCTTGCAGAATGCGATGCTCTCCCCCTTCTGTCGAGAGTGAGGCGTCCGCTGTGGCCATGACACCGTCTGGAATACCGCCGGACTCATCCAGCACCGCGAGGGTATATTTCGCATGCAGCCCAGCCAGGGTCAGCGACTGCTGATTCTTATCCGCCGTCTTGCTCCACGTGCGGGCCGACATCCACCACGTCTCAGGGTGATCGATCGACACCACTTGGGTCTTCTGCCAGCGCGCTTTGGCTCGCAGATAGGGTGATTTATGCTGCCAGTGGGCCAGCTCTGTCCACAGGTTATCCCGAAGGTTCTCCGCACTGATCGACGTGGCGGCAATCTTCGGGTGAGGCCGCGTAATAAAGAAGAGCCACATGCACCAGGCGAGGAACGCGGTTTTACCTGGACCTTTGCACGCCTTGAACGCGAGGCGCTGCTTAGTGGGATCGGCAAAGAGTTGGAGCGCGTCGGCCTGCCAGGGGTCGGGCTCGGCCGTGAAGAGTTTTCGCACCCCGTAGATCGGATCGCGGCGCCACTTGGCGATTTCCGTTTTCACGGCCAGGTACTTATCGATTACTTGATTCATTCATCGATCCTAAGACCAACTCTTCCAACGTGGCATCGAGGCCCAGCTCTTTCTTTTCGGTGTACCACCCCATGACCTTCCCAAACTCGAGCGCCCGCTTCAGTTTTGGTGTAAGCTTGATCTTCGTGGTATAGCCCACATGCTCAGCATGATCCCCCACCTTGGCGAAGTTCTCGACGACTTCTAACCCTTCGATGATCGCGGCTTCGTTATCACCCAACTTACTCACTTCCACCGGTTGTCCATACTCGTTGAATAGTTTGCGGACATCGCCCCGCATGATCTGTTCACACTCGAGTAACCATTCCTCTCTCGTCATCTGCACTTTAGCGATGACAGGGGCCATCAGCTCAGAAATCCTTAACCGAATCTTACCTTTAGCCATCACCTTGGAGGCGAGTACATGAATTGATGCAGCCTTCGTTTTGGTTTTCGGTTTAAAAGCCTTTCTGTAAGCATCACTCTGATCTTTACAGGTGCCAGCCGCCATGAGCTGGCAGAACTTCTCTTCTTTCACGCTGAGCACGTCGGCTTTAGTTTTCACTTCGAAACCTTCCGCTCAATCACCAGCGCATCGCCTTTCCACGCCCACCGCTGATCTTCAAGAAGATCTCCCATTGTGCGAGAAATATACGTATCTTTTGTTATCAAGAAATGATTGTTATCTGATATCCTCACCACCTCCCGCGTACACTCTTCCCACTGCTCAGGAGGATCACAGGGGATGTATTCGGATTTGGGCAGATAATGTTCATCGAAGGTGAGCTTTTTTGACTGCACGATATACTCATCATCATCCTCAGCTATCACCTTCCACTTCTCCCTGTTCGGATCGTTTTTATATTGCGCCCACTTCCCGTCAGGCATGATCACCCCCTGTGGATTCTGTGGATATCGCGTCCTGCACCAAACTAGACGCATTCACCAGCCTATTCACTGTGGATAACTTCATGGTACCAGCATAAACATTGGAATTCACGATTTCACCCTATCACTGCATCATCTTTTCTAAAATCTCTTCACCTGAGCCAAATACGGCATGAATTTGGCCTATTAACTGACTAGTCAGTCAGCGTGTTGTCACGAAACATCTTGCCGTTCATATTTCAACACGAGCTGTGCGGCGTCCGGATCGTCCAACCCTACTGAACACTGCTCGATGTCCTTCGTCAGCTCCTCGATTCGCTTTCGAATTGCCTGGTGTGGGTCCCGACCGTCCAGCAAGGTTCGTGGATGTTTCAGAGCCAATTTCCCCTGCAACCACTGCCGCTCGGCGCAGGCACGAATGCAGGCAAACAAGGGAGTTCCTGGCCTCGGCATGTCATCCGGCTGTTCAGGATCAATCTCTCGTTTCAGGAGCGCATACGTCTTCTTTGCTTGAAACTGATCCCGCGTGACGGCGGCTTTCCGCTGTGCCTCCGCTTCGCGTTCGATCACGTCGAGCAAGTGTTCGAGCTTCGGCAGATAGCCGCGCCGGCCATCGCACAAGACGGTCGTGACGCTTTCCGCCCAGACCGAGACCGCGACATGGCCAATACGCCGATAGATCGCCTCGGCTTGCTCGACCGTGGCTTGATAGTCGAGGCCCTTGCACAGCCGGTCAAACTGCGAGGTAAATTCCGCTTTCGTCATGCTTCACCTGCCAAAAATTGGGATTTCCAATCGCTAGTGGACTTGAGTTTCCCCTGGTCTTTCAGCACACGCAGGCGATTACGAAAGGCTGCGGCCCAGTCCTTCACGGCCTGTCCGTTCTTTCGCCTGCCGCCTGCACTTCGCCAGTAATCTTTGAACTCCTCGATGTACTGGCTTGGATTCGGAATGCCTTCCTTTGCGCTCCAAGCCTCGAGCTCCGGTGTCAACGTGAAGCTGTCCACCGTGCCGTTCGCCTGTGCCTCGGTCGGTTTTTCCTCCGAAAGGTTTTTCTTAGGTTTGGTTAGGTTAGGTTCGGTTAGGTTAGGTTCGGTTAGGTTAGGTAATCTCTCTTTACGTTCACTTTCCACTCGCTTTTTACTCACTTGTTGCTTGGCGTATTTCCCTTGTCCTTTCCCGTACTTATATCCATGCTTCATCCAGATCTGTTTGAGCAGTGGGACATTTCCTGAAGAGTATTTTTTGGTGAGATACAGACCGACATAATCAATCCAATCATGCACGAGATGATCATCAACCCAATGTCGCTTCCGTAAGGTGGTCGCAAAGAGTCCTGGTTCACCTTCCCATTGGGCTGCTTCTTCGATCATCGAGTCGGGCCATCCTGAGAGGTCGCCATCCTCTTGTTGTTCAAGAACGTTATGCCACAGGGCCGTGAGATGCCCGACGACATAGACCGGAGGGAGATGTAAATCGTGAGCCGTGAGAAGAGTTTTCCGATGTCTCGTCAACACCGTATGGCTCTCAATCCATGGCATCTACGCCCCCTCCTTCAGTTGCGCGTCGAGCCAGTCTACAAAATCAACCATATCCTCACTGGCGTACCCGCTAGATTTTTCTCTGCAGCGTATCAACCCCGCGCGGTAGCCGGCCTGCTCAATGGCTCGCAAGCCTACTTGTACAGGCCCCGGCGTCTGTCGAAATATCTTGATGAGTTCCTCATCCGTCATGCGCCCTCCAAAGGCTTGCTTGGCTGCCTGCTGTTGATCGAGTTCTCGATTTAGCATCTCATTGATCTGCTGCTGTGCGTCTCTCGATTCTCGCACCGCTGCTAGCTCGGCCTCTGTATGCAGTTGATCAACATTGGCCAGCCTAAGCTGCTCTTGCGTTGATCCGAGCTCGCCCCTGAGCCTCTGTACTTCCTCCCACAACTCTTTAGGCGCTGGATCAAATGTACACGGGCCGTGAGGATCATTTTTTAGTTCGCACGGCTCCGCAGCTCCACACATCACACAAATCGGTCCGTACTTAATCCGTTGCTGGCGTAGGGTTTCCAACTCGGCCTTAAGATTCTCACAGGCTGACGACAATTCAGACCGACTCCTCTTCAGGTTGTCCACCAGCAAATCGACCATTTCCCTATCGTACTTCAGTTGGTCACGTTCGGCCTTGAGCTGGGCGATTTCGCGCTGTTCCGCTGAAAGAGGCGCCTCCTCTCCGTGTACCGACAATGCGCACGATGGGGCATGCAAATGTCGGTAAAACATCGATCCCCCACAATAACAAGTACATGTCAGTTTCATTTCGCTCATCACCGCCCCCCTCTTTCATATGCACCTAGCAAATAGAGCGGACCAAAAATGGTCGAGTAAATGCTTGCACTGGCTCGCACAACATTGCCTGCCATATCCTTCAGGTGTGCCGGGTGGGTACATCTCAGATGGAGAGTTCTTTCATTTTTCCTTAACCTTGCCTCCTCAGCGGTAAACAGTTTCGGCCTGCCTATCTTGACCATAAATTCTCCTCCTGTTTACTGATAACAGCCAAAAAGCGGTTGAGGTCGGTCATGGCGCCACCTTTATCATTGCACACACTCCTTCATCACCCGATCCCATTCGGCTATCGCTTTGTACTGACGATCTTTTTTTGCTTGATACTCTTTGGTCGCTTGTACAAACTCATCCATGCCCTTCATGGCATATTTCATTTGCACGGCGCAGGCGTGGAGACGTTCAATTCGTTGCTCTTCATCGGGGTGGAGGACTCTGGGAGTCCGCATGTCATTACACCCCTTCAACGGACAAAAAAATGTCTCGGCATTGTCGATTCGATTTTGAGTCTCGTCGTCCAATTTGTCTTGAAGTGCCATGCACTTCTCAGGGAACATTGCTGGACTACAGATCACTCGCCCATTGACACTCGGCGGGATCGTTTGTCCGATCGCTAGAGTCGGTATCAGCACCATCAGGAGAATTCCCATCAGTCTCATCTCACTCCTCCAGTTCCGGCATCTGCGCCCACCACCAACCTTTTTTTATTCGAATATTTCATCCGTCACCTTTAATCAATCGGCGTTCGGTGCGGTATTTCAACACGCTCTCCAACCGGTACTTGCCGACTCGACATGGCGCGACATCAAGGGGAATCTCTTCTACCGTATTCGCCACCGACAGTACAGGCCGCTCATCCACATAATCAGCCACATATACATAGATTTCTTTCGCATACGTTTTCATCCGTCACCCCTTCGCCAGACACAGCCACGGGAACTTTACAGTTCAATCCGATGAGTAACCGAATCCACAGCAATCCGCATCTCTACTACTCGGTTATTGATACGCCGAATTTGGTCAGCTAATGGAACCAAACATTCTTCTGCTTGCGGCTTCATCGGCGCACTTGGTGCAGGTGGTACCATCACCGGGTCTATCTTTTGTGCCAGTCGTGAAAAACTTTCATTGAGCGAATCAAGTAAACGAGAGAGCTGCCCCATTTGCGAGATCACTTGTGATTCTCGTTGCGGGACTTCTGCGCCTAATGTGTTACATCGTTCCATCATTTGCGTATCATGCCTCCTTGATTTATCCTCTACTCAGACACGGCCCCATATAGCCGACAAATGCGTGCCAATGGTCGGCTTCGCTCGCAGCCTTGAGCATTTCATAATCCCGTCGCCAGTTTTGCACCTTCGCGCGGCAATGAATCTCAGCGGTTTCGGAGCCGCCGATGTACTGCTTCACGGGCGTGAATTCCTCGGCTGCGACCATTGGCATTTCCGCTTTCATTCTGGGCCCTGGGGTAATATAGCCGCCAAGCCAGAGTACCGCGACACACACCAGCAGGCCCACAATCACCGCTCCGGTAGAGCCTTCTCGTCTCTCGTGTGGCCCTTCAATCTGTCTCATGGATTGCTATCCTCCTGTCTTATAACGACCACGACCCCGACCCCGACCACGACCGCGACCCCGACCGCGACCACCCCCGCGACCGCGACCCCGACCGCGACCCCGACCGCGACCCCGACCGCGACCACCCCCGCGACCGCGACCCCGACCGCGACCACGACCGCCATTTATTTTTCTGACTTCGTACCACGCTCATTTGAGCACCCCGAACGATTCAATCGCCGAGAGCTGCACATACCACTCATTCGGGAGTGGTTGCATGTCCTGCCATGATTTCGTGTCCAATCCTCCGGTCTCATAAACAATGCCTGCCTCTGCAAGCAGCACGCACGAGTCATTCACGCCGATCAATTTCCCGGTGTAAATATAGTTCAGGCAGAACAAGGTCACCCGCTCTCCCAATAACTTCTGCAATCCTTCGCCATTGACTTCTTTGACAATCTTTCTCATCGCGCCTCCTTCGTGAGGGTTATGGGGTTACGGAAATCTATCATCTCTGACTCCTTCACCGCCTTGTTCCACTTCTCGATTTCTTTATTGCTGCATGGGAGACATAATTTGTCATTGCGGACAGTGGACAGAAGACGCCTCTCAACTTTCGTCATACATCCATCGCACTTGCCATAGATGACTTTCTTTTTTGTTGGTTTGTCCTTAGCTTTCATCGTCAAATAGCCTCCCGAAATCTCTTCGAGAACACTCCTCAATCAGATCCTCCACAGCATCACGAAAGTGATATTCTGATACGGCCTGCGCTTCCTTAAGCTTACGCACCCAATGACTCACTAGATCATCCATAAATCATCCTCCCCGTCAGAAGAGACCGTTGCCAGCCTCTCTATTTATCTCTCTCTTCAAGCGGCTTACGAGACTCGTCCTCCGATGGACGCACGACGGCATCAGGCCAGGCCTTCAGCCGACCGATTTTTTTCTCTTCTACTTCCCGTTCAATTTCCCTCTCCACAATTTTGTAGAGCACTTTGTAGACCACCCACCCCAGAACTGCGATTACTAGCACCAATAAAATCCACCCCATCATGTGCCTTCCTTCTTTGCCGTGCGCGGCGTAAATCGAACCAACGTTCTGACGCTTGGTTGCGGCTCCCCCTTACGCAGTACAGTGCATTGGATCGTATCCACGTGGCAGGATAGGTACATGGCGAGAATTTTCATCGCGACCTGCTGCCGTGGCGTCAGCTGTTCGGCCTGCTCTGGCGTGAGATATTCGATCGGTACCGGCTCAACCATCCGTGGTCTGCCGACTCGTATCGGCTCCATCTCGATCTGCATACGTCTCGCTCCTTTCGTGTTTTCTTTCAGGATTTTTATAGAAATACAGTTGCCAACACGTGCCGCATCGACTACCCGGCGCACGCTTCGCACTGTACTTTGGGTGGGAAGTGCAATAATCACTCATGTCTTCCTCCACTTGTCAGCGTCTTTGCAGGTGGCAAAGTGTGAGGTCGTCGGGCCGTCATCGTCTGGCACATCCACGGGCATCTTTTTTCCTTTCCGCGTGATGCACCAGATGATCGGTTCCCCGCAGCTCTTGCACGCCGCCAGCTCTCCACCGACCACGGTGTAGGTGTTCCCGCGATCGGTCATCACTTCGATCTCTTCGCCGCTCATACCGGATCCTCCAAGACGACCAAGACCCCAGGCCGGTCCTTGTCCACCATCCACCCATCAGACCAGCCCTTAATGTTGGCCCATCCATCATTTGGAAGAATGCTGCACGTCACGAGGGCATCCAGAATCCACTTCTTACCTAAGCTGGTAAAATTGTCCGGATCTCTCCGGTTGTGTGACTCCATCCACACAAAGTGAAACCGGGCACTCAGCATGGGCTTTAGCTTGGCCGACTTGATCGACGCCGCAATAGCTTTGCTCCATTGCTTCTTATGGATGTTGTAGCGGAATCGATTGCCGGTGGAGATGTAGTCATTCATCCCCGGCAACGGACCGGGGATAAAAAAGGTCTGGGTCATGCCGCAACCGAGATCAGGAGAGAGGCACATTGTGATTCGCGTTTTTCTCGACTTCATGATTCCTCCGTGCTGTCTACTCTGAAAACCCCTAGCCGCTTCGACACAAATTTTTTTACGCCTTCTTGAGCCGCTTCTTGTTCAGCTCAAAAGCCTCCTTGACGAGCTTGTGCTCGCCAGCCGTATGTAGGTGCCCCTCCTGCTCCCACGGCTGAATCACGCCCTTGATCTCGTCGAGGG
>CAZOHW010000077.1:0-13395 GCA_964579525.1 uncultured Nitrospira sp. | reverse complement strand
ATCTGACACAGGAGCTAACTTCTTCAGCTTTGGTGTCATAAATGGGGGAAGGTCACGGCCACGAATGGTGGTCTGCTTCTGACACAGCAGACGCCCAAAAATACACCAATCAACTCCCAGCCAGAGTTACTCCTAGTACCAGGCAATAAGAGAGCTTCGTAACATTTCAGTAAGATAAGTAAGAAGTTTCTGCGTGCGCATACTTTGGCAAAACAAAGTAACGAGGGCGTTATTCGAGCGTTAAGAGCTTTGTGACACCAGGTGGAAATCCAACCAGGGGAGAGTCAACCATGCGTTTCTCTATTAGTTTGATGTGTGTTTGTATTTTGGTCGTCGGATCTCCCGCACTAGCAGAAAACCAGAAGTCGAAGAAGATCGAGCAGCAATCCATGATGGACACCTATCAGAAATTCGCGGCGCCCTGAGAACAGCACAAAAAGCTTGCCGAGCTTGAAGGGACCTGGACAACTCATACAAAGCATTGGATGGAGCCAGGCAAAGCTCCGGAGGAAACCACCGGGATATGTCAGATGCATATGCTGCTGGATGGACGATTTCTCCAACAGGACTGCGCCGGGGAGATGATGGGACAACCCTTCACGGGTACCCAGGTGACCGGGTACGACAATTACACCAAGAAGTATGTCACGACCTGGAAAAGCACGATGGGGACCGGTCTGTTTGTCATGCATGGGACCGGCAGTGCGGATGGAAAAACCGTTACGCTGAAAGGTGATCACCCCGATCCCTTCTATGCAGGTGTGATGAAGCACAAGGCTCTCTGGAAAGTCTCCGATTCAAATACGCAAATCTTCGAGATGTATCATGTCGGGAAAGATGGCAAAGAGATGAAAGGCATGGAGATCCACTACGAGCGCAAGCAGTAAGCGCGTGGCGGACTGAGCGAGCACATATTCTTTTCTTCTTATTGCACAGGTAACAAACGGTGAAGGTCCTGCGCTTCTTCACGATCCTCTCTATATTTGCTCGTTGCCGTCGCCATGGCCACTTCGCTGGCACATGCGCTGGAATGGCCGGGAAAGCACCATCTCGGCGAAGCGGCCTACAAAACAGGCGATTTATTACCCAAGGCTTTACGTTTGGCGGTTTGTTCGGAGAGTTCGACGGGCTGACCACAACCAGAACCTAGGCAACTCCACAACCGAAAGGAAGATGATCGTGGCAGTCAAACTGAATCACACCATTGTGAAATCGCACGACAAGGAGGAGTCTGCGCGGTTCCTGGCAGAAATACTGGGCCTTCCAGCGCCCACGCTGCTTGGTCCGTTTGCAATAGTGCGGATCAGCGAAGACACCTCTCTGGACTACATGGACAGTGAGGATGGGGTCCCACAGGTGCATTACGCGTTTCTGGTGACTGAATTGGAGTTTGATCAGATTTTCGGCCGCATTCGCGAACTGCACCTCCCATACTGGGCCGATCCCCACAGTGAAGAACGTGGCCACATCAACGAGTGGGACGACGGACGCGGGGTGTATTTCGATGATCCGAGCGGTCACTTGCTCGAGATCATCACGCGTCCGTACGGCAGTGGTGGCGTGTCGACCACGAGACGGCACCCGCTTTTCTCGCGCGTGCCGTTCGCTGAGTTGACCGAAGGCAAGAAGCCGTAATGCCAGACGTTCTGACGTTCTATGAGCCTGTTCGTGTCCAAAGCTTCTCTATTTCGCTCGAGGGGTATGGTGTTGGTCATGAGTATATAGCTTGGTAGATCGTATCAACTATTACTTAGGATGTGGGATAGATCTCTATGATTCAAAAACTCAAGAGCGGCGAATATCGACTGTATTCTCGAAAAATCGACCCTAAAACCGGCAAAAGACGAAATCTCGGCACCTTCAGCACACGTGCTCAAGCTGAAAAACATGAACGCGAGGTTCAGTTTTTCAAGAAGCGCCATGGAGGATAAAGATGGCAAGCCGACTGAAGACAGGCACGTACGCCTCATCGAGACCGAAACCTCGAAAATGGTCGGCTGAAGTCATGAAGCGCAGCGATGCCCTGGATTTGGAGGCAGGCGTATTTACCAAAAAAAGTCCCCGCCAAATTGCCTCTTCACTGAAACGGTCGGCCTTGCGCAGCCATAGGCGCAAAGGCACGCCTTATCAATCGGCGATGTCCATGCTTAATTTTCATATCAATCGTGGCGGCAAGAATCTGAGCTCGACGCAGAAGCAGAGGCTGGAACAGGCCAAAGGCGAATTGCGCACGTTATTCGGCAAAACTCAGAAATCTCGCACGCCGGCTCGCCATCGCAAAACAAAGGGGCGATCGTGACCTTCAAAAAACCGATGTATGTTGAGTCATAACAATAATGGCGGAGTTGCATCATATTAGTCGGGGCAGGGCAAGGGCGCATGCTGATCGTCGGCTCGAGTGCCGAATTCATGCCTGTACGTTTTAAGCTGTCTACAATGGGACGAAGGCCTTCTCAATTCGTTTTTGTTTGCATTGCGACATGAACTCTCGGATCCGTCGGATTCTCACCAGCACCAGATGAGCTAATAATATTTCTCGCGATAAATAGGGCAGAGCCCTTTTGTTCGAATAATCGCCGTCACATCCTTGATCATGTCGCCGTTGCCGCACAGGTACACGGCGACGTTCCGAACGGACGTCACTCGTGTGTGGACGAGACTTGTGACCCTTCCCTGGTTGCCCCTCCAGGTTGGTCCGGGCTGCGAAAGGGTCGTCAGAAAACAAAACTGCGGGTAACGCTCGGCCAACGCTCGGAATTCGTCCTGGTAATACAAATCACGCTCAGACCGGAGCCCCCACATCAGCGTCATCGGCTGGGGACTGTTCCGTTCGAGCTGTGAAAGAACCATAGCTCGGAAGGGCGCAATTCCTGTCCCCGTTGCCACCAGTAAGATTTGTTTGGTCAGATCTTTGCGGAGAGAAAACGATCCGGCTGGCCCCTTAAAGCTCACCCGATCACCGAGACGAAGACTGAAGAGATAGGTCGACCCTGGCCCACCCGGAATCAGATTGAAGAGCAGGAGCACCTTATTGGAGATCGAGGGAGGGGAGGCAATAGAATAGGGGCGGGTCAGTAGATACGGAGAGCCTTCCTTCGGTACTTCAAACGAAACAAATTGTCCGGCCTTAAACTGCATGTCCATCGGCACAGAGAGGGTCAATTCGAGCTCGCGGACATCATGAGTTAAATCCCGGATATGGCTTACATAAGCCTGTACAATCTGCATCGAGGCTCACTCCTATCTTTAGGTTACCGTAACACGCCTGCTGGTTGATTGTTCATGACTCGATCGGGGTCGATCTCGTCTTTAAGATGTTCACAATCTTGTTTAGGGGCCTCGCGTCCGATCAGGGGAAGAGCGCCTGCGGCATTCGGTTCTGACCTTCGCCCTCCTTAATGGCGTGCCTCCGACGTGCAGAAGATGATACGGCATCAGTACGATGCGACGACGGAAATCGATGTCGAAGAAGTGCACCGGCGGATCGACGGAGCAGAGGAGGCGGTGACGCAAGTTGAGACGGCAGGATGTCGGGGAGAGGCCAAACCGTCGCTCCTGACGGTTCCACGTTTCTGAGCCCCCGCTCGATTCGCACCCCAGCAGATCAGGATCGTCTAGCGAGAAGGCGCGAGTTACCGATTCTCTCGCATGGGGACTTGTTTAAGAAAGGCATTCAGATCAGGATTAGCATAGGTCCCATAGGCATCGGTGAGGGCGCCTCGTGTCCCGTCGTTGGCCTCTATGGCATAGACGATCGAGAGATCGTCAGGATCACTGACGCCTTCGAACCGATGATGTTCCACAATCGTCAACTCGCCAGGTTGAAAGGTCTTGCCAGTCTCCACATCTCGAAAGGCATTCTTCAGAAACTCGAAGTTCGCGGCAAACCCGCGCTCCTTCAACCCGTGTACTGCTTCGGCCATTGTCTTGTATGTCATGCCATGCACGGAGAAGCCCCCTTGATGGTTTGTGGTACTCATCGAGACGGACGTTTCATTTGGAGCCGGACATAGTCTTCCCGCTGAACGAATTCGTAGGGCCTAACCTTTGCGGCTATGGTAGAAGCCAGATCGAGATATTGCCTCAGAGTCCGACATGGCAGCTCAAGCTCTCATCACAGAAAGTACCGCTGTGAGGCAAGGTTGAACTCATTGGCTTAGACCTTCGAGGTGGAGGAGTCGGTCAGCGAGCACCACCTTTTTGAAAAATAAACGCCTGCCAGATGACAGCTCGGAATCCCTCAGTGGTGTAGCTCTTAGGGGTTCATTTCACACTGGGTCACACCACAGTCATGCTCCCCATTCGTCACGGCTACGAACTAAGCGCTGGGGCTGAACGGCTGGTTCACTGGCTCTTTTTATACACCAGCAATCCCCCAATAAAAATTAGGAGCATGACGACCGCGAATAGCGAGAATGTACTGTCCATGGCGCACTCCTTTTCCCGACCCCTATGACATCTTCTAACGCATAGCACTCGCTCACATAGTCTCGGTCCTCATCTGATAACGCGCGCACCGTCAAGGGTGATCGATCCGTTCAGCGTGAGATTTATGTCCACTTTATCCATAATCAACCTGGTCCTTGGACTAGGGAAGTTCCTAGCGGTTTCTTCTTTCCCATGACACCTGTTTGAGTTCCCGAGGCTGCATGTAACAAATATTCCATGGCTTATGGAGCTGTTAACTAGGTGGCTGTGCGCAAGAAGAGAGAAACCCTTCCAGATTTCATGTTCTGAAGATTGATATTGCTTGCATTGGGCGCAGTAGGTCATTATTCTAAGCCCCTCGTTCTCCTTATTGATCGCGTTCCACATGCCAGAGCCTATGAACCAGGTGCACATTCTCGTCGTCGATGATGATCCGGCCGTCCGGGATGTCTTGCAGGAAACGTTGACGGAGCAAGGCTATCACGTCCTGATCGCGGAGGATGGCGCCGCGGCGATTCAAGCCGTCAAGAATACGGTCATCAATATTGTCGTCACGGATTTTCAACTGCCTGATATCGACGGCCTCGAGATCATTGAACGCCTCCTGAAGTTCGACGCGAAGATCATTCCCATCATGATGACCGGGTTCGGCACTATTGAAATTGCCGTGCGCGCCATGAAGTCCGGAGCCTTCGACTTTATTACCAAACCGTTCGATCCCGATACTGTCGCAATGGTGGTTGGGAAGGCGGCGGAATTTCACCGGTTGCGGCAAGAAAATCACCTGTTACGAAAGGCTGTTCGGGAACAGTATCGATTCGAGCAATTGGTCGGTACCAGTGAGCCGATCCGGCAGGTGCTGGATTTTGTGCAAAAGGTCGCCGATAGCGACAGTACCGTGATGATTCAAGGAGAGAGCGGGACGGGAAAAGAGCTCGTCGCCAGAATGCTGCATTTTAACAGCCTCAGAAAAGATCGTCCGCTGGTCCCTGTCAATTGTGGAGCAATCCCAGAGAATCTGCTCGAGTCTGAACTGTTTGGGCATGAGAAAGGCTCCTTCACCGGGGCGACGCATCCTCGAATGGGACGATTTGAGGTAGCGAACGGCGGGACCATTTTTCTGGATGAGATCGGTGAGATGAGCCTTCCGCTCCAGGTCAAGTTGCTGCGGGTGTTACAAGAGCGGGCATTTGAACGAGTCGGCGGAAATCGTACGATTCAAGTGGATGTGCGTATCGTTGCGGCGACGAATCAGGACCTAGAGACCTTGGTCGAGGAGAAGCGGTTTCGCAAGGATCTGTTCTATCGGCTCAACGTCATTCCCATCGTGATTCCTCCGCTTCGAGACCGCCGCAGTGATATTCCGATCTTGATCGATCATTTTTTGGCCCGATTCAATCACAGCAAGCATTCCAGCATTACGGGAATTGATGACGAGGCGCTCCGTCTCCTTACGGAATACGATTGGCCGGGAAATATTCGTGAATTGGAGAATATGATTGAGCGGCTGGTGGTCCTGAAGAAGCACGGTGTGCTGACACTCGGTGATCTTCCAGACAAAATCACCCGAAGACCCGTGACGCAGGAAGTGAGGGAGCACTTCATTCGGTTCAACGAGGAAGGCATTAACCTCTCCAAAGAAGTGGAGCAGTATGAGAAGAACCTCATTCTCGAGGCCTTACGCAAAGCTAATGGGGTGACGACGAGAGCGGCTCAGCTGCTTCAGTTGAATCGGACCACGCTGGTCGAAAAATTGAAGCGTAAAGGGGTTGACCCACGATCACATCTTGAAACCTTGCCGCTGTGGCCACGGAATTCCAGTCAAAATATTGACGACCTCTCTACCTAGCCGATGCCAATCTTGACAGGGGTTGGCGATTTCTTCGATCCGAGCTCATAAATTGTCCTAATATTCGAGGCTTTCCCTAAATCAGAAGGGGGCATGGGCCTTGCTGTTGTATGGGGTTTGTGTACCACACCTATGCTCAATACGGCCGGCTTACGCTGTTACTCGGGGTCTGGCTCGCAGTGCCGTCCCCTGCGGTCGGTGAGTCATCCCCGCCTGAGTCTGGAAAGGATATGCCTCCGGTCGTCAGCCGCCTAGCCAGCGTACCCAAAGAGCCGGCGCCTATTGAGCACCCGGTACAGTCGATGCCGGATAACGGGCCTCGGCTCGAAGGCCAGTCGTCTGGCATCGATGGACTCGCGTGGCAAGAAGGATATGCGGCCTTTAAGCGGGGGGCCTGGCAGGAGGCGAGACGATTTTTTGAAAAGATTGTGAACGATCATCCTCAGAGCCCGCTTATTCCATCGGCGCGGGCATTCTTAGTGGAAGTCTCGCTTCGCGAGGATCCGCCTGGACAGAGTCGAGCAGACAGCATTCAGGCCTATACAAGACTGCTCCAGGAGTATCCGCAATCGGTGAATGCCAGACGGGCCATGTGGCGCATCGCCGATCTCTATCTCGCTCAGGGAGCATTGCAGGAAGCCCAGGCATTCTATGAGCAAGCCTTGGCCCAGTCTCAACAGATCCCGTTCGACGGCAGCCGGGCGTTACTCGGACTCGGCTATACATTCATGGCGATGGGCAAATGGAATGATGCCGAGCACGCGTTTGCCGATGCGCGCAAGCGGAGCGACCATGAGTCACTCCTTCAAAGAGCCACGCTTGGATTGGCCCATGCGCTGTTTCAGCAGCAACGGCTGTCCGAGGCACAAGGATACTATGATCTCAGTTATCGTCGGTGGACGACCTTCTTTAAACTCGATCCCTTGGCGATTCAACGGTATGCGGCGACGCAGATCGAACTGCGGCATTGGGATTCAGCAAGAGAACTCATGCTGTTGTTTTACAACCTCTATCCTCGGCATGAGTATGCCCCAACCGCCGTCCTGAATGTGGCCGAAAGCCTACGATCCGCCTCGAAGCCTGAGCTCGCCGAGTTTTTTTATGCGCTGGTGCCCTCGCTCTATGCACGAAGCTCCCAGGAAACAACGGCACAGTTGCAATTAGCGACACTCCGCGCTGAGCGAATGCTGCCGGCGGAAGAAAACGCAATTGGGCTTTCGATCAGCGCCATGATCCACAACGTGCCGATTCCTGACCAGAGCAACTTGACGTATCGATCGATGCTAGAACGGATCGCGACATTGGAGGCGGATTCCTCCATCAAGGGTGAGGCGTTGTTTCACCTCGGGATCTACTATGAGCGCACCAATGATATGACTGGTGCACTCCGTGCGTACAAGGAGGCCACGTTTCGTAGTGGAAAGGGGAGTGACCCATGGCCGATGAAGGCGTCAGAACGGTTATCTGCCCTCCTGACACCTTGGATCGAAGCCGCCATCGCATCACATGACGATCTGACGGTTGTCAGCTTGTTCTATCGGTATGGGTCTGCGGCCGAACACCAGTATGCCAGTTCTCCACTCTTGTTCGAGATTGCTGAGGCGCATCGGCGCCTAGGATTTTTTGCGGAGTCTTTGCGATTGTATCAACAGCTCGTCAAGAGCTATCGAGAATCGGCTCGGCTTGAGCCGGCCTTGGTTGGGTTGGGCAAGACCTATCTTGATCAGCAGGATCCAGAAGCGGCAAGGAAAGTGCTCGAACGCTATCGGTTTCAATTTCCGATTGGAAAGCACGAACAAGAGGTGCTGCGACTGTTGGTGCAAGCCATGCGGCAACAACGGGATCATGAAAGCGTGCTCCATCTCTGCCGAACGTGGTTGCTACGCCACCAGGAGCATCGGGAACGCCCAGCGATGTACCTGCAACTCGCGGCCACGTTGGGTGAAGTGGGCAAGCTTGATGCCTCGGCCATTGCCTATGAAGAAGCCTTGAAAGCGGGAGCGTCCAAGTCGATCGACACGCTTCTTTCCTATGCGGATACGTTGTCCCGGCTGAATCGTCATCAAAAGGCGATTGCGGCTTATCAAGCCGTGATTGATGGCAACCCTCCGACTGAGCAAGCCGAATGGGCGCATTTGCAAACTGCCAAACATTGGAGTGCGTTGAAACAGTACGACCGCGCGACCATCGCCCTGGCCGAACTCGGTGTAACGGACGATCCGATAATGAACCGACTCTCTGCCTCATTGAAGAACAGCTTCCAGGCTGCTCGACGAGCTGGAATAGAAGAGGGCCTATGACGATCGTTGCGTCAGAGCAGAACAGCTTCCAAGTGATCTGTCGAGCTGGAATAGAAGAGGGCCTATGACGATTGCCATGCCAGAGCGTCCCGAAGAAGGCGAGCTTCTTCGTGCCGCGTTTTGCACCTTTGATCAGGCGGCCAAGACGCTGCAGGCGTCCTACGATGTCTTGACGGATCGGGTCAATCAGATGGACCTGGAATTGGCGCGCAGCAACGACGCGCTCCGTCGGCAGCTGGCCGATAATGAGGCGATGCGCGCACATCTGGATGGCATTTTAGAATCGCTGTCGACCGGCGTCCTGGTCGTAAATGAGATGGACGTGATTACCCGGAGTAATAGAGCCGCTGGGCTGTTGCTCGAGTCTACGGACGAGGTCTTGCGTGGACGTTCTGCCACTGAGGTGCTGGCGGCCGCAGGCCTCAGTGTCTCCGAGCGGCCGCAGCGCATCGGGCACGCGATGGTCTCAATCATGCAAACAGCCCTGCAAACGGAGTCGGGATGTGTGACCGGTCGTTTGATTCTTATCCAGGACGTGACACGTCTGTACCAGCTTGAAGAGCAATTACAGCGCAAAGACCGACTCGCGGCGATGGGTGAACTGATCGGACGGATCGCTCATGAAATCAGAAATCCCCTGGGGAGTGTGGAGCTGTTCGCCTCAATGCTGCAACGTGATCTCAGTCAGCAGCTCTCCGCCAAACAATATGCCGAGCAGATTTCTCAGGCCGTACACTCCATGGATCGATTGTTGGCGAATCTCTTGACATATACGAGACCAGTGCGGACGGATCGGGGGTGGCATCCGGCTGAGCCGCTCATCGTGGACTCGTTGGTCTTGGCCGCTCATGCGATCAACAAAGTATCGGTGGAGATCCAGTTAGACCTTGATTCCGGTATCCCATCGATCTGGTGCCATGAGGGACAAATGAAGCAAGTCCTCCTGAACCTGATAGTGAATGCCATTCAAGCCATGCCCAATGGGGGGATTCTTACGATCGGCCTTGAATCGGCATCGCCCGATGCACTCGGGGTTCCGGCTATCCGTTTGACGGTCTCCGATTCCGGTGTCGGTATCGACCCCGCACATCGGTCTCGTCTGTTCGATCCATTTTTTACGACCAAGGAAGAAGGAACCGGCTTAGGGCTTGCCATTGTCTACTCGATTGTTGAGGCTCACCAGGGGCGAATCGATGTGGAAAGTGTCGTGGGAAAGGGAACCTCGTGCGCGCTGGTTTTCCCGCATCCGGTTGCGACTCAGAGTGCAGACCAGGTGTCATGTCCGGCGACTGCATCGCAGGCCGCTCCTGCCACGGCTTGTCCGGAACCTGACCTGGTGTTGGCAGAGGAGTGGTCTCATGAATGAAGACAGTCTGATAGCGACGCAGGACAGTGCAGGGGAAACAGAACGAATTCTGATCGTCGACGATGACCCCTCGATGCGGGCAGCTCTCATGGAAACGATCCGACGGTTGGGTTTCGCGGTCCAGGGAGCCGCTGATGGAATTGAGGCCATGGAACGGCTTGCCAGATTCAATCCTTGGCTCGTGCTGACTGATCTCAAGATGCCCCGTCTCAATGGCCTTGAGTTGATCAAAGAGATCAAGATGCGGAGTCCGCATGTCACGATCGTGCTTATGACGGCCTATGGGACAGTTGAAACGGCCGTTGAAGCGATGAAACACGGGGCCAGTGAATATCTGCTGAAACCGTTTTCTATGGATTTGTTGGAGCGAGTCATCGGCAACTTGAAGACCGGTCGGGAGGAAGGAGTCAGTCCTGCTCCGTCAGCGCAGACGGGGGACAACCGCGCCATCCTCACTCAAGACCCTGGGATGGCTAGGCTGTTAAGCACCGTGGAAAGTGTCGCCGCCAGTCGGGCGACAGTGCTGATCCAGGGGGAGAGTGGCACCGGGAAGGAATTGTTGGCTCGCTTCATCCATAGTCGGAGTCCTCGCGCCCATCGCCCGTTCATCGCAGTCAATTGTGCGGCGTTACCGGATGGACTACTCGAAAGCGAGTTGTTCGGCCATGAACGGGGCGCCTTCACCGGTGCGCTCATCAGAAAAATCGGCCGGTTCGAGATGGCCCATACCGGGACCCTGATGCTCGATGAAATCAGTGAAATGAATCTGAACCTGCAAGCGAAGCTGCTGCGAGTCTTGCAGGAACGTGAAGTGGATCGTGTCGGGGGGCGCGATCCGGTTCCCGTCAATATTCGGGTGATCGCCACGACGAATCGGTCGCTCTACCGGGAGGTCGAACAAGGCCGATTTCGAGAGGATCTCTACTATCGCTTGAATGTGTTTCCAATCGCAGTGCCGCCGCTCCGCGAACGTCCGCTCGATATTCCTGTCCTGGCACGTCACTTTGTCGCGCAGTCAGCGACGAGGAACGGGCTTACTCAGCCGGTCATTTCCGAACAGGCATTGACTCATTTGCAACGCCAGCCGTGGAAGGGCAATGTGCGTGAGTTGGAGAACGTCATGGAACGAGCGGTACTACTGGCCGGCCAAGGAGTCATTCTTCCAGACCATTGTACGATCAAGCGCGAGGATGAGCCGGTCAGCCCCGTCGGTCAGGCCAAACAGGCGGCCAATGGATCGCTGTGGGAAATGGAGCGAGAGTTAATTTTTAAGACGCTGGCTCGTGTGAAGGACAATCGGACGCATGCAGCCAAAGAATTGGGCATCAGTATCCGAACCCTCCGGAATAAGTTGCGGGAGTATCGAGAAACCGATCGACCCCTCTCGATCATCACTCCGCCTGAACAAGGTACAAATAACCGGGCGGCAGGTTTTGCCCAGGAGGCGTGATCCATAGATCAACGAAGAACAAAAAGATTCTCGTCGCCGGCACGATCGGCATCAAGGTTGCACACTCGTAGGTGTGTCGTTCGGTCCTATGGACCGGAAAGGATTCACGATATGACAATTTTTGACAAGACCATGCGGTTGTTGCAACGCAGCCTCGACCTTCGTACCGCACGGCAGCGAGTCATTTCTTCAAATCTTGCCAATGAAGAAACGCCTGGCTATCGGGCTTCGGAATTGAATTTTATGGATCAGCTGCAGTCTGCGCACAAAGGACGGATACCGATTGTGCTCGCGGCGACACATTCGCAACATTTTGGTTTGCGTGGTCCACAGGGAGTGCAAGCCGTGACAGGGAAGCTCAGCGAAGTGCCGGCTGGCGATCTCCCACTCGACGCCAATTCGGTGAATCTGGAGCTCGAGATGGCCAAGTTGTCCGATAACGTCATGCAGTACAACGCGGCTGCCACGATCCTCTCGGCACGGTTTCGCTCGTTGCTGTTTGCGATTCGAGAAGGGAGATAGCGCTGGGACGGTCGTGACTCTTGCGAACAACTCGACGAATCATGAGCGGTTTGAGGGAGGAGACTTATCATGGAGATGACAGATAGTTTAGCCGTATCCGTATCGGGACTGGATGCTCAGCGGCGGCGACTCAATGTGATCGCCAGCAATCTTGCGAACGCACAGTCGACAAGAACCCCAGGCGGAGGCCCCTACAAGCGTCGCGACGTGGTCTTTCGTTCGACTCCGGTCCCGAGCGCATTCCAGCGAGCGTTCCGACAAGTGGCGGTGGGGCCGACGGCCCATGCTCTCGAAGGTGTCTCCGTCTCAAGAGTCGTGGAGGATGTGAAACCCGGGCAGCTGATCTATGACCCGCATCATCCGGACGCCGATGGAAAAGGCTTTGTGCGGCTACCCAATGTGAATGTCATGGAAGAAATGGTCAACATGATCGGCGCATCCCGCGCGTATGAAGCGAATGTCCAGGCTATCAACGCGACAAGAGCGATGTGGAATAAAGCCCTAGAGATCGGAAGGTAACGATGGCTCAGATGATTGGTATTGGACAAACCGCCATATCCCGCGCGTATGAAGCGAATGTCCAGGCTAGCAATGCGACAAGGGCGATGTGGAATAAAGCCCTAGAGATCGGAAGGTAACGATGGCTCAGATGACTGGTATTGGACAAACCGCCGTATCCCGCGCGCATGAAGCGAATGTCCAGGCCATCAATGCGACAAGGGCGATGTGGAAAAAAGCGTTGGAGATCGGGAGGTAACGATGGGCCAGATTACTGGTGTCGGACAGACCATGGCGCATGTCGCTGGTACCCCCTCAATCGGGGCGACCGGAGCGTCGAATGAAGCCGGAGGGTTTCTGGATTCGCTGAAGACGGCGATTGGTCAAGTCAATGATGCGCAGATGCAAGCCGGTCAAGCTGTGGATGCGCTTATGACCGGTCAAACGCAGGACATTCATCGAACGATGGTGGCGCTGCAGCAGGCCGATGTTTCGTTTCAGCTCATGATGCAGATCCGTAATAAGTTGGTGACGGCGTATGAAGAGATTCAGCGGATGCAGATTTGATGGTCCGAGCCGAATAAGGGTGGGCAGCTAGCATGTTCTCCAAGTTTTCAATCAATCAGCGGATGATCATTCTCGTCGCACTGGCCGGGTCGGTCGCAGGCCTCGTTGCGCTTGCCCTGTGGGTCCAGCAACCGGACATGCAGGTGCTCTTTACGAACCTCAACGGCGAAGATGCTGCGGCCATCATCGATAAGTTAAAAGAAACCAAGGTGCCGTACGAAACGACCGGTGGCGGGTCGACCGTCTTGGTCCCGAGCGCCCAAGTCCATGACCTTCGCCTCCAACTGGCGTCACAGGGGTTGCCGCATGGGGGGGGCGTAGGGTTTGAGATCTTCGATCGGTCATCGATCGGCATGTCGGAATTTGTTCAGAAGCTCAACTATCGTCGTGCCTTACAAGGGGAGTTGGCGAGAAC
>CAZOHW010000076.1:0-13463 GCA_964579525.1 uncultured Nitrospira sp. | reverse complement strand
AGCCATACCTGCCCGCCGGCTCGGAGTGTGACACCGGATTGGGGCGTCATCTGTTCCATACCCAATATCCAACGACGTTCAGGGCGCAGGCCGTACAGTTTCAGAGTCTCAACCACCGATCCAGCGTTCGATCTTGGCGCAGACTGAGCCCCGAGGATCTGTTCCCAAGCTGAACGCCAGCGCGAAGGCCGCATGTGAATAGGATCGAATCCATACCAGGCGGGATCAAGCCGAAACAGCTTGGTGCGATAAACAGTGGACAACTGCTCCAGCCCTTCATTCACCCGCTCCGCTCGATCAATGACCTGGCTGAGCGTGAGTCGACAGGACGGCACGAGCAGCGAGCGGAATGCCACAAATTTGAAACGTGAAAGCCGGCGGACGCTGGCGAGTGGTAAATCCGTCAACACGATATCCTGTGTCACTCGATTGAGACGAATCAGCGATTCTTCGACCCAACCGAGCGTTCGTTCCACCGAGAAACCATACAAAATGTCGTTGCCGATATCCGTCACAAGCGCCCTGGTCGTCATCTGAGTCCGGCGATCCAACTCAGCCCATAAGCCTGACTTGAGAATGCTCGGCAATGTGCGCACGATCCATCGGCTCGGGGCTCCATAGGATCGCCCATGACCGAGTGCTGCCAGCACTTCAACATCCGGTCCCCAGACCGATCGCGCCGTTGAAACGACGGTCTGAAAACCACGTGTCAGGTTACTGGCACCAAGGGCCACCACGCGAACCATCCTCATCGATCAGAGGACGAAGAATATGGTGGACACGTCGTTTGTCTGGTATCTCGACCGGGACCTTTGGTGATTTCGATTCTTCCCACACCCTTCACGTTCGCACAGAGATCGCCCAATCCCGGTGTTACCAGACGGAATGGGCCTCCTTTTGTGTCAGGCAACGGCGCTCCATCGAGCTCATAGATGAGCACTCCATGCTCTTGCGCTTGTTGCAGCGTGAGACAGGCAGAGTATGTTCCATCCAACGCGTGAAACACGATATGATCGGCCTCAATCGCCAACGCTGGAACATCCAGCAGCCCTTTCAACCGAATCCCCCGTCCCTGCATGCCGGGCATCACGGTGGACACATCGACCTGATGCTCCTCAGGCAATGTCGCAATGGCCGCACGGTCAAACGACACCGGTTGCACGACAGCCCCTTCAATTCGGACCCGGCCAGGACCTGTCGGTTCTTTCTCCGTCATCGTCTTGATCATCGCCGTCAGGGCTTCATTCACTGGAGTCGGAATGCCAAGCTCTCGCCCCTTCTGTACGATGAAGCCGTTGAGGAAGTCGATCTCCGTCCGCCGCCCTGCCTTCCAATCGTCATACATGGAGGTGTGAATATCCCGAATTTCTTGCGTCGCCTTGATAACTCGTTCCGGCATATCCAGCGGGAGCGGAACCTTCATCGCAGCGGAAACTGCCGCCACTTCTCCGACGATCTGTCTGATCACCCCTGACATCTCAGGATGATCAAGCGCCTTGGCCACACGGTCGTCGATGAGCACCGTAATGGGATTAAAGACACAGTTCCAACACATCTTCTCCCACTTACTACGGCGGATATCCTTGGACAGGTGGCAGGGAATACCGGCCGCTGCGAACTGGTCACGGATGGCAAGAAGCCGGGCACTTTCCTGGCCCATCAGTTCCCCGATAGCCACCGCCCCCCTCTTGTAATGGTCGATCACACCGGGTTCGGCAATTTTCGAATAGATGTAGGCCACACCTCCGACCACACAGTCCCGTTGGATTCGCGAAAGGAGGCGGTCTTCGGTATCGATTCCGTTCTGTAACGTGAGGATCACGGTGTTTTCGGTCAGAACCGGTTCGATCTGGTTCATGACTTCGTCGAGATCGTACGCTTTCACACCGAGCACAATGAGATCTGGTCGGGGCAGCTCCCGCGCATTTGACGCAACTTGCGGTCTGACCGTAAATGTTCCCTCAGCGCTGCGGATGGTCAATCCATTTCGCTTCACAGCCGAAAGAGTGTGAGGTCGCAGCAAGAAAGACACATTGGAATTGTGCTGAGCCAGTCGTGCTCCGAAAAACCCGCCGACTGAACCGGCGCCGACCATCAAGATCTGTTTCATCGTCTCATCCTCGTGGTTGCGTGGAAAACGGGACGTACTATAACATGCGATTACGCGGCGACGCAGCCGCTTGCGGGAGACTGAACCCTCACGGCACCCGGTTCCGATCTTGGACTTCTACAACAACGACTCGCTTCTGCCAAGAACATCACGGTGCTCACCGGCGCCGGAATCTCAGCCGACAGCGGGGTGCCCACGTTCCGTGGCCCAGACGGCCTGTGGCGTAATTACCGGGCCGAGGACCTGGCCACGCCGGAAGCCTTCGAGCGGGACCCACGATTAGTGTGGGAATGGTACAACTGGCGTCGCGAGGTGATCGCCACAACATATCCGAATGATGCGCACAGAGCCATCGTCGAACTCGAACACCGCACTCCGAACTTTTGGCTGATGACTCAAAATGTGGACGGGTTGCACCGGGATGCCGGTTCACAGCATCTCTCGGAAATTCATGGAAACATCTGGAAAGTACGTTGCACAGTCTGTCACAGCCTGGACGACAACCGCGACCTGCCGATCGCCATCCTCCCTGCCTGTCGCCATTGCGGATCACTACTCAGGCCGCACATCGTCTGGTTCGGTGAAGCGCTGTTCGGAGAAGATCTGGCACAATGTTCAAAGGTCCTCCGCCATTGTGAGGTGCTGCTTGTCATTGGCACGTCGGGCGTGGTGTATCCGGCGGCGGGATTTGCGTCCATCGCAAAAGAGGCCGGCGCGTTCGTCGCTGAAATCAACCTTGACCCCACGCCACAGTCAGGACTGGTTGATGTCTCACTTCAAGGCCGGGCAAAGGACCTCGTCCCGTTACTCCTCGAGCCGGTCTAAGAGCGTAACGAGTTCGTCCAACCGTTGGATGGACGGTACCCCCGCTTGTTGGGATTTTCCCTCACGGTCCAACAGGACCGCATGTAACCCCGCCCTCTTCGCACCCTCCACATCCTCCCGTAGGCTATCTCCCACATGCAGCGCTTCATTCGGATCGAGCACATGCTTGTCCAAGGCCACCTGAAAGATCTTAGGAGCTGGTTTCGCTGCCTGAGCGAGACTCGAGATCGTGACCGTATCAAACATCTGGTCGATGCCTAATCCGCGCATCACGGAAAAGAGGCGCGAGTCAAAATTCGACACGATTCCGAGTTCCAAGTCCTGCTCTTTCAACCGTGCCAGAGTTGCGACTGTTTCGGGATACAATTGCCAGGACTGTGGATCTTCAAACACCTGAAAGACCTGCTCAAAAAACTCGTCAAACCGCTGAAACATGCCGATTCGATAAAACACGTTATGTACGATATCGAACCACCAAAGGCGTTCACTGTGCTTTAGTTGAGCCGGATCAGTCGCGGCAAAAACCGGCGGGGGAGCTTCGGCAAAGGCTCGACTGAACGCCCGCTGAATTGCCGCCAGGGAATCCGAGGTTTGCGTAAAACCGAACTGCACGGCATGCTGCAGATATATTTCTGCAACAGTACCTTTGACGTGAAACAGCGTATCAGCGGCGTCAAAAAACACGACCCGTATCGAGCGACTCATGACTGATCCACAGAAGTGTATCTCAAGGACCTACCGCTTCATGAACACATGGTGAAAATAATCGTCAATTGTTCGTTTTCTTGACAAAGACTCCCCCCCTTGCTAGCTTCGAGAACACGAACAATTACGGAGAGTTCTGATGCTTGCTCCAATCTTCGTCGTGGATAGCAGTCCCGCCGTCAGACGAATGGTGGAACAGATCTCAGCACCGGAGGGCTTTGAAGTCGTGGGATTCCACGATGGACCGGCTGCGCTTGAGGCTGCCAGACGAAACAGCCCGTCCCTCATCATCGCTGACTACCATCTCGACAACATGACCTTTTCGGGGTTTTGCAAAGAGATCAACAAACTCGAGAACCTCACTGAGACGTTCCTGATTTCATTGATCGATTCGGCCGATCACCCAGACGAACATCACCTTCGCACGCTCGGTGTGAAAGCTTTCATCAAGAAGCCCTTTCAATCCGAGGATCTGTTGGATATCCTCAAATCGCTCCAGCAAAAATCAGAAGCGTCATCCAACAGTCAGAGTCTCAAGCGTCGTACCTGGCCACCAACCTCAACTTCGACTGATTCCGACGAGGATGCGATCAATCCGATCGTAGGGACTGAGGAACCATTGGAAGTCGTCCACCAGCGTGAGAGTTCTCCCCTCCCACCTCCATCGTCGTCGGCTTCGACCTCTGGCTCTGAAGGTGCCATGAAAGGCCTCTTCGATCAACTCGTGCATTTCGATAAACTCTTGCACTCAGTGCGCACACAGACTGAAAAAAAGTTGACCGATACCCTCCCTCATGCGATCGAAGAGACCCTCACAAACCATGTCCGCCCCATGGTCCAGAAGGAGTTACAGTCACAGCTCGGCAACATTCTTTCACAGGAGTACCTGACCATCCTCATTCAACCACTCGTGACTCAAACTATACCTGGCCTACTGAAGCAAGAGCTGGCAACCAGCGAACCGATGATCCGACGAACCCTGTCCGACCTGATAGAACCCTTGATCAAGACGATGCTGGATCATCACGTTCGGAGTCAGATCGAATCCCAGCTCGAATCCATGGTTCGGCAGCACCTGCCTTCGATCCTACGAGAACACCTGAATACGATCGACCAGGTGGTCAAGGACGAAGTGCACCGCGTTACGCAGGCCCATGTCGCCGATGTGGCAGCCAGTCTTATCCAAACTACCACCACACAGACCGTCGAGCGGGCTGTTCAACACATCGTCCCGGAAGTGGCCGAGCAACAGATCAAAGCGGAGATCAAACGTCTGCTCGATACCGAAGAAGTTTCCAACCAGCCTACGAGCTAGCCTTCTTCCCCTTCTTCCCTCGCCGAGCCTTTGCCAACGCCTTCACTCGTTTGACGTTTTTCCGGTGTTTCTTTCGAGTTTTTCGATCCTTCTCACGACCTCGTGCCATAGTCCTCCTACCAATCCATAAAGTGATGGAGTGTTGGGTGCGGGCGACTGTATAGCACATGCCTCGTCTGGCCACAAGCTGAGCCCCTCTCCATTCTCTGGACGACTCAGACATGGTAAGATGCGCCCCTTAATCACTTGGCGACATGAAAAATGATGACACCCCGACAACTTGAGAAAACCTACGACCCGAAAGCTGTGGAGGACCGCTGGTCCCAGGAGTGGATCGCGCGAGGATATTTCCATGCGCAGGCTGAACAGGCCGGCCAGCCCTACTGTATCGTCATCCCGCCGCCGAATGTGACCGGATCGCTCCATGTCGGCCATGCACTCAACAATTCTCTTCAAGACATCTTAATCCGATGGCGCAGAATGCAGGGACGAAACACGCTCTGGATGCCGGGTACGGATCACGCCGGCATCGCGACGCAGAATGTCGTTGAAAAGCAACTCATGCAGGAAGGGACGTCACGAGAAGCCCTTGGCAGGGAGCAATTCCTTGAGCGGGTCTGGCAGTGGAAAGCCAAGTCCGGAGACACGATTATTCGACAGCTCCAACGACTTGGAGCCTCCTGCGATTGGGATCGGTTGCGATTCACAATGGACGAAGGACTCTCACAGGCGGTGGTGGAAGTCTTCGTGCGATTGCATGAAGAGGGTCTGATCTATCGTGGGGAACGGCTCATTAATTGGTGCCCACGGTGCCTCACAGCCTTATCGGATATCGAAGTCGAACATGAGGATGTAAAGGGTAAACTTTATAGTATCCAATATCCACTTGTCGACGATCCTTCCCAACATCTTCTCGTTGCGACGACGCGGCCCGAAACAATGCTCGGCGATACTGCCGTTGCGGTACACCCCGAGGATCCTCGCTACAATCGGCTGATTGGGAAGCAGGTTCGTCTCCCGCTGACAACCCGCAAGATTCCTATCGTTGGAGATGCCATTCTCGTCGATCGCGAATTCGGGACCGGCGCCGTCAAAATCACTCCGGCCCACGACTTCAACGACTATGAGGCAGGCGAACGGCATCAGCTTCAGCGTCTGCCGATCCTCGACCATCATGCCCGACTCCATCCAGATCACATGCACAAGGCCGGCGTCGATCAGGTGGTCATCGACCACCTCCGCCAGCTCCCCGTCTCGAAAGCCAGGTCAAAAGTAGAAGAGTTTCTCAAGGAGCGAGGCCTCCTAGCGAAAATCGAAGACCATAAGATGGCGGTCGGGAAATGTTACCGGTGCAAGACCGTCGTCGAACCACATCTGTCTCCACAGTGGTTCGTCAAGATCCAACCACTTGCTCAACCAGCGATCGCCGCCGTCGAACAGGGACGGATTCGGATCATTCCTGAAGGGTGGGTCAACAACTATCTCGGGTGGATGCGCGAAATCAAAGATTGGTGCATTTCTCGCCAAATCTGGTGGGGCCATCAAATCCCGGCCTGGTATTGCCTCACGTGTAATGCTGGACTAGTCATCACCGCCGAGAATCGAACCACGATCCTTCAAGGTGCAAAACCACTCGTCTCCAAATCCAAGCCGACTCAATGCCCTCAATGTAACGGACACGAGTTTCTTCGCGACCCTGACGTCCTTGATACCTGGTTCTCGTCGGCTCTCTGGCCCTTCTCGACTTTGGGATGGCCGTACCAGACGAAGGAATTAAAGACCTATTATCCAACTTCAACACTGGTCACCGGACTCGACATTCTCTTCTTCTGGGTGGCGAGGATGATCATGATGGGATTGAAGTTCATGGGCGATGTCCCATTCCGCGATGTGTATATTCACGCCTTGGTCCGTGACGCCGAAGGGCAGAAGATGAGTAAGTCCAAGGGGAACGTGATTGATCCACTCCATGTGATGGGACAGTTCGGCACCGATGCACTGCGATTCACCCTCGCCTCGATGGCCTCACCTGGCCGCGACATCAAACTCGCCGAAGAACGAATTGAAGGCTACCGCAACTTTGCCAATAAGATCTGGAACGCCGCTCGCTTCGCCCATATGTATCAATCGGGGCAACAAGCAGCACACACCATTATGGATGATACGTTTCCAGGACGATGGATCCGGAGTCGACTCAACAACACCATTCAAATGGTCACGCACGAGCTGGAAACTTATCGGTTCGATCGAGCTGCCAGTGCGCTCTATCAATTTTTCTGGCATGAATACTGTGACTGGTATCTCGAACTCATCAAGCCTATCCTGCAATCTTCAACTGACACGTCGTCACATGAGGGGGTGAAGACTCGACAAACTCTTCAAGACACGCTCGAAGAATTCATGCGTCTCCTTCACCCTTTCATGCCGTTCCTCACAGAAGAAATTTGGCAGACCCTTCCCCACACCGGAGAAACCATTGTCACACAGCCATACCCGACCGTTCAGACATCCTGGAACAATCCTGACGCAGAAGACACCTTTCGAGTGTGTGAACAGAGCATCAACCTGATTCGCACGGCTCGCGCCTTGCTCACCTATGCACCGACAAAGGTGGTCCGTTTTGTTGTCACCCACGAGGATCCTGCCGCAACAGCAAAGCTTGAAAACATCGAACAGCATCTCATCCATCTGGGACGAGGACAGCACATGCCGTCAACGAGCCCTCAGGCTCCCGACCTCCACATCCTACGGTTGGTGGTCGACGGGCTCACCGTCGGCGTGGCGGTCGAAGGAGATGTCGACTTACAGAAGGCACTTGATCGCATCACCAAACAGATGACGGAAGCCGAACTGGAATCTCACCGACTGGAGAGTAAACTCAAGAGTGACGATTTCGTCGCGAAAGCTCCACCGGAGGTCATTACCGATCATCAAACTCGCCTACAGAACCTGCAGCGAGATCGGAGCATGTTGCGCAGTAGCGCAGAACAATTACAACGTATCCTCGGGCAGTGATCGATGGAGAGACTTCCCGCCGCTGACATTCGCCGTTTAGTGCGCATGGGATTAGAGGAAGATGTCCTCCAAGGAGACGCCACAACCTCCGCGCTCTTCACCTCCCCCATCCCAGCTCTTGCAAAGATCGTGGCACAACAACCGCTGACTGTGGCCGGACTTGCTGCTGCCGTTCAAACCTTTCTGATCATTGATCCTACGTTGAAGCTCACCGTCAACATACGCGATGGAGATCAGGCTAAAAATGGAGACACTCTTCTCCATATCGAGGGTGACGGACGCTCCATTCTACAGGCTGAGCGAGTGGCGCTGAACTTTCTTCAGCATCTTTCAGGGATCGCGACCCTCACGCACCAATTCTGTCGTGCCGTACAAGGGACTTCCGTCAAGATTCTGGATACCAGAAAAACTCTTCCCGGCTGGCGATCACTCCAAAAATGGGCCGTCTCTCTTGGTGGAGGAGTGAACCATCGACAGTCGCTCAGCGATGGAATTCTTATCAAGGACAACCATCTGATGCTGCTTCGTCACCGCCGACCTGTTCATGAGGCCTGTCGGTTAGCGCACAGGCATCGATTCAATGCGATGCCGATTATTGTCGAAGTGGAATCGCTTACGGATGTCCGCCAAGCGATTGCAGGGAAAGCTGATATCATTTTATTGGATAACATGACTCCGAGCATGGTGCGCCAAGCCATCAGATTGATCAACAAACAAGCCATCGTCGAAGTATCCGGGGGCATCACGCTGAAGAATGTTCGAGCGATGGCTGAAGCCGGCCCAGATCGAATTTCAATCGGCGCATTGACTCATTCTGCTCCCGCGGCGACACTCAGCTTGATCATGACGCCGTCCCGAGTGGTCCGACGCAACTCGTAACCAGCACTGGCCTCACGATGTCCTCCACCCCGCTGAATGTCGATGATATTCACAAGACCCTCGCAACGACATCGCTTGGGCACTCTCTCCACCTCCATCAAGAGCTGCCCTCGACCAATAAGGAAGCAATGGCACTTGCTCAGGGTGGCGCTACACACGGCACCGTCGTCTTGGCCGAGTCCCAATCAGCCGGTCGTGGACGACAAGGACGTGTTTGGTTTTCGCCTCCAAAGCTGAATCTCTATTGTTCGGTCATCGTACGAGGGAGCGGAACAAAGCTGTCGCTGTCTGAGTGGCTCTCGTGGGTTCCCCTTGTCAGCGCCTTAGCCGTAGCTAAATCGGTTTTTCACATCACGGCTGTCCCGCTCTCGCTCAAATGGCCGAATGACCTGCTCCTTGGCGAGCGCAAAGTCGGGGGTATTCTCTGCGAGAGCATGCTCACATCAGCCACAGATCCAGTTATCGTTGTCGGGATCGGCCTGAATGTGAATGTACCACGAGGGTCTTTCCCCGATGAATTGCAATCAATTGCGGCGTCATTGCATGAGGTTGTCCATGGTCCCATCGATCGAAACTTGCTCATGGCCCAACTTCTCCTCGACCTTGAACACTGTCTTGATGAGCTTCGCTCGCATGGGGCCAGTCGATTGCGTCAAGCCTATTGCACGCACTGTGTGACACTTGGCCGACGAGTCCTGGTCCACCTGCCGCAAGGCCAAGAGGTAACCGGGATGGCAGAGTCGCTCTCCGGAGACGGCACCCTGCAACTCCGCCCCTTCAGTTCTGGCGAACGCCCCGCCCCGCTCATGGAAATTCGGGCCGCGGACATCATTCATCTTCGAGAGTAGCGAAAGCGTCCTGGGCCGGATACAATGGTACGATATGCTCTTGGCCATCGACATCGGCAATACGAACATTGTCTTAGGACTGTTTGACCAATCGACTCTTGTGGCCCATTGGCGAATCGCCACGGACCCTAAAACGACATCAGACGAGTATGGTGCCCTGTGCATGAACTTGATCGGGCGGAAGGGACATGTCCCCGAACAGATCTCTGACACGATCATCTCGAGTGTCGTTCCAGCCTTGACGGGAACATTCGAAACACTCACTGAAATCTACTTCCATCATACCCCGCTCATCGTGTCATCGGACATGGATACGGGCTTGGTGCTGAAATATACGAATCCCCGGGAGATCGGAAGCGATCGCATTGTCAACGCAGCGGCGGCCTACCATAAGTTCTTACGTGACCTAATCATCGTGGACTTCGGCACTGCAACCACATTCTGCGCCGTCACCCAGACGGGCGAATACCTTGGAGGAGTCATTACTCCCGGACTAGGCATCTCGGCGGAAGCCTTATTCGCACGGGCCGCAAAATTGAGTAAGGTCGAACTCAGCCGGCCGAAGACCGTCATCGGTGTGGACACAGCCAGTAGTATCCAATCGGGGCTGGTGTTCGGGTATGCAGGACTCGTCGACACCCTCGTCCAACGGATGGCTGATGAACTTGGACGGCTCCCCTATGTTATCGCTACCGGCGGACTCGCGTCCGTCATCGTCCCGGAAACAAAGTCCATTCAAAAAATTGAACCATTCCTGACTCTGGATGGACTTGAACTACTCTATCGACGAGCTCGAGGGCTCCCGCCCCGCGCAGTATGGGCCTAATCCCTATTCCAGTTCTTTTTTTCCTCGGATATTTCCTTTTCCCCGTTGACTTCTTTTGCACTATGGATATCTCCACGCCTGTAGAGGTCTTGATATGAGCGACGAGCAAGAGCAAAAAGACACAAACACGAATACAATCGATGGCTTAGAGAACGGGGCTCTCCCGAGCGATGACACTCCAGACGTCCAACGGACTGAAGAACTGGCTACCAAGGTTGAAGAGTGTAAAGCGCTTAATGACAAATATCTCAGGCTCGCCGCTGAATTTGAGAACTATAAACGTCTGACACAACGTGATCAGCGTGAGCAAATCAAATTCGGGAATGAACAGCTTTTAAAGGAGCTGTTGCCCGTCGTTGATAACATGGAACGGGCGATTAAGGCAGCGCGGGCCAATGGTGGAGATTCGGCCCTCATCCAAGGTGTGGAGCTGACACTCAAACAACTATCAGGCGCTCTCGTCAAGTTCGGTATTCACTCGATCGAAACAATCGGCCGACCATTTGACCCCAACACTCATCAGGCGGTGTCCTCCACACCATCCAGTACCGTGGCGGTCGATCATATCGTCGATGAGTTCCAAAAGGGGTACAAGCTGCATGATCGAGTGCTTCGAGCTGCGATGGTCAGCGTCTCATCGGGGCCCCCGTCATCAAGCGACCAGGAGACAGCCTCGAGCTGACCTCACTCAGTCGCCGCTATGAGAAGGAAGGAGTCTAGCAATGGGTAAAGTCATCGGCATCGATCTTGGGACGACCAATTCTTGCGTGGCCATCATGAGCGGTGGCGATCCCGTCGTGATCGCCAACGCAGAAGGGAGCCGCACGACCCCTTCGGTCGTCGCCATTACTGATAAAGGCGAGCGACTGGTCGGCCAAATCGCCAAGCGGCAGGCCATTACCAACCCAGAAAATACCATCTTCTCCGTCAAGCGTCTCATGGGCCGAAAATTCAAAAGCCGAGAAGTGCAGGAAGCGGCGAAGCGCCTTCCCTATAAAGTTGTGGAGGCAGACAATGGCGATGCGCATGTGGAGCTGCGTGGGAAGCGCTATAGTCCGCCGGAAATTTCAGCGATGATCCTGCAGAAGATGCGGCAGACAGCGGAAGACTACCTCGGCGAAAAGGTCACAGAAGCCGTCGTGACTGTCCCCGCGTACTTCGATGACAGCCAGCGTCAAGCGACCAAGGATGCCGGTCAAATCGCCGGGTTGAACGTGCTTCGCATCATCAATGAGCCGACCGCAGCCTCGCTCGCCTACGGTCTGGACAAGAAAAAAGATGAACGAATCGCCGTCTACGACTTAGGGGGCGGCACCTTCGACATCTCCATTCTTGAAATCGGCGAAGGCGTCTTTGAGGTCAAGTCCACCAACGGCGATACCTATCTGGGTGGCGACGATTTCGATCTCCGCGTCATGGATTGGTTGGTAGACGAGTTTAAGAAAGACCAAGGGATCGATCTGCGGAAGGATCGCATGGCACTCCAGCGTCTGAAAGAAGCCGCTGAGCGGGCAAAGATCGAATTGTCTTCATCTCAGGAAACAGAGATCAATCTCCCGTTCATCACCGCCGATGCCAGCGGCCCCAAGCATATGGTCACGAAACTCACCAGAGCCAAGCTGGAACAACTGGTCGATGATTTGATTCAACGCTCGATCGAACCCTGCCGCAAAGCGCTTGCGGACGCAGGAGTCTCCGCCAAAGATATCCAAGAAGTCGTGCTCGTTGGCGGAATGACCCGTATGCCCAAGGTCATTCAAGTCGTCAAGGACTTCTTCGGGAAAGAGCCGCACCGTGGAGTCAATCCTGATGAAGTGGTGGCCATCGGCGCCGGAATCCAAGGCGGCGTGCTCAAGGGTGAAGTGAAGGATGTCTTACTCTTGGACGTCACTCCCCTGTCATTGGGCATTGAAACCCTCGGCGGCGTCTTCACAAAATTGATTGAACGTAATACCACTGTTCCAACCAAGAAGAGTCAGGTCTTCTCAACCGCAGCCGACAACCAGACCGCTGTGACGATTCGAGTGTTTCAAGGCGAGCGTGAGATGGCCAACGACAATAAATTACTCGGGCAATTCGATTTGGTCGGTATCCCGCCTGCCCCTCGCGGGATGCCTCAAATTGAAGTCACGTTCGACATCGATGCCAATGGCATTGTCCACGTTTCCGCAAAAGACCTGGCGACACAAAAAGAGCAATCCATCAAGATTACCGCCTCCAGCGGTCTCAGCAAGGACGAGGTTGAGAAACTCGTTCGTGACGCGCAATCACACACCGAGGACGATAAGAAGCGCCGTAAACTTGCGGAGGCTAAGAATCAAGGGGACAATTTAGTCTATCAAACTGAAAAGAACATTGCCGAATATGGGGACAAAGTCTCCGCGGAAGAAAAGACACACATTCAGGATGCCGTGGCAGCCTTAAAGAAAGCGCTGGAAGGCACTGATGCCGAGGCCATTGAGTCGGCAACTCAAACACTCATGACCGCTTCGCATAAACTGGCTGAAGAAATGTATAAGAAAGCCGCCGCAACCGCCGGGCCTCCACCTGGTAGCTCCACCGGCGACACCAACGCCGGGCCTAAGACCGATGAAAAGGTTGTGGATGCAGAGTTTGAAGAAGTAGACAAAGACAAAAAATAGCATAGAATAACGCACAAGTGGATTCAGCTTTCAGCGTACATGGAAGCTGAATCCCTCTCTTGTTACGAACAATGGCATCCGTGGCTAAACGCGACTATTACGATATTCTCGGTGTTGAAAAGAGCGTCTCCGACGACGAGCTGAAGAAAGCCTATCGGAAATTAGCGCGCCAGCACCATCCGGATCTGCATACAGAAACGAACCAGAAAAAAGTCGACGAGGAAAGGTTTAAAGAGATAAATGCGGCCTATGAAGTCCTGAGCGATCAGGAGAAGCGCAAACGCTACGACATGTTCGG
>CAZOHW010000075.1:0-13545 GCA_964579525.1 uncultured Nitrospira sp. | reverse complement strand
TAACTGGGCGTGGCATGGATCAAGTGCGTGAAAGGTGGGCCGCTTGTGCAGTGATCAGCAGCCACGACCTATGGTTCCTCGACCGGATCGCCACCCACAGTCTCGCCTTTGAAGGCGACATAAAGGTAGTCTGGTTCGAAGGGAACTACAGCGAGTACGAAGCGGACCGCAAGAAGCGGCTCGGCAAGGATGCTGACCAGCCGCACCGGATTCGGTATCGGAAATTGACGCGCAATTGACAGTTTATGTGACCGGCGCATCCTATGCGGGGCGGCAGTTGAACGCCGCTATCCCACAGTACCTCTAGAGGCTTGCTAGGGTCGAATGCCACCGCAAGTATCGGGCTAACCCCTTTATTCTTCTCAAGATCCCTGATTCACCAACCGATACGAATTGACAGGGAGGACTTCGTCGAGCCCTCCCTGACGGTAGCAACCATCTTGGATCACGCACTGAGTGAGGGGGTCTCATCCTGATGAGAAGGGTATCCTGATGACTGATCGGCGACCGGCTGGCACAGGCGCCCGTGCCGTCCGCATCAGCGAGGGGGACTGGTCCGACGTCCTTGAAAGCCACGGCATTGGTCTGTGGGAATGGGACCCATCTACAAACAGAGTCCTCTTCTCCAACGGATGGAGGGACATGTTCGGGTATGCGCAGGGTGAAGTCGGCGACAGCCTGGATGCATGGTCATCCCTCGTCCACCCGGACGATCGCCCGCGGGTCATGGCTGACCTTCAGCGGCACTGTTGCGGAGAAACTCCGATGTTTTCCGCTGAACACCGCATGCGGTGCAAAGAGGGGTCCTACAAATGGGTTCACGATCGAGGCAAGATCAGTTCGCGGACGACGGACGGCAAACCTCTCCGTTTCCTCGGCTTCCAGTCCGACATCACGGCGCGCAAACAGGAGGAAGAAGAGCGACTCAAACGGGAAACGCTCCTGTCGTTGATGCTCCATACGGGCCCCGGCTGTATCAAGCGCGTCGCATCGGACGGCACCCTGTTGCAGATGAATCCGGCCGGACTGTGCATGATTGAGCTGGATGAAGAGAGCGCGATCGGACGCTGTGTATTCGATGTCGTAACGCCCGAGCACCGGGCCTCATTCATCGACATGCACCAGGCGGTGATCAAAGGGGCATCGCGCACGCTTGAGTTTGAAATACAAGGATTCAAGGGGACGAGGCGCTGGATGGAAACCTTTGCAGTGCCGTTCTTGAATCCGGTCACGGGTCACACCGAGCATCTTGCTGTGACCCACGATATCACCGATCGCAAGCGGGCTGAACAGGCCTTGCGCGACAGTGAGGAGCGCTGGCAATTTGCCTTGGAAGGCAGCGGCGATGGAGTGTGGGATTGGAACGCAGACACCAATCGGGTCTTCTTTTCGCCCGGATGGAAACGCATGTTGGGTTATGCGGAGGATGAGATCAGCGGCGCCCTGGCGGATTGGCGGACCCACGTGCATCCAGACGATCGGGGACGGGTAAGTGAGGCGGTTGCCCGACACTTTCGGCGGGAATGCTCCGTCTATACCTCGGAACATCGGGTCCGCTGCAAGGACGGTCGGTACAAGTGGATTCTCGATCGGGGCAAGGTGCTCTCCTGGACACCGGAGGGCAAGCCCCTGCGCGTCGTGGGCACTCATACTGACATCACCGAGCGTAAGCAGGCTGAAGAGGAACTGAATCTGTTTCGGGCTTTGCTGGACCAGGTGACGGATTCCATCGAGGTCATCGATCCCGCAAGCGGACGCTTCCTGGACGGCAATCAGCAGGCGTACGAGAGCATCGGCTATACGCGGGGGGAATTGCTGGGACTGACCGTGCCGGATATCGACCCACTAGTTTCGCAATCGGTCTTTGAAAAGTATATGCGGAGCTTGCGGGAGACTGATGTTCCCTTGCGCATAGAGAGCCTGCATTTGCGCAAAGACGGCACGACGTTCCCCGTTGAAGTCAGCGCACAATTGCTATGCCATGATCGGGAATATCTCGTCGCCATTGTGCGCGATATCACGGTGCGTAAGCAGGCTGAGCGTCGCCTGGTCCTCCAACATGTGGTGGCCAATGTATTGGCCAGCGCATCAGGATTGGACGATGCAATCTCAGCGATACTTCGACCGATCTGCGAAACGTTAGGCTGGACTGAAGGGCTCTTGTGGGTGGTTGATGAATCGACTCAACGGCTTCAGTGCCATTCGACGTGTACTACTCTTAGCGTTGGGTCGGACGAGTATGGTACGGCAAGCCGTGAATGGCGCTTCGACAGGGGAGTCGGTTTGCCTGGTCGGGTGTGGGCGACCGCAGCACCGGCGTGGATTTCAGATGTGGCTCAAGACCACAATTTTCCGCGAGCAGAACTCGCCAAGCGAGTGGGGTTCCATACGGCGGCGGCCTTTCCCGTCAGACTGACTGGCCACGTCTATGCGGTGATGGAGTTTTTCCACCATGAGATCTTGCCGGAAGATCCCTCGCTCCTGAGTACCTTCCAAGCTGTTGCGGATCAGCTGAGCCAGTTCTGCGCGCGCAAGCGGGCGGAAGAGCGGCTGCGTCAAACCCAATGGGCTATGGATCAGGCGGTGGATGCGATCTACTGGGTTGATGCGCAAGCTAGGATTTTCTACGCAAATGAAGCCGCGAGCCTCATGGTTGGCTACTCAAGAGATGAATTGCTCGGCATGACGGTTCATGAGCTCAATCCGGATTTTCCCACCTGCAAGTGGCTAGGCTTCTGGGACGAAACCAGACGAAACAAGACCATGTCTTTCGAAACCAACCATCGCACCAAGGATGGGCGGCTCGTCCCAATCGACATCCGTGTCAATTTTCTCGCCTATGCAGGGCAAGAATTCCACTGCGCCTTTGTCCGTAACATCTCAGAACGCAAGTTGTCGGAGGCCAAGCTGGCGCAAGCGGCCCACGATCTTGAACGAAAGAATGCGGAGCTGGCGGTCGCCCGCGATAAAGCGCTTGAGGCAGCCAAAATCAAGGCGGAGTTTCTGGCGACGATGAGCCATGAGATCAGAACTCCGATGAACGGCGTGATTGGGATGACCGGGTTGCTACTCGATACGCCGCTGAATGCGCAACAGCGTGAATATGCTGAAATCGTACGCCAATCCAGCGAGCATTTGCTGGATATTATCAACGAAATCCTCGATTTCTCCAAAATCGAGGCGGGCAAGACCGATTTGGAAAAGCTCAACTTCGACCTTCATGCGACGGTGGAGGATGCGATTGGCCTGCTCGGCGAACGAGCCTATGCCAAAGGTCTTGAGCTGATGAGTCTCATCCAAGCGGGTGTGCCAACAGCTCTTCGAGGAGACCCTGGCCGGCTGCGTCAGATCTTGGTGAATTTGATCGGCAATGCCATCAAATTCACAGAACGAGGCGAAGTCATTGTCACCGTGAGCCTCGAGGGCGAGCCCGGCAGAATGGTCGACGCAACATCGACTTCGTCCCATCCGACGCTGCGGTTTGAGGTATCGGATACCGGAGTCGGTATCGCGGAAGAGCAGCAGGCGAAATTGTTTCAGCCGTTCACTCAAGCTGATGGCTCGAATACGAGGAAGTATGGCGGTACAGGGCTGGGACTTGCCATCTGTAAGCAGCTCGTCGAAATGATGAGAGGGCAGATCGGAGTACGCAGTGAGGTCGGAGAGGGGAGTGTCTTTTGGTTCACGGTGAGGTTCCCTCTACAACCGGAAGAGAGTCAGCCAGTGGTGTTGCCGCACACGGCGCTACGAGACCGCCGAGTCTTGATCGTGGATGATCATCTCACGAACCGGCAAGTACTCGAGCAGGGCCTCCGCAAACAAGGCGTGATTTGCGAAAGTGCAGCGGACGGCTACCAAGCTCTGGAGTGTCTGCGCAGCGCTGCCAGTCGGCAGGGTCTCTTCGATTTGGCTATCTTGGATATGCAGATGCCGACCATAGATGGGTTGGAGTTAGCTCGACAAATCAAGTCAGACCCCCAGATCGGCGCGACACGTCTGGTCCTCCTGACATCGGTCGGTCAGCGTGGTGATGCCAAAAAGGCTCACAATGTTGGTATCGACGCCTATCTGACGAAACCGATCCGGGAGTCAATGTTATACGAATGTCTCAGTATGGTCCTAGGAAGCGCCTCCGAGGTTGTTGCTCCGGCCCTTCAGACTGTTCCGACGATGATTACTCGGCATAGTTTGTCAGAAGTTCAGGCACGATCCAAACCGCTGATCCTCGTGGTTGAGGACAATCCGATCAATCAAAAGGTAGCTGCGAATATGATTGAGAAGCTTGGGTATCGGGTCAATGTGGCTGCCAACGGGCGCGAGGCGGTCGATTCGCTCGCGCGGATTCCATACGCGCTGGTATTTATGGATTGCCAGATGCCTGAAATGGATGGGTTTGAAGCAACCAGGGAGATTCGAAGTCGGGAGGAGAGTCTTCGGCAAGCAGGCAACAATCCTTTGCACCTCCCTATCATCGCGATGACCGCCAATGCGATGCAGGAGGATCGTGACCGCTGTCAGGCGGTCGGGATGGATGACTTCCTCAGCAAACCGGTAACTAAGAAGGCCCTGGAGGCAGTCCTCACTCGCTGGCTCCCGCATGATGAGACATCCACCGTAGAATCAAAAGCGGCGTAGGCATGGAAGAGTCAGACGTGAACATCTCATCCATAGCTGCAATCTGACGGCGTTACCCGGGATATCTAACTCCGGTAGCGATGCCGAGGCGTTCTCGACCGACTACGGCAGGACACCGTCACAACATCTTCCAACCCACCATACTGAAGTCGTAGAATTACCATTCGGTTCGGCGTGGTCTGCTTCCTTGACGCATCATTCGCGGTGTTAGAGCAGTCAACCATCCGAGAAAGTCGGCGTGATGCACGTTCAGCCTATATCTTGTCTTGCTTCGGACCTGCTATGAAGCCCCGTGTTATTGTGACAGGAGCGGCTGGACTGATCGGCCACTATCTCGTCAAGAATGCCGCTCGATGGGTGCCTGGGTGGGAAGTCCACGGCCTCAGCCGATCCGATCTTGATCTTACGGACTCCGCCATCGTCGAGAGGGTCTATCAGCAAATCACCCCCAGTGCGGTGGTTCACTGTGCAGCAGTGAGTCGAACCAAAGAATGCGAGCAAGATCCCTCGCTAGCCCGTCGTACCAATGTTGACGTGACTGCTCAGTTGGCCTGTCTCTCACAGGGCATCCCCTTTCTCTTCTTATCGAGCGGTGAGGTATTCGATGGCCAGCGAGGCTGGTACTGAGAAGAAGATGAGCCGAACCCAATTAATGTCTATGGCAAAACCAAGCTTGAAGCTGAGCGAGTCGTGTTGCACAATCCACGACATTCCGTGGTGCGCATCGTACTGACGGCCGGCACATCGCAGCATGGCAATCGGAGTTTTGTCGAGGATATGTGTCGTGTGGCCAAGAGCGGTAGGTCGGTGACGCTCTATGGCGACGAATTTCGCTGTCCTTTGCCGGCAGGGGCTATTGCCCGCGCGATCTGGGAATTGCTTCTGAGGAATGCATCTGGCCTCTACCATCTCGGTGGTCAGGAACGGGTATCGCGCTGGGAGATCGGCCAGGCGTTGCTGCCATGGTATCCGGAGCTGCAAGGCCGATTGATCGAAGGGTCGGCTCGTACTCACGTCGGGGCACCACGGCCTGCGGATCTCTCACTGACCTGTGAAAAACTCCAGTCCCTCCTGTCGTTTCCCCTTCCGGGATTCCGTCGTTGGTTGGAGGACCGGAAGCATCGAGGCGGCGATGTATGGGACTATGAGCCACGTTCAACATGAAGGGTAGGAACCATGGGAGCTGAAGATGGCATGATACAAGCGGATCCGTTGCCGCTTGTGCTGGGGGTCTATCTCGTGATGACGGTAGTCATGACGGTGTTGTGGGCCGTCCAGCGGAAAACGAAGAACGCCGCGATTGGAGATGTCGGGTGGTGCGCGGGATTGATCTTCGCCGTATTGTGGTATGCCACTCAAGCGGGAGGGGGAGCGGAGCGCATTCTCCTTACCGTGATGCTGGTCACGTTCTACGCAGGACGGTTGGGTTTGTATATTCTTTCCGATCGTGTGATCGGTAAACAGGAAGATTCTCGATATCGCCGACTGCGTGAGGAATGGGGTGAGTCGGAGTCAGCAAAAATGTTGGCGTACTTTCTCCTCCAAGCCTTCGCAGTGGCAGCCTTTTCACTTCCGTTCCTTGTACTGATGTGGAACCCACGGCCTCCCTCAGCACTGGTTGAACTCATCGGGTTGCTGATCTGGGGAGTGGCCATCTCCGGTGAAGCGAAAGCGGATCGGCAACTGGCCCACTTCCGCGCGAATCCGAACAACCATGGGCTGGTCTGTCGGGAAGGACTCTGGGCCTACTCACGCCATCCAAATTACTTTTTCGAATGGCTCCACTGGTGTTCCTATGTCGTCATGACATTGGGTGCGCCTGGGTGGGTGTTTACGTGGATCGGTCCGATCGGGATGGGGCTCGCGCTGCTGAAGCTGACGGGCATTCCTCGGACAGAGGCCCAAGCTCTTTCAAGCCGGGGTGAGGAGTATAGAATCTATCAAGCGACGACGAGCGCCTTTGTCCCGTGGTTTCCTCGTCCGAGACCGGATGTGTCCGCGAATTCCTGACACGAGTGATCTGACGTGTGCCTAATACTACCGGACCTCCTCCATCGTTTCATGGGCGGATGGAGTGACCTTAAACTCCTCGATGAAGTCCATCAGATACTCTTGCAGATCCTCTCGAGCTGCTGGATCCATCTTGGTGATTTCCCACCCAGTATGGCGGCCCTCAGACCATCGAACGATCGCTTCATCAATGAGAATATTGCGTGACTGCTTTCCATCCTTGATAGTGATCGTGACGGTGAATTCAGTTCCGACCGCGACCGGGTGAGTTCCTGTCGCGCGCCAACCCGTTTCAGAAAGATCCCAGATGGTCCCATGGGCAAGGATTCCATCACCGAGGTAGCAAAACTGACATTGGACTGAGGCTCGTGATGCCTTGCGAACCGTGTACGTCTTCATCATGCCCTCCCCCTTATTCGTGTCCATCCGCATCGTCTTTAACAAACGTAGTTGAAAAGGACGGAAGCGCTATGCCACCGAAGGAGGGTATGGTCGAGCTAGAGGTAGGGCATGGCGCCTATGCCATTGAAACCGCGCAGGTTGGCCAAAACTGCCCTGTTGAAGAGAAGATATGTGTCGTACGCGCTGGATCTATTGTCGGCTACTCAGGTCGGCAATGCGGGCTCGTGCGATTTCCGCTTCTCTGCTGGACGGGTAGAGCTGAACCAATTCTTCGTAGAGCTGTTTCGCATGAGGATAATTACTTTGCGCCTCTTCGAAGGCAGCCGTTTCGAACAGGTCCTTGGCCTTATCCGAGCAGCCGAGTAGCATTAGGCAGAACGCAACAAGAACCAATCGTGCAGTCATCATAGTGTCCTTTCCAGGTCTCGCTCCCGCGTGACAGCTTCACTTAGGCTCGTGATGAGATCCTGATCTAAGAAAATCGATATCATAGCGTGGCGCCGTAATTCCTTCGTGACGACAGTGTGGACAGCGGCTCGGTCGAGTCAATTTAGTCCGATCACGAAATAGGAATCCACAATCTAAACAGCGTGATGGTTCAAGAACGAACCGACGAGAGCGGTTCCGGGCTACCGTTTTTACCACATGCGTGACGTGATCCTCCACCTGCCGTTCCGGAATGCCAAGCATGGCAGCTAGTTGATGTGTGGCTAACCGTGTGTCGGTCAAGAGGTCGATAATACGCTAACGGGTGGTCCGCTCAGGAGGCAGCATGGTTGCATGGTAAGCATTTCAACCAGGAAAAACCAGAGTTCATAAGCTGAACCACTCACGAATTCTCTTAAGTCTGAAGCACTTAACGGTTGCACCGCTGCGTCTATTCTGTCAAAATCCGACCCCGCGTTGCTTGTTGTATCTCGATTAACCAGGTGGGCCGGACCAGTCGTTCGCATTCTTCAGCAATAGCAGTCGCTATTCCGGCTCCACGCTCTATAGACGAGGAGGTTGAGGGCCATGAAGTTCCTCGCAGTCCATCCCGGTCCGCTCATGTATACCAAGATCTATCTCCGTCTGGAACCGCTCGGTCTCGAGATGGTGGCACAGGCCTGTCGCCAAGCGGGGCATGAGGTTCGCCTGATCGACCTGCAGGCCGATACCTGGAAAGACTATGAAGCGCTCATCACCAGCTGGAAGCCGGATGCCGTCGCGTTCGGCTGCAACTATCTGGCAAATGTTCCGGAAATCGTCGATCTCGCCAAACTGACCAAGAGCCTGCTGCCGAATGCGTTCGTCTTCGTCGGGGGACACAGTGCGTCCTTCGTGGCGCGGGAGTTCTTAGAGCATGCGAACGGGGCGATCGATTGCGTGCTCAAGGGCGAGGGCGAAGTGGCTGCTCCCAAACTGCTCATGGCCGTTGAGCATGACCGAAAAGCGATCACGAAAGTGCCGGGGGTCTTCACCCTCGATGGCGAAGGTCCTCCTCCTCAATTCATCGAAAATCTCGACGATGTCCGTCCAGCGCGGGATCTGCTCAGGAATCGGCACAAATATTTCATCGGCGTTCTGGATCCCTGCGCCTCCGTCGAGTTCGCGCGAGGCTGTCCCTGGGACTGTTCCTTCTGCAGCGCGTGGACGTTTTATGGCCGCAGTTACCGCATGGTCAGCACCGAAAAAGCCGTGGAGGAGTTGGAACAAGTTCAAGAACCGGGCATCTTCCTGGTCGACGACGTTGCATTCATCCAGGCCAAGCAAGGCCTGGAGATCGGCGAAGCCGTCGCTCGTCGTGGGATCAAGAAGCAATACTACATGGAGACGCGCGGGGATGTGTTATTGCGCAACAAGGAAGTTTTTCAATTTTGGAAAACGATCGGGCTTCAGTACATGTTCCTGGGTGTCGAGGCCATCGATGCCGAAGGTTTGAAGATGCATCGCAAGCGCATCTCGCTGGGCCGAAATTTCGAGGCGCTCGAATTCGCCCGCTCTCTTGGAATTACGGTTGCCATTAATTTGATCGCGGACCCGGACTGGGATCGAGAGCGGTTCGAAGTCGTGCGGCAGTGGTGCTTGGACATCCCTGAGATCGTGAATATCAGCGTCAATACGCCCTATCCCGGCACGGAGAGCTGGGTGACGGAATCGCGCAAGATGCACACCCGGGACTACCGCCTGTTTGATATTCAGCACGCCGTGATGCCGACTAAAATGCCGCTTCCGGAGTTTTACGCGGAACTGGTGAAGACGCAACAGGTCTTGAACAAAAAACATCTCGGCTGGGCGGCGCTCAAGGGAACGGCGAAGATCGCGGCAGGGCATTTGATGCGGGGACAGACCAACTTCATCAAGATGCTGTGGAAGTTCAACAGTGTCTACAATCCTGAGCTGCAATTGGCGGATCACCGTCGCCCGGTGGTCTACGAAATGACGCCACCGCCGGAGAAGAAGGACAAGGTCGATGCGAAACAGCTCTACATCCTTCCGGCGAAAGGTCGCCAGGGTCGAGCCATCGACGATGCGACGGAAACCTTCGTCGACGAATCTCGCATGGGAACCACGGCAGTGTGAGTTGTGCTGCCGTAGAGGTGGATACGGGGCCGCCAAGATGGGCAACCCTTTGGTGATGTTTCATGAGTATCCCGCGTCGTCTTACGGACTCGCTTCAAGGTCAATTCCGTCACCTTCTGGCCGGACTACATTGGATTGAACGTGCAATTCACGGTGATCGTCCTTAGAGGACGAGAATAGTTTCAGCGTTGCATAAAACTCGATGGAGGCGGGATTGAGCTACCAGGTCCGATCTCTTCGTCGTCATGGAGGTATCTCAAGATAAGCGTCGTGACTTCCTCCTGGCATGTAAAGTTGCAGGTGCTTCTAAGCGTTTTCCTCGCCAGTTCGGTATCCGAGGCAGTCAAGTCCCAGTTGCGAATGGGAATGCCGCCCATGCGCATGTCGAACGACGTGAAATGAGCCACGTTAAACATTCCACTCCACGCAGATGTCATATCGCGCCTCGCAGCGCGAGGACAGGTGAGAACAGAATCTTCCGCCGTTTTTGCCACGCGAATGAACAGCGCAATGGTTTGCCCGCTCGGCGTGTCATCAGGAATCTGGCCGCCGGCGACTTCGAAGCGGGTTTTGCCGGCTCCGCTGATAATGGGATATGGACAACCCGTCGCTGACGGGGTCGTGACATACGAAAGATCCGCACTCCCTGTATAGCCCGTGAACTCGTTCTTTTTTAGATATACAGTGGCTTTCGCTTCCGATCGGAAGAACATCGGCATTTTCCCCGTAATGACAGAATGAAATTCAAGGACAGGGCATTTCTTCTTCAGCTTTTCGAGCGCCTTTTTGAGAAATTCCTTCTGAGCTCGGTATGATTCGACTTCGGATTCGGCTCGAAGTTCGAGAAGGCGTTCGTCGCTCCCAGGGCCCGGAGCGGCCTGAAGAATATTAATGAAACGCAAGAAGAATTCCTTATGCTGGCGTTCATGGACGCGCTCACCTTCTACAATATCGTCGCAATTGGCCTGAACAAAATCATTGTCTACAATAACTTCGCCTGCGTCATTGAGCCCTCCGATCTTTGTCAGATCCTGTGACGGAGAAACATGACTCATAACGTCTTCCCACGTTGCAGCGGGAGTATTCATCAGTTGAGCAAATTTATTGTTCATGTCGTCGTTGGATTGTGGCCGCCCGACCGAAGAACGTAGACCCCTGGCCCATCCAAAAATCTGTTTCCACGCTTCCTCAGCCTTGCTTACTCTCGCTATCTGATCCTGTACTTTCTTGATGTCTTCACACTTACAAGGACCACTCGCATCAGCCGCTCCATAAGTTGCGGTCAAGAACAGGCTCAGAAGGATAAGAACACGTAACCGCATGTAGGCTCTCGATATGGGGACGGTGACGGGGGCTGGATCGGGGGCCATGCTAGCCCATGGGAATCCATTCTTCAAGACTGTCCGTTGCTATTCGTTCCGGCTTTTTCGTACAATTCTGCCGCTTTCATCTTGAGGTCTCGATGCGATACTTGGCGCTGCCTCTTCTGATCGCCCTTCCGCTCAGCGCTCACGCCGGCAACATCAAAGACACCGATCTCATCTCCAGCAACAACTTCTTTCTGCCGCCAAGCACAGAGAAAACCGTTTTTATCCAAGCTCGTAATTCTTCCGATAACCAAGCAGTCTCGCTTCATGATCTGGGCGCCCGCCTCAGCGCGAAGGGCTATCAGATTGTGACCGATCCAGACCGCGCGCATTACATCGTGCTCGCGAACATTGTGTACTGCAACATTACGAAGCCGGAGATGCCGGTCGAGACGATGGTGGCAAGCGGCTATGGTTCCGCGTTTCATACGACTTTGGGTGCCATGCAAGGCCTCGCCGGCATGGCCAGCATGGCGGGGCCCTATGGGGCGATGGGCGGCGCAGCGGCCTCGATGGGGTTGAGCGCCATCCAAGGCATTAGCGGTCTGATCGGTTCATCTCAATCGGCTCCAAAGATGCCGGACGATGTGAACTATGCCTGTGTGGCCGACGTGCAGATCACCGAACAGAAGACTGGACAGCTGCCCAACGGGATGAAAACGGGTACAGGTCAGGAATCCGGCGTCTACCAGACCAGACTGGCGGCGGACATTCACCAAAAGAAAATGGATGAGGCTGAAGCGACGCCACTGCTCCAACAGAAACTGAGCGCGGCCGTCGCCGGAAATTTCTAGCCATGGCTTTGCATCATTGCCTCATTCCTTACCGTTCATTCGTCACGATCTTGTTGTTATTTGGACTGACCACTGGTTGTTCCAATGTCATCCGTTCAGGCCTGATGAATAGCAACACCGTCTTTCTGGATCCCAACACCACCAGAACCGTCTATACCCAACTTCGGAACGCGTCGGAAAACCAGCAAGTGACGTTGAACGAGGTGAACACAAAGCTCACGACGAAGGGGTATCAACTGGTCAACGATCCGGAGCAGGCCAACTATTGGATCCAGGCCAAGGTCCTCTACTGTCACAAAACAGCCGAAGGAGTGACACCGGAAAGCGTGGCCAAGGCCGGACCCAGTGCCGGGATCGGCAGCGGCGGAGCCACGATGACGTCCGTCAGTTCCGGGGATGAACCCGGCATGGGAATGGCCGGTATGCCGGACATGGGCGCCATGATGAGGCAGGCCATGGCGATGAGCGGCGGGCGAGCCGGGTTCGGAGGCATGTCCGGCTTTCCTGGCATGCAACAGCCTCCCAAAGAAGACGGTGTGACCTATCTCTGTGTGGCCGACGTCCAAATCACGGATCGAAAGGTTGGTCGAACGATCGGCCAGCCGGCTGGAAGTTCATCATCAGGCAGCGCAAAGGTGCAACAGATGAGAATGGTTGGCCACGTGCGACAAAAAAGCTTAGACATTCCCGAAGCCACGCCGATCATCCAAGAAAAGATCGCCACCGGCATCGCAGGGTTGTTCTAGTCCTTTCCCAATGATCAGAAGCGGTACTAAATGTTCCTGAATCCGTAACGTGTTGAAACAGTAACTGGTCTGACGTATTGCTCCCCAACAGTTCTGGCGCGTTACACGGGAAGAAATAAGGCAGATCCCGCTCTTATGCGGACCGGTTTAAACAGTGTTATGCTTTATGAAAATTGGAGGCACACATAAAATGAGTACGAAAGACTTGTTAGATGAGGCCATGAAACTGAAGCCGGAGGAACGGGTCACCTTGGTTGAGGGTCTGATACAGAGCTTGGATGAACCGGATAAGAAGCTCGATGAAATATGGGCAGAAGAAGCGGAAAAACGACTCAAAGCTTATCGGGCTGGAACGCTTAAAGGCGTCTCTATGGAGGAACTATTCAAAGACAAATGATGCGCGTCGTATTCACCAGAATGGCGGCGCAAGAATTGGAAGATGCCGTTCATTTTTATGATCTCGAATATTTAGGGCTCGGGCGCAGATTCAAGGAGGAAGTGAGAAAGGCTGCTTTACGAGTTGCTGAGTATCCCAGAGCATGGTCCTTGGAGCGGGGTGAAGTCAGGAAGTGTCTCCTCCACAAGTTCCCCTATAAGTTGATGTACTCCGTGGAAGAAGACCACATTCTTGTCATCGCGGTAGCTCATCAACACCGGAAGCCGGACTACTGGGTCGGTAGAGACGAAACATAACAAGCTTATCCAGCTATCGCCAAGTGTGTAGGGTGACTGTGAGGTGGCGTTCGGCAGAGAAGCAAGCACGGTCGAGGGAGACAGGCGGGTGGGTTGGCAGTCCAACTTACCGATCGGAAGATCGGCAGAGCGATCGGTCAGTCGACTGGAGGTCAGTCATCCAGTGGCGTAAAGATTCAGCAGATGAGAATGGTCGGTTACGTGCGGCAAAAAGGTTTGGATATTTCCGAAGCCACCCCAATCATACAAGAAAAAATTTCCACCGAGATTGCGGGACTGTTTTAGGGAAGGTCTGATTTATTCCCCTCGCGAGATGTGCTACGAATAGCGCAGGAC
>CAZOHW010000074.1:0-13634 GCA_964579525.1 uncultured Nitrospira sp. | reverse complement strand
GGTGCGCTTGAGCGACTGATCAGGAATCCTGCTGAACGTCTGCACATGAGGGAAGCCGCCTATCAAGAAGTCCTCTCAGGTCGTTTTTCATGCGACCAACGACGGGAGGCGATGGCTACGGTCTATGCCGAGGCGCTCGGTGGATGAACCGCGCATTGTTTTTGTTCATCCCGCTATCCGTCCATACAGAGCGCACATTTATCGAGCCTTGCAGCAAAGTTTTTCGACGAAGTTCTATTTTGTTGGTTTTGAAGACGTAAACCGGCGGTGGACGGAACACTTTGGAATTCACAATTATGAAATCTTTTCTGAAGGTTACTGCCCTGGATATCACGCCGGTGTCTCGTGGGCCATTCCTCGTCGAGCACTGACGGATGACTACGATGTCTGGATTGCGTCTGCTCTCTATGGGTTTACGACCCATCTCGCCTTTCCCTTTGTGAAATTGCGGAAAAAGCGCTTTGTGTTGTGGAGTGAGGACTGGTATTGGGGGGGAGATGCGATCAGTCGCCTAGCTACTCCCCTGTGCCGGACAATCCTACGCGCGGCAGATTTGGTCATTGTGGCCGGCAGTAGGCAAAAAGAGTTTGTCTGCCACAATGGAGTGCCAGCGCAGAAAGTACGGGTCGCATACAACAGCTTTGCTCCTCTCCCTCAAATTTCTGCACCTGGGTCGGCGCGATCCGTGCAACTTCCCGACAAGCAACGCTTCCGGGTTCTCTATCTAGGACGGATTCTGGAATACAAAGGGCTGGACTGGCTGATTGAAAGCTATGCCCGCCTGGAGACCCAGTATCCGGGAAAAACTGAACTGGTCATCGCGGGAACTGGGCCGTTCGAGTCTGCCTGCCAACAATTGGTCGAGCGGCTTGGACTGAAGACGGTTTGCTTTCTTGGTCGCATCGATCCGGAGCAGGTGGAAGCTGTGTACAAAACGGTCGATGTTTTTGTTCATCCATGTCGGTGGTGCCCAAGAAGCCGAGTGAAAGGCGAGTCTTGGGGATTTGTCATCAACGAAGCGATGAGCCTGGGACTCCCGGTCGTGACCACGACCGCGGTCGGGTCGGTCTATGACCTCATTGAGCACGAAAAATCAGGATTCGTGATCGATTCTGAGGATCGAGCGGGTCTTACCCGGGTGCTTGACCAGATTTTCCAAGATGCGTCCCTCCGAAAAAACGTTGGTGCGGCTGCTCGAACCAGAATCCAATCTCTTTTCACCCCCGGCCAGCAGGCAGCGGCGTTTGTTGAAGCGGTTCGGGCTTCTTTCTAAAAGCACTCATCTGTGAAGTATCTCATTATTAATGCCGATGAATATGGCCTCACAGAAGGGGTGAATGCTGCGATCGTGGATTGCGTGAAAGCCGGAGTTGTTACAAGCACCACTGCAATTGTCAATGGGCTGGCTTTTCAGCAAATGGCCCGGCATATTCCCGTGTTTCACGACAAAGGAACTTCTGTTGGCCTACATTTTAATTTGACGCTTGGCGAACCTACGGCAGATAGTCTCCCTGGGCTAGTGGATGGAGAAGGGAGGCTTCTCCCAAGAAAATGGCTACTTCTGAAATCGATGACGCGACACATATCGAGTTCTGAAGTGGCGAAGGAACTCTCGGCCCAATGGAATCGACTCATTGATGCCGGCATCACTCCCAGTCACATCGATGGCCATGAGCACGTTCACATTCTCCCGGGCGTCCGCCAGGTGGTGCTCAATTTCGCCGCGAAGCATCACATCCCGGTGAGGTTGCCGATGGAACAACGCATCGTCACGGGAAGTCTTCGACCGGCAGGCTGTCGATTGCTCCTTCGGAAACAAGTGGCCCGAGTCCTGTCGCGCCGGTTGTGCAGCCAGATGAAACAGGCAGGTGTATGGAGCCCCTCGAACTTCTTTAGTGTCTTCAGTGTGGTGAACAACGTTACTCCCGATGCCGCCACCTACGAGGCCATCTTTCAACGGTTGCCAGGCGGAGTGTCGGAGCTGATGTGTCATCCAGCCTCTCATGAGCCCACCCTCTGCCGGTACTCAAGGATCGCTGACCAGAATTTTCGGGAGTGCGAGTTCCTGTTATCCGAAACTTTTCGAAAACTTCTCCATCAGTACGACGTGACACCTGTATCCTATACCCAGGCGAAGAGCTTAACCTGCCAAGGAGGCCCGATGTGGTGATCTTAGGGATCTCGGCGTATCCGCTCGACTCAGCCGCATGTCTCATGCGAGACGGGCAGGCGTTAGCGGCTTTTGAGGAAGAGCGTCTGACCAGAGTCAAGCACGACGGCCGGTTCCCGTACTCCGCAATCGAGGCATCACTCGCGTCCGCAGGAGTAAGCCTGGAGGACGTCACCGATGTCGCCTTTTTCATGGACCCGTGGCTTCTCTTACGAAAGCGGATTCCCTATCGTCTCAAAACAGGGCTCAGGTTCCCCACCTACGCGGGTGGCTATCTGCTCTACGACGTCTATACGACCATGAAGTTTGTGTATGAGGTGAAACAGATCGCGCAGAAAGCGGGTGCCAAACTCCATTTCGTTCGACACCATGAAGCGCATGCCGCCAGCAGCTTTTTCTGTTCGCCGTTTGAGCATGCCGCTATTCTCACCATGGATTACATGGGTGAATGGACAAGCACCTGGATGGGGGTCGGCTCTGGTCGTTCGATCAAGAAGGTGGACGAGGTCTTTTTCCCCCATTCGCTTGGGGTGCTCTATGCCGCCTTTACTCACCATCTCGGTTTCAAAGTGGGAAGCGATGAGTACAAGGTGATGGGGTTGGCTTCCTACGGGAAGCCCGAATATCTGGATCTGTTCAGAAAGCTGATCAAGGTCAAGGATGGCACATTTCTGGTCAATTTGGATTATTTCACGTATCACATCAGTGGAGGACAACAGGGGTACCTCTCCGAACGTCTCATCAGGGAAATTGGTGGGCCGCGAAGGAAAACTGAACCCGTTGAAGACCGCCATGCGAATATCGCAGCGAGTATTCAGCGCCTCTTGGAAGAGACAGTCTTACATGTCTGCGCGGCCCTCAAGGCCAAAACCTCGGCTCGACACCTCTGCCTCGCCGGTGGTGTGGCACTGAATTGCACCATGAATGGGCGACTTGCTCGGGAGGCGGGTTTCGATCAGGTGTTCGTACAGCCTGCCTCCCATGATGCCGGCGGCGCCTTAGGCGCGGCGGCCTATGTTACCCATCAGATCCATGGAGTGCCTCGACGGGGGCAGATGACATCCGCCTATCTCGGTAAGGACTTTTCAGAAGAAGAGGTCCGCCATGCCATCGAGCTCACAAAAGTCCAGGCAAAGAAAGTTCCGGACGTCGAGCGGCTTGCTGCCGACCTTTTAGCCAAGGGAAAGATTATTGGGTGGTTCCAGGGGAAAATGGAGTGGGGGCCACGAGCCTTGGGCAATCGGAGCATTCTTGGCGATCCGAGACAGAAGGACATGAAGGAGAAGATCAACAAATGGGTCAAATTTCGGGAGGAGTTCCGGCCATTTGCTCCTGCTGTCTTGAAAGAAAGGGCGCAGGAATACTTTGATCTCCCTTTTGATTCACCGTTTATGCTTTTTGCCGTCCCAGTAAGGCCAGAGAAGCACAGTATCATCCCTGGCGTGACGCACGTGGATGGCACTGCCAGAGTTCAGACCGTTTCTAGTCACGACAATCCGCGCTTCTACTCCCTAATCAATCACTTTTCCGATCAAACCGGGGTGCCAGTTATCCTGAATACGTCCTTCAACGTAATGGGCGAACCCATCGTTCATACCCCCCTCGAAGCCATTCGCTGCTTTTACTCGTGCGGCATGGATGACCTCTTTGTGGGTGATTACTGGATTACCAAGCATCCCCTTTCATAAAGGGTAAGCCAAAATCCTTTCCAGAGCGCTTTCATGTGTCCGCTAGATACTGCACCGCCCCAATGGGTGAAAAGTATCCGCATTCTCCAGGCCCTGACCACCGCGGAAGCACATGGAACTGAACTGATGACCCTCCGTTTGGTCAAAGGACTAATGGCGCGAGGTTTCGCGTGCGAGGTCAGTTTTCTTGATGGATTGGGACCGGTTGCCAACAGTTTTCAGAATCTTGGAATCCCTGTCCATGACCTGAGAGGGAATGGCGCAGGTTTGCTGCGTTTGATCCAGCTCCTTGCCCGTCGTCGTTATGACATTGTTCATCTCTATGGCTTCCGCATGAGCATTATTGGTCGCATTGCCGCTCGTCTCGTGCAGCGTCGTCCACATGTGGTGCACGGAATTCGAGGACGGCACCTCACGGAATCAGAAGATCCCTTTAGTTGGAAAGCAAGAGTGGCGATTAAGATCGAGCGAATCATGACTGGCCTGATCGACTCATATATTGCGAACTCCGAAAGTGCTGTGACGTTTCTGAAAGACCAGGGTTTTCATTCGGACAAAATTATCTACATCCCAAACGGCATTGATATAAATGGATGGATGGAGCCGAACCCGCGAGCGGTACAAGATGTGTCCATGTCCATAGTGATCTGCGTGGCAAAATTTCGCCAGGGCAAACGACAGCAGGATTTGGTCGAGGCCGTTTCCCTTCTTCGACAACGGGGCATAATACTCCGCTGTCAATTCGTTGGGGACGGGCCTCTGCGACGTCACTGCGAAAAGCTTTCTCAAAAGCTAGGACTGGAAGCGTCGGTCGATTTTCTCGGCACACAAGCACCGGCAACGGTCCCGTCTTTGTTGAGGCAAGCCGATATCTTTGTGCTGCCCTCGGTTTCGGAGGGGATGCCTGGGAGCGTAATGGAAGCTATGGCCATGGGGCTTCCGATAGTTGGATCTGATGTGCCGGGGATCCGCGAACTTGTAACAAATGGGGAGACGGGCTTTCTGGTTCCACTCAGGGATGTACCTGCTCTTGCCGGGGCGTTGGAGGTCTTACTGAAGAATCGATCCCTATGTCAAAAAATGGGCCAGGCAGGGCAAAGACGAATACGCTCCGAGTTCTCTCTGGACACCATGGTGCGCCGTTACGAAGAAGCCTACTTCGCTCTTGCCGAATCATGTTCCCGTAAGCCTGCAGCAGCGCTGCAGACTTAACGCGCGGTTCCGGCTCTAAGCCTTCCTTCTCTAGACGTCTATTAGTTACTCAATCCAGGCCTATGGCTCGTATGATCGAGGCGAACAGGAACCTTGATACCTCGACCGTCGAAGGGTTCGGCGATGAGTGGACTCGATTCGATCAAACGGCCTTATCGGTTGGTGAGTTGCATGATCTCTTTGCGCAGTATTTCAGAGTGTTTCCATGGGACCGGCTGCCGGCGGATGCCGTCGGATTTGACCTTGGATGTGGGAGTGGCCGTTGGGCGAAACTTGTAGCTCCGCGGGTGGGGATGCTCCATTGCATCGACGCCAGCCAGGCCGCATTGGAAGTGGCCAGACGCAATCTGGACGCCCTGAACAACTGCGTGCTCCATCTGGCAAGCGTGGATCGGATCCCGTTGGCGGACGATTCCATGGACTTTGGGTATTCGCTCGGCGTGTTGCATCACCTCCCTGCTCCCCTCGATGGGCTGAAGGCCTGTGTGTCGAAGCTCAAGCCGGGCGCTCCGTTCCTGGTGTATTTGTACTATGCATTTGATAACAGACCGGCCTGGTTCCGTATGCTCTGGAAACTGACCGACGCGCTGAGAACCGTAATTGCGCGTTGGCCCTTTGTGCTCCGTTACGCCTTGAGCCAGGCGGTCGCCTTGTGCGTTTACTATCCGCTCGCGAGAACGGCTCTGGTGTTGGAGCGCCTGGGCGCACCTGTGGAGACCTTCCCGCTGTCTTTTTACCGTCAGCGCAGCTTCTACACGATGCGCACCGATGCCCTAGACCGCTTTGGGACGCGTCTTGAGCATCGCTTTACACGACGGCAGATCCACAGCATGATGGAACAGGCCGGCTTGGAAAGGACCGTGTTCAGCGACTCGCCTCCGTACTGGTGCGCGGTCGGCTATAAGAAGAAACCATGTGCGGAATAGCAGGAATTCTCGATCATGGGGGCGGTGACCTAGAACGGTCGATCTCTGGAATGGTGGATTCGCTTCACCATCGTGGCCCAGATGATTTCGGCACCTGGATTGACAAGAAGGTAGGGCTGGCTCTCGGTCACAAGAGGCTCTCGATTCTCGATCTCTCTCCTGAAGGCCACCAGCCAATGGAATCGGCTAGTGGCCGCTACGTGCTCACGTTTAATGGCGAGATTTATAATTTTGCAGAGCTGCGGCGCGAGCTGGGACTCAAAGGGCATGTCTTTCGGGGCCATTCCGATACGGAGGTCATGCTCGCGGCGTTTGAGGAATGGGGGATTGAGAAATCTGTCACACGGTTCATCGGCATGTTTGCATTTGGTGTCTGGGATCGTACGGAGCATACTCTCACGCTCGTCAGAGATCGGCTCGGCAAGAAGCCCTTGTATTTTGGGTGGATGGGTCGAACGTTTCTCTTCGGCTCGGAGCTGAAAGCTCTTCGTTGTCATCCGGACTTCCGTGGAGAAATTGATCGAGACGCCCTCGCACTCTATCTCCGTCATAACTACATTCCAGCTCCCTACTGCATGTATCGGAACGTATACAAGCTGCTCCCGGGGTGCCTGCTGACTGTTCCGCTCCATCACGCTCATCACGCCACTGACTTTTCTCCATTTCCGGAGTCCACTAGAACCGGCTGGAAACCTCTCCGTTATTGGTCTGCATTGGCGATTGCCGAACAGGGGTGCGCTCATGTCTTCACCGGTTCCGAGAAAGAGGCCGCCGACGAACTCGATCGGCTCTTACGTGAAGCCGTTCGGGTCAGGATGGTGGCCGATGTGCCGTTGGGAGCCTTCTTATCGGGCGGAGTGGATTCCTCTACGGTCGTGGCGCTGATGCAGGCGCAGAGTACGCGGCCGGTCAAGACGTTTACCATCGGGTTTCACGAGCCAGGCTATAACGAAGCGAAGGATGCCCAAAAGGTGGCTCGGCATCTGGGCACCGAGCACACTGAATTGTATGTGACTCCCGAAGAGGCTATGGCGGTGATCCCGAATCTGCCAAGCATCTACGATGAGCCGTTTTCCGATTCGTCTCAAATCCCGACTTTCTTAGTCTCACAGCTTGCCCGGCGACACGTCATTGTCAGCCTTTCCGGTGACGGAGGGGATGAGCTATTTACCGGCTATACGCGATATTTTTTGGCGGACAGTATTTGGAAGAAGATTCGCTGGATGCCGGAAAGTTTTCGTCAGGGAATTGCCGGCGCGTTGACGGTTCCCTCGCCTGAGAGATGGAATACTGCGGTCGCTCACTTTAGAAGAATTCTTCCTGCCAGGTTCAATCAACACAATATCGGAGACAAAATCCATAAGTTAGCGGAGATACTCTCGGTCGGAGAACCCAACACCATCTATTTGCAGCTAGTTTCTCTTTGGAAGGAGCCGACTTCGCTGGTACTCAAGTCTTCAGAACCGCAAACAGTGATCAGCGACCCTCTGGGCGGCCAGGGCCTGCCCGATTTCACAAGGCGCGTCATGTATTTCGATACGGTCACGTACTTGCCGGACGATTTGTTGGTCAAAGTTGACCGAGCCAGCATGGCGGTCGGGCTTGAAGCGCGTGTGCCGCTGTTGGACCACAGGGTTGTCGAGTTTGCCTGGCGTTTGCCGCTTCACCTGAAAGTCAGGCATGGCCAAGGCAAGTGGCTGCTTCGGCAGGTGTTGCATAGGTATGTGCCCGCGGAACTGGTCGAACGTCCGAAGATGGGCTTTGGAGTCCCCATCGGCTCCTGGCTCCGAGGGCCGTTACGCCAGTGGGCGGAGGAATTGTTGAGTGTCAAAACGCTTGAAGATGGGGATCTCCTCAACCCGGAGCCCATTCGGCAAAAATGGGAAGAGCATGTATCAGGACGGCGGAACTGGCAGTACCATTTATGGGATATTTTAATGTTTCAGGCCTGGAGACAACACTGGCAGCACTGACGATTCCGTTTGCCTGCGCCGTATTCCGCCGCTTCCTGAGACCCTTCGTCGGCCTTCACTGCGAATAGCGCTGTGTTCTGTCGGCAGTACAAGCTCCATAACGCCGCCTTCTTTTAACGTCTCAATCCCACACGCGGAGGTGCTATGAAAATCTTGATTACCGGTGGAGCGGGGTTTATCGGGTCGCATCTGGCCGAGCAATACCTTGAGCAAGGAGATGAGGTCTATGTGATCGATGATCTCTCAACCGGGTCTCTAGAGAACATCGATCATCTTCGCAATGACCCGGAAAAAAGCCAAAGGTTTTTTGTCACCATTGACTCCGTCTTGAATCATGACGTGATGTTGGAGCTGGTGGGGACGTGCGATGTCGTCATTCATTTAGCGGCTGCGGTCGGAGTCCAATTCATCCTGGATAATCCATTATCGTCTATCATAACGAACGTGCGCGGGACGGAGATCGCCTTGTCGTTGTGCAGCAAATTCAGAAAAAAAGTTTTGATCGCATCGACCTCGGAGGTCTACGGCAAGCACGATGATGCGCCGCTTTCCGAAACGGATGACTGCATCTATGGACCATCGACTAAATCCCGATGGAGTTATGCGGCGTCCAAGTTGATGGACGAGTTTATGGCTCTGGCCTACCACCGTACCAAGAAATTGCCCGTGCTAGCGGTCCGGTTCTTCAACACAGTCGGGCCACGTCAGACGGGCCGGTACGGCATGGTCATCCCACGATTCGTCAGGCAGGCGCTCACGAACGAGCCGATTACAGTCTATGGTGATGGGAGACAGACAAGAACCTTTACCCATGTCGAGGATACGGTGCAGGCCGTCATGAAGTTGGTTGACAGTCCTGGGGCAATCGGGGAAGTGGTGAACATCGGCGGCACCGAAGAGGTGTCGATTCTGAGTCTGGCCAACAGAATCAAGGCGAAAGTCGGGAGCGCGTCCGAGATCACGTTGATTCCATACGACGAGGTGTTCCCTTCCTATTTCGAGGACATGCAACGCCGCGTGCCTTCGACGGACAAGCTTCAAAAACTAATCGGGTTTGCTCCATCTAAGAGTCTCGACCGCATATTGGACGATGTCATTGCCTACGAGCGAGAAAGCCTGGCTGTGTGTGCGGCGGGAAAATAGAATAGTAGTCAAATCATGCAGCGGAGAAGCACTGGCCACTTGCGGGTTGTCCGCGTCATTGATCGGCTGAATATCGGCGGACCTGCCAAGCATGTCGTCTGGCTGACTGCCGGAATGAACCGGGAGCGATTCAAAACAGAGCTGATCACTGGAACGGTGCCTCCGGGCGAAGGCGACATGGGCTACTTTGCAGACAAAGCCGGCGTTCGGCCGATCGTGATCAAGGAAATGAGCCGCGAGCCGGGACTTCGTGATTGTCTCGTCATCGGGAAGCTTCTTCGGTTATTTTTTGCCCTGCGCCCAAGCGTCATTCATACTCATAAGGCTAAAGCCGGCGCTGCGGGCCGCATTGCAGCGCTGCTCTATAAATGGTTGACCCCGTCAGCCTTATTGCTTCGTCCACGAACATGCCTGCTCGTCCACACGTTTCACGGCCACATCTTTCATAGTTACTACGGGCCGGTCAAAACGCGGCTATTTCTCACCATCGAGCGCCTGCTGGCACGAATCACCGATCGAATTATCACAGTGAGCGAGCAGCAGCGCCATGAAATCTGCCATCGGTTTCAGGTTGGACGCCCTGAGCAGCATCAGGTCATTCCTCTTGGCCTCGACTTCGGGGCTGTCCAGGACGGCGAGTCTCATTTACGTGCAGCGCTACGTATCGGGCGAGAAGAGATCCTGATCGGTATCGTCGGCCGGCTCTGTGAGGTGAAGAACTTTCCTATGTTTTTGCAGGCTGCCGCACGCCTTACCGAGCAAGGGCTGCGCGCGCGGTATCTCGTCATCGGTGATGGGCATCTTCGGGCTGAACTCGAATCGCTGGCTGCGCAACTGGGGATGACAGAGCGCGCGGTCTTCTTGGGCTTCCGTGATGACGTGATGTCGTTATATTCGAGTCTCGATATTGTTGCTCTCACCTCCCTGAACGAGGGGACTCCTCTGACGCTCATTGAGGCGATGAGCAGCGGCCGGCCGGTTGTCTCGACGGAAGTCGGAGGCGTCTGTGACCTGATGGGGAGGAGGCTGGCTTCTCTTGATGGGTTTTCTGTCTGGGATCACGGCATCACGGTTCCGAGTCGAGATACTGAAGCCTTTGCCGGAGCCGTTCGATACCTCAGTGAACGGCCTGAACTCCGGAGCGAGATGGGCAAGCGCGGACAGGAATTCGTTCGCAGCAAGCTCTCTAAGGAACGCCTTGTGCGGGACATGGAAACGCTGTACATGGAATGCTTTAAGTAGGAAATTACTCTATAGCTCCGGCTACGCCGGAGTCCGCATTGAATGAAGATTACTCACCTCGATGATTAGCAGCATGCCGCCCCTCGTTCTTTTCGTCACCGTGATCTTCCTGCTCTCGCTGCTTGGCACGGCCATGATGCGATGGCTTGCCGGCCGGCTGGGGTGGGTGGCTAAGCCAAGAGCGGACCGCTGGCACAAAAAGCCGACCGCCCTTCATGGAGGCGTCGGGTTTTATCCTGCATTTCTCCTGGGCTCATGCGTGATCCTGTTTTGGCAGTTGAGCGGAGGATTACACGACTGGAGCTCTCTTAGCACCGTATCGAACGATGTTGTCCTGGCCGCGGCACTGCTCATCGGCTCCTTGCTCATGTTTTGCCTTGGATTGTGGGATGACTTTGTCAATTTGCGTCCCGCCACCAAGTTTATCGGGCAGCTCGTCGCTGCCAGCGTGTTCATCTTTGCCGGTGGTGCCTTTCCACTAAGCGACAATTATGTGCTTGACATCCTGGTTACCTATTTTTGGTTTGTCGGGATTGCCAACGCCGTCAATATGCTGGACAACATGGATGGCCTCGCTTCAGGTGTCGTCATCCTGGCAGGTGCTACCGTCGTCGTGTTATCTCTACAGGCTAATCCTTCACTTGAGCATACGCCCTTGGCAGCGTTGCTTGGAGTGATGTTGGTCTCGGCCTTGCTCGGATTCTGGATACACAACCGGCCACCGGCTACGATCTTCATGGGTGATTCCGGCAGTCTCTTTATTGGGTACGTCCTCGCTGCGCTGGCAGTACCGAGTCCGCTGAACGATTTCCTGGGCGTGCAATCCCGAGCGAACGTACTCGGCCCTGTCTTAGCCCTCCTGATCCCTGCAACAGTATTGGCGGTTCCTATCTTCGATACGACTCTGGTTACCATCACGCGGAAATGGCGAGCGGCAAAAGCTTCCCAGGGAGGACGAGATCATTCTTCGCACAGACTGGTGGGATTAGGGCTCTCAGAAAACAAGGCAGTTTGGGTGCTGTATTCCTTCTCCGTTCTTGGAGGCATCGTTGCGATCCTTATGCAACACTTTCCCGCTCAGTCATTGCCCCTCTTAGGTTTTTTTGTGCTGGTTCTCATCCTTTCCGGAATCTATCTTGGCCATGTCAAAGTGCAAATCGCTGAGCCGAATCGGCTGCCGCCTGCGTGGACTCCGCTGGTTTCTGAACTTCTCTACAAGCGGCGCGCGGCAGAGGTCCTTTTGGATACGATCCTCATCGTGCTCTGCTTTTATGGGGCTTACCTTCTCCGATTCGAGGGGTTTATCGACGAAGAGACAAGAAAAGCCATTTTCGTTGCCCTTCCGATTGTCGTTGCCAGTTGCCTTGTCGCCTTTTTCCTGGCCGGTATCTATCGGGGGCAATGGAAGCTCATTTCTGTTTCGGATCTCCCATCCTATTGTCTCGGTGTCGTTGGTGGTGCGCTCTTCAGTTTGGCAGTGGTCACGCTGGTCACTCGATTCGACGTCGGCCACTCTCGAAGTGCGTACATCATTTTTGCCCTGCTGGTGTTCATCGCCCTGCTTGGATCACGGCTTAGTTTTCGACTTCTTGATGCGCTTCTCCGGAATGGCTCGCAACGGGGCAATGGAGACCGCACGCCCGTCTTAATCTATGGAGCCGGAAAGGCTGGAAAACTACTGCACGAAGAAATTGTCTCTAACCCTTTAATGAGCGGCTATGCTGCCGTCGGTTTTGTCGATGATGATCCCCATCGAGTGGGGCGGAACCTGTGCGGGATTTCGGTGAAGAATCGAGCCGAATGGCTCAAGCAGCAGTGGGAAGGCCCCGTTGAGATCTGGGTTTCCTCGAAATTCATCCCCGATTGTCTGATCCATGACTTTGCCTCTCAATGGCGTGACATGCCGACCGTGCGGCGCCTTCAACTGCAGATGACGACGGTGGGCGATTCTTTGAAAGAAGCCCAGGATATCCTGGCCCCGGATTGCCCCATATCAGCCAACAACTAACTGCCTTTTCGCCGACAGCACTGTTATCCCAAGCGTCCCCCCGCTATGTCTGTGATAGCTCGCATCTAACGTAAGGATTTTGGTTTGGTGAGGGTTCTATGGCTCCTTGCCCTATGCGGATGCCTTTGGCTGGGGATCGCGCTAGATGCGCAGGCCTCGGTCAATCTGCCCCTCCATCACTGGGCCTACGAAGCCATCGAGCGGTTGGCGGCGATGGGCATCATCGACAAGGCCATGGTCGTGCCCAAACCTTACAGCCGGAAGGAAGCGGCGATCTATGTGGGCCGTGCGATCGAACGGGTGCGGGCCAATGACATCCCGAGGAATTGGGCGGAAGGAATACACGATCAAGCGGTTCCGCGACAAATCAGGAAGGGGATGCTGAATTCTGGGATCAGATTTCCTCTCCGTGGTATTATGCTGACAGGGAAGACGTGCCGACTGTTCTGAGCGAAGGACCGTATCGGTTTTTCTTTGTCTCCCTTGATCGCGGTGAGCCTCCACATATTCATGTCAGGCGCGAAAACATGGTTGCGAAATTCTGGTTGGATCCCGTTGCGCTGGAACGGGCCGGAGGATTCACCCGAGTGGAGATCAACGCGATCGCAAAGCTTGTACAGAAGCATCGAACGGTGTTCATAGAGAGGTGGTATGAATTCTTTGGCCGCTGACATTCAAGAGGCCCGGGCCAGGCATCTCTCAATCAGTGAGGAGGCTCTGACGGTTGATCTGGTGGATGGGCGGACTATCATTGTGCCGTTGGTGTGGTACCCTCGCTTGTGGCATGGTACACCCGAGGAGCGCAGTCATTTTGAGATCTTTGGAGACGGTGCCTATATTCACTGGCCCGATCTCGATGAGGATTTGACCGTAGCCGGTCTTCTGGCCGGTCGCCATTCAGGGGAAAGCGCAGAGTCGTTAAAGAGATGGCTTGCCTCCCGGAAGGGAGCTGGGAAGGGCGACCAGAGCCCAGGGTTATGACGACAGGCTCTCTCTTCGATCCCATCCAGCTAGCAGACCGACACCAGATCCACAACCACATCGAGCGCAACAAGTGCCTGACGAGCTGATCCATCTTGTCTCGATCTAGCACGCCTTCTCTGCGCTCCCCGCTATGTCTTTGGCTTTTGCAGAGTATGGGGCGACAGGCAAGCGTGTGGCTTGTCGCGCTGAGCGCGTGGTTTGTGGGGCCTGCACTAAACGCGGCGCACGCCTCAGTCAATCTGCCCCTCCATCACTGGGCCTACGAAGCCATCGAGCGGTTGGCGGCGA
>CAZOHW010000073.1:0-13688 GCA_964579525.1 uncultured Nitrospira sp. | reverse complement strand
GTTCGTCATGAACACGATTATAGTCTATAAATGGGCGTTACAGTCCACTAGTCTGGATGCCAAGTTTTGAGTTGTGAGTGTTTAGCTGGGGTGATTCACTCAATACTCAGCATTCAAAACTCAATCTTATCCCATCGCACCCTGTGTCTTCAGTCGTGCTCGTTGGTAGCCTAAGGCGAGCATCGTGATGCCGATGAGCACCATCGGAAGCGAGAGAATCTGACCCATCGTAATCGACCCGAAAATAAATCCCAAGTGCTGATCCGGTTCACGGAACAATTCGATGATCAAGCGGCAGATACCATATCCGGTGAGGAAGCTCCAGAATATCGTCCCAGGCGGCGTGGGACGTCGATCGATCCACCAGAGCACCGTAAACAACACCAGACCTTCCAACGCCGCCTCGTACAATTGTGAGGGATGGCGGCAGGCAGGGCCTCCGCTCGGAAAGACCATGCACCAGTCCACGTCCGTCGATCGACCATAAAGTTCCCCATTGATGAAGTTCCCGAGCCGCCCAAACCCTAGACCGATCGGTGTCACGGCTCCAGCCAAGTCGGCCACCGTATAGACCGGCACCCCCCGACGCTTGCTGTACAACAGGAGGGCAATGATGGTTCCGATCAACCCGCCATGGAAGGACATACCGCCTTCCCAGACTGCGAGCAGTTTCAGTGGATTCTGGATGTAGTAGGAAAAGTTGTAGAAGAGGGTATACCCGATTCGTCCACCCAGGAAGACTCCGAAGGCAGCGAAGATGACCATATCATAGATCTGCTCTGGTGCAAGTGGGAGCTCCTTACGGGCCACTTTCTGTTTGATGAGGAAATAGGCCGCTGTGAGGCCGATCAAATACATCAGCCCATACCAGCGCAATTGAATGGGTCCGAATTCTAAAAAGACGGGATCGATATCGGGGTAAGGGAGAGCAGCGAGAGAGCCCATCACGGAATCGTCTCCTCAATCATGGAATAACCCGTTTATTCAACGGGTATACCGCATCCAAAACCACCCAGCTGTCGAATGCAAGCCAGCGGATCATACGGGGGCTTCTTGATCAATGCAAGGGCGACGAACAGTAGGAATGGATCAGAGCTGCATGCGCGTCGTGCCGCTTCCATGGCTGCATCACAGGCACATTCGACAGCCATACTGTTGGATTTCTGAAACGACTGTGTCCTGATTTGTTGAGAAAAAGAGACCAAAAATTAGTCATTCCTCATCATTTTTTGTCACATCTTTCGATTTCCTAAGAATTGATCGAGCGTGCGGCCGTCGTTGCGCTGGCATAGAGCATGCTGAGTATCTTACCCATAGAGAGACGCGGTATGCCACTCCATCTCATTCACCATCTTTCAGGGAGGTTTGTCATGTCGGAGCAGAAGAATCAGGTCGCCAGGGCAGCAGCATATCTTGCCGGGGGGGCGGTCATCGGAGCAGGACTCGGGCTCCTCTTTGCTCCACAAACCGGGACTGAAACCCGCCGCAGCATCGGTCGCTATGCCAAGAAGGCGCAAGTCCAGACCACTCGCTGGGGCCGAGCCGTGAAATCAGGTGTGATGGACGCGTTCGACCGTAGGTCTACGTCCGTCAAGAGCTGCGAAGAAGAACAGCCCCATCTCACCGCAGCACTTAACTAACTTCTTCGACGCTCTTGGGCAGTAGGCCAGCCCGTGTCGCCTCCTCCGTCGGCACGGGCTGCCTGCTACTGGCGATCCACAGGAATCTGGATACTGATTGCACCAGCCAGTTCTCCGACCTGGGCACCTTCTCGCGGGTAACCGGAAATGTCCAGAATGCCTTTGGGGTTGCCGTGGCAGGCGAGACAATCCTCAGAGTAATAGATCGGCATCATCGTTCTCAACAACCTTCCTCCATCAATCCACTCGACAATCGGAATGGTTAAGGCCGGTTGGCTGACAAGCCGCTTTAACACCGTTTCCTCGTAAGTATCCGGAGCATTCTGCAAGTTCCTCGGATCCAGGGTTGTTTGTTTGATCATCACCTTCGATCGCTTGGAGAACTTCCGTGCGGCCTGGCTCCCGAACGTGGCCGGGATAAAATTCTTGTAACCGATCCCGCGCTGATTGATCACGAACTGTGCGTCCGAGACGACTTCCTTGCTTGCACGGAGCAGTTGAATCAAAAGATCTTTGGTAGAAGCCGGCAAAGAGGACGGAGGGGACTTTAGATCCATGTTGGTCTGCTGGCGAAACTCTTCGAGGGCCAGCCGTTCAAACACCTCTGGTGTGAATCCTTTATCGCCTTTGCGCGGATCGTTGATCAACGATTGATGCTTGTGTATGGTGACACGCCCTGCATCGAGGAATGCCGCCAAAAGCTCAGCCGCCTGTTCGGCCTCCTTCTGATACGTTTGTGACCAGCCGTTCTGGGAGCTCAGGAGTACCACTACCAAGGCGAAAGGAAGAAATACCTTTGAGGATCTGATCATTGCCACCTCCATGTCAGTATCGTCCCTCAGCGCCTTCACTTAAACGACACTGTCCTTGATCATAATGCTGAGGAACTTGCGTGACCTCCAGCGGCAGGCCTTCTGCTGTCGCGCGTCGAGTAGGCGCGTATGCCGCCTCGATCAAGCGTTGTCGCATATATTTCAACCGTCCTGATTCTTCCAAGCGAAACAGCAGGTTGTCCAAGAACCATTGTAACTGTTTGTGGTCGTCGCGTGTCACTATGGAAAAATCCTCACGAGTCAGGATCAAGGAGGTCCCGTCGATGTGTGTCAAGAGCCGCCAATCCTGCCAGACCCGTTTCGTCACGTATTCGAGGATGGAATGGTTGGTCAGGATGACATCGATATTCAGATCCTTCGTCTCGATCGAGGCAGGAAGCGAATCGCAGACGACCATGCGAATCCGTTTGAGATTGGCTTGGGCATATAGGTGAGAAGACCTTCCCTTCTGAACGGCGACGGTCAATCCGGCGAAGCCTTCTTGAACGGCCGCGCGCGTATCCAGTTTTTCGTTCTGCTTGCGAAATTGCGACCATACTCGTTCCGCAATTTCTGGCTTTTGGATGATGGCTGCGATACCGTTTCCATGGAAATAGGGAGGTGAAAACCATAGGCCTGCCGGCCTTGCACCGGGAACGGTCCCGCTTACGGATGAGACGAACAGATCCAGCTGGCCTTCATTCATTGTGATGAACAGATCGGGAAACCTGGTAACGTGCAGGGTCGGAACGATGGGAGTCTGTCTGCCACAATGAGCGGTGAGTGCGTCGGCTATCTCCCGGATCAGTTCGATATCCAGGCCTGTGACGCGGATCCCTGCATCAGGGTACATCGCGGAAAAGACAAACGGGCGAAACGGTTCTGCATCAATGCCGACGCGCACGCGTCCACGCGCACAGATGGAGGACACCTCATCACGCGTCAGTGGGTGGATCATGATCACTGCGTCGTAGATCAGACCGCAACCCTGTAAGAAAACAATAGCCAGTAGCATTAAGCCCCGGAGCCACATCAGGCACCTCAGTTTGTCGGCGCGTGTTTTAGTCGCTTGCCTTCAACACGGATGAAGGGATGCGGGACACCATATTGATCCTCATGACTTCGTGTGCCAGCGATTCCGCGTCCATCAGTTCGTTGTCATAGACGTCGGTCTGATATTCCTCGGCGTCGGCTTTCGCCAGAGACGACCAGATGGATTGACCGACATCGCTGACGCGGATTCTTGTGACCGTTGAGAGACCGGGCCTAATAGGATGCTCCCGCAGTTCATCGGCTCCCAGCGCGATCCGGACCGGCACCCGTTCGATGATGTGGATAAAGTTACCGGTGGAGTTGTCCGGCGGCAAAAGCGCGAACGGACTACCGGTGCCGGGTACCAAGCCTTCCACAGTGCCGCGAAACGTGTGTTTGCCGCCGTAGAGGTCCACGCGCACTTCGGCCGGTTGGCCCGGTCGGACGTCCGCCAAGTCGGTTTCTCGCAAGTTGGCTTCCACCCAAAGATGATCCAGCGGAACGATCGTCATGAGGTTCGTGCCGTGCTTTACCCGTTCGCCGACCTGCGCCTTGCGTTTAGCCACGTATCCGGACGCCGGCGCTCGGATCTGCTGCCGCGCATATTCGAGATGGGTGTTGATGAACTCATGCTTCGCCAGCTCGACCGTCGGATGTTCCATCACTGTCGTGCCGCCGATCTGAGCGTCGAGCGCGTCGTATTCAGCCTGTGTTTCCCGCACATCTGCTTCCAATGCCCGCAATTGATCCAGCGCATTCTGTAGGATCTGCTTCGACACGGCTCCGCTGGGCACCGCTTGACGGTACCGATCCATGTCGTGGCGGATCACGTCGTACCTAGCCCTGCGAGCCGCCAATTTGTCAGCCAGTTGCCGTTGCGTAATGAAGAGCGAGTTGATGCGTCGGACCGCGTCGCCGAGCCGACCGTGTGCCTGTCCCAGCGCCGCAGTGGCTTCGTTCGCATCGAGACGGACCAGCACATCGCCTCGATTCACGAACTGAGTTTCCTCGAACAGCACCTGCGTGATGATGCCGCTGGCCTGTGCCGTGACCGGTACGAGGTTGCCGGTCACGTAGGCATTGTCGGTTTGAACCCAATGCCGGGCCGTCGTCCACCAATATCCGCCATAGGCGAGGCCTGCCAGACTCAGCACGAGCGCCACGATCAACAGCTGCCGGTTGCGCTGCGCGTGTAGCGACTCTTCAATCGGCTGCGGCGACGGTGGGAGGATGGAATGGGTGTCGCTCATACGTTCAACTCGTCGGCTCCTCCGGTTTCTTTTCGATATCGAGATTGTGGTATCCGCCGCCTAACGCCTCAATGAGATCCACCACCGCGACGAGTTGATCGCTCTCCAGCGCCCGCAGAGCATATTCCTGTTCCAGCACCGGATAGCGATGGCGGAGGACTTCCCGGTCGTCGTCCAGTCCTGATACCAACCGGACTTTCGCGAGGCGCCAGTCCTCGCTGAGCGACGTCACCAAACGATGATGGGACTCCAGCATCTCGCGCGTCGACTGCCAGGCGCTCAGACTGTCCGCGACTTCCCGCAAGGCGTCGAGCAGCGTGTCGTTATACAGTTCCACCGCCGCGTCGTACTCCGCCCGGTGTACCGCCAGTTCGCCTCGCAATCGGCCGCCTTCGAAGATCGGCAAGTGCAGGCCCGGCGCGACGCCGTAGGAAAAGCTCTGTCCTGAGAACAGAAAGTTTGCCAACTTATCGGCACCTTTGGTGAAGGTCAGCGCATTGAAACCGACGAAGGCGGTCAGATCGATCGTCGGATAGAACTGGGTCTTCGCGACCTTCACCAACCGAGCGGCGGCGTACGCGCGATACAGTGCCGCAGCCAAATCAGGCCTGTGGACCAGCAATCCGATCGAGAGGTGCTCAGGGATTGGCACCTGCTCAGGGGTGGTTGAGGAAGAAGCCGTGAAGAGGTGTCGACCGTCGTCCGGTCCTTTGCCCATGAGGCGGCTGAGCAAATTACGCTGAATGTCCAATTGATCCCGAACCGAGGCTTGGCGTTTGACCGCCGCTTCGTAGTCGGCGATGGCTTGTTTCACCGCCAGGTCATTATCTAATCCCAGCTTGGACCGGGTCTCCGCGAGAATCCGAAGACTGCGACGTAGATCGGCGATGGCGTGGACCAATTCCAGTTGACGATGAAGCGCATGGCCGCGGAAGTAGGCACGTGCGATGCCGGTGGTCAGCCGGAGTCGGACTTCAGCCCATTCCGCTTCTTCGGCTGCCGCATGCCCGAGCGCCGCTTGGAGCGTCGCGCGATATTTGCCCCAGAAATCGAACTCGTACCGAAACGTGAGGGGGTTGATCATGCCGAGCAGAATGCGGGCTCCCGCGGTTTCGGGATTCAAGGCTGCGAACACGCCGTGTTGGGAGATGCGCTCGTAGGTGAGTGACGCGTCGGCATCCAGGAAGGGAAGCAGGCGTGCGCCTTCCACACGCACCAGCCCTTGCGCCTCCCGTAAGCGAGCCGAGGCCACCTTGAGACCCGGGTTGTCTTGCAGCGCCGTCTCCATCAGTCGGTTGAGCTCGGCGTTTTGGAATTGTTCCCACCACCGGTCGTCAGGCCATTTGTGCAACTGGTTGGTCACTTCCTCGATGGTTTCCTGCAACTCCGGCGGCACCATATAGGTGGCCGGTGGATCGCCCTTCGGAATCCACCAACCACAGCCGGTAACCGCAAGCATGGCCCACAGACACAGGCCCGAGATATATGGGGAGATGGTCGGTCGGCCTTGGATCACGGTTGCTCCATCAGCTCTTCCGCCTGCAACTCGCGCACGGCTTCCGCCGGCTTCAATATTAGCACGCGGCTGGAATGCGCGAACCAGACCAGGATCGCAATCCCCAGACAGAGATAGCTCGACAGGAGGAACGCGTCATTCAAGGCGAGGATGCCGGCCGCCTGCTTGATCGTCAGTTGCACCTTGCGTTGGATCATGGCGGGATCGAAGCCGAGTGCCTCGAGTTTAGCCGTGAATTGGTTGAGCGCATCATACGAAGCCGAGATTCTCCCGCCGAAATGGTCGCTGAGTTGCAATTGATGAAAGGGGAGGCGGCGGAAGACGACGATCCCTTGCCAGGTAATCCCCATCGCGCCGGCCGCGATCCGAAGAATATTGGCTGTCTCCGCCGCACGAAGCACTTGTTCACCCGAAAGGCCGTGCAACGTCAACACGGTCAACGGCGTGAAAAAGGAGCCGAGGAAGACCCCCTCGAGCACCATCGGCCAAAAGATCTGATCGAAGGAGTGGGGATCGTCGAAGAGGCCGATCCAATAAAACGTGGCGGCGAATCCCAAGCCGTTCAAGCAGGCCAGCCATCGGACGTCCAGCCGTTTTGCGATTTCGTGCATTAGGGCAACCATCGGCATACCCAGCAGAATCATTGGTAGGAACACCAGACCGGCCAGCTCGGAGGAATAGCCCAGCAACAACTGCAGTTGAACGACGAAGAGGGAGAGCAATCCTTGAATCGAAAGGAAGCCCAGACCGAGACAGAGTAAGCCGACTGAGAAATTCCGATGCGCGAATAACCGAAGATCCATCGCAGGACGGCGTTCTCCGAGCTCCCAGATGATCCAGACCGGGACAGCCACGATGACGACGACCAACATGCCGCGTAAAAGCGGATCGTCGAACCAATCAAAGTCGTTTCCTCCGTTCAAAATCGTCTGGAGGCTACCGAAGATCACGACCAACAGGACAAATCCAACGAGGTCGAATGGCTCATGGCGAACCTCATGACGTTTGCCATGGAACAAGGCGGCTGCCAGGGCGACGATAAACAGCGCCAGGAGAATGTTGAGGTAAAACAGGGTGCGCCAGCCCCAATGATCGGCAAGCCAACCGCCGGTGACCATCCCAAAAGTAAAGGGCATCAACGTGAAGAGTCCCCAGATTGCCAGACCCAATGACTTCAGGTGATCGGGATACTCCTTGATCAGCAAGGATTGGCTCAACGGCAAGGTGACGCCGCCGGCGAGACCGAGAAGGATGCGAGCCGACACGAAGCCTTCAATGCTCTCTGCCGTTGCGCAGAATGCCGATGCAACTGCGTAGGCGATGAAGGCGACGCTCAAGACACGCGGTTCTCCATAGCGGTCGGAGAGCCAGCGGGCGAGGGGAAAGCCCAGGGCCAGGGCGATCATGAAATTCGTCTGCGCCCACCTCCCGAAACTGATCAGCACGCCGCCCAACCCTCCTGACGCGTGCGGCTCCAGCGCCACGTACGAGCCGGCGTTGAACAGCACCACGATGTGGGCGAGGCCCAGCACGAGGTTGAGGAGAATGAAGTGCCATCCGAGGCATCGGGTCTCTGGATGATCCCATGTGGTCATAAGCAGGCTCGTTCAACAGAACGCGGTGTGCTCGGTTGTTCATCTGCTGAGGTCTCCGGCACAAAGGTCATCTGTGGTGCATAAGTCAGCTTCAACATCGGTAGATGTTGCCCCAGCAAGGGCTGTGCCTCTTCAACCGCATCGTCGCAACATAATGAAATTTCAGGTCTGCGAGGGATTATCTTCTAAACCAAAAAGGAAAAAATTACTGAGAGCCCACGATAAGTCGCGATTCATCGCGGACTCTACTCACGACGGATCGAGGTTTAGGAGGCTCTAGCCAAGCTGATAATCATTGATAGGCTTTCACGATCTCATCGATGGAAGCAGTTTCATGATATTCCCTGTGTTTCTTGAGCGCGGCGAAGTCGTGTTCGATGGTGTTCAGGTCGGGCGAATACGGCGGTAAAAACAGCAGTGTGGCGCCGGTGTGGTGGATGAGGTGCGTCGTTTCGGGAGATTTGTGAAAGGCGGCGTTGTCCATGATGACCAGGTGCTCGTGGGTGAGGCGCGGGCACAGCCTGGTTTTGAGCCAGGCGTTGAACACCTCCGTATCGCACGTGCCTTCGAAGAGGAACGGTTCTTCAAAGTCAGGCCCGATGCGGGCGGCGATCAGTGAGGTGCGCGGCCTTCGATGCCCCGACGTCAGGCCGTACACGCGCTGTCCTGTGGGCGCATACCCATAGCGGCGAATCACGGAAGGCGCGAAGCCGCACTCATCGAGATGGACGGGCTGCAGACCGCGCTGAACGTACCGCGCCCGACGGCGCAGGAACCGTCTTCGTTACCGTATCGGGGCGTGGTTGTAGTTTCAGCGGCCTCTATCCCCTCTGTGCCAGAAGTTTTGGGATACGGACGAGGTTGTAGCCAATCAGATTGAGCAAAAAATCGGCAGCCACTCTGGCCCACGAATCATCCGTTTTGAAAAATATCGCCATGATACGCTCCCCATCGGCTCACTCACTTTTGAGTTCGTTCAAGCTCGCTTGCACGCTGCGATTGCCGATTCTGCAGAATAATCAGATCAACAACTTCGCCGCACTGTACACACCGTCGGAACGACACGTCAGCTTCACTGCTGCCAAGCATGGAATCGAAACCCTGTTCCACAACCATGAATCCTGTGCATCTGGGACAATGGACGGACTCGGAGATCGTATCCCGTCCCAGTCGATGGCGCCCCGTTCCCTCGTTCTTCCCCAACTCAACCGCTGTCGCCATGATCAGCCCTCCGTTCAAAGGTCATTGTGATGAATGTGCATAAGTCAGCCCAACATGTGTAGAGGTGCGTAAGCAAGGGCTGTGCCTCTTCAACCGCATCGTCGCAACATAATGAAATTTCAGGTTTGCAAGGGATTATCTTCTAAACCAAAAAGGAAAAATTACTGAGAGCCCACGATATGTCGTGATTCATCGCGGACTCTACTCACTACGGATCGAGGTTTCTGAGGCTAAGGACAGAGAGCGTACGTACGAGCAGGGGTGCGAGTGCTTCAGTGAGCGGTCGGTCGCTTTATCACAAGTTGCTTCATCCGGCTGCGCAAGGTACTGGGCGGGATGCCGAGGCGTGCTGCTGCTCCATCAGGACCTTCGATGCGCCAATCGGTCAATGCCAGAGTTTGGAGAATGTGTCGCCGTTCGAAATCCTTGAGATCGGACGACGGCAAGCTGGTGAACGAGCGATCCTGCAATCCCAGGAGATGGTTATCGATCCGCAAGATCGACTCATGTGAGAGGATCAAGGCTCGTTCGATCACATTTGCTAATTCACGGACATTGCCCGGCCAAGAATAGCGAACCAATCGTTCTAAAGAGTCAGGATCGATATCCGTGCATGAACGACGGAGTTTTGCCGCGTATAGTTCAAGGAAATGTCGGGCTAACAACGGAATATCTTCCGGACGCTCATTCAATGTTGGCAGTCGGATCGGAAACACATTCAGACGATACAGAAGGTCCGCTCGGAACGTACCGAGCTTGACCGCTGCAAAAAGATCGCGGTTTGTAGCGGCGATGATACGAACATCCACTCGAATCGGCTGTTTTCCACCTAAACGATCGACCATCCCATCCTGTAAGACTCGCAGTAATTTCGCTTGCGTTTCCAGAGGCATTTCACCGACTTCATCCAAGAACAATGTTCCTTCATGGGCCAGTTCGAATCGTCCTTCACGGGAGCGGTCCGCTCCGGTAAATGCGCCGCGTTCGTGGCCGAATAATTCACTTTCAACCAGGCCGGCTGGAAAGGAGGCACAATTCACGCGAACCATGGGTTTCCAATGGCGCTGACTCAAATCATGAATGGTCTGAGCGATCAATTCCTTGCCGGTTCCTGTCTCACCCGTCAAGAGAACGGTCGTCGACGTCGGGGCCACTTCTCGCGCGAGGGTTAAGACATGTTGAAAGGTGGTACTTTCCCCGACCAATCTGTCGATGTTTTTTGTGAGCCGCAGTTCCTCGTTCAAGTAAACATTTTCTTTTGCAAGTTGGTTTCGTAACCGATCGATTTGTTCGTAGGCCTGGACGTGATCGATCGCGTAGGCGATTTGCATCGCGACTTGTGTGAGGAATTCGATCTCTCCGGCATCGGGAACGCCCGATTCCCGAGTGCCGATATTGAGAATACCGAGGCATTTATCCTTCACGAGCAGTGGAAGATTAATCATCCGTCCGAGCCCTTCTTGGGCGTATAATTTGTCTTCAGGAAAGATTTGCTCTTTCTTGAGATCAGGGCGAATGTGCAGGGTTTTGCGTTCGTACACCCATCCCATCCCGCTTCCGTGGCGTGGGACGACGGCATCCCGGCCAAGTGCGATCTGCGGGACCGTGGTAGCGAGGACGTAAAACCGGAATGCATCGGTCTGAGGATCGTACTGGGTGATCGATGCGCGGGCCCATGGGATGGCTTTGGTGATCTCCACGGTAATCGCTTCCCACAAGCTGCGCATGTCGCGCTGCGAGTTCAGCACGAGGGCGACGGACAAGAGTGCGCGATAGTTGCGTTCGATCTGATCCAATGATTTCATCTCCTAATGTTAGGATTCAAGCACAGAAGAAACAGTCATGTCCAGGCGCTTGCGTGCGGGAGGCGATCTGAAGCAGGAGCATTAGCGACGACCAATTTTTGGTTTGGTATACATGTTCGGCAGGCTCTCACCTTACCGTCCTACCCGAAGATCCGCTTTTCGTTTACCGACCATCCGATCACCGAATGGGCGGGGGCCATTCTGCTTGGCTGTGTGTTGAATTGATCAGGTTGCGCGGTGCTCGTCCCGCTGCTGGTTTCCTTTGCAAAGACTTTGAACAAGTAGATTCTTGCGGTGGACATGTTGTGCGATCGTCGGGAGCTGCTTTCTCATTGTTCTCCCGCCGGAAGGCACTGCCCCTGGTCGTAATGCTGAGGAACTTGCGTGACCTCAAGCGGCAGGCCTTCTGTCGCCGCCCGACGCGTAGGTGCGTATTCCGCCTCCACCCATCTCCTGCGCATTTGATTCAGCCGACCTGACTCTTCCAGACGAAACAGCAGGTTATTCAAAAACCATTGTAACCGTCTGTGTTCGTCAGTAGTCACGATGGACAGATCCTCATGGGTCAAAACCAAGGGGCTCCCGTCGATGTGTGTCAAGAGCCGCCAATCCTGCCAGACCCGTTTCGTCACATACTCGAAGATGGAATGGTTGGTCAGGATGACGTCGATATTGAGGTCCTTCGTTTCAATCGAGGCAGGAAGCGAGTCGCAGACGACCGTACGAACCCGTTTAAGATTGGCTTTGGCATACTGGTAAGAGGAGCGTCCCTTCTGCACGGCGACCGTCAATCCGGCAAACCCTTCCTGGACGGCAGCGAGGGTATCTAGCTTTCCGTTCTGCTTTCGAAATTGTTCCCATACTCGTTCCGCTATTTCGGGTTTTTGGATGATGGCGGCGATCCCGTCATCACGGAGATACGGGGCAGAAAACCAGAGGCCTGTCGGTTTGGTGCCGGGAACGGTTCCGCTGACGGATGAGACGAAGAGGTCGAGTTGCCCTTCACTCATCTTGATGAACAGATCCGGGAAGCGAGTGACGTGCAGGGTTGGCACGATGGGGATCGGACCACCGCAATGCGCTGTGAGGGCATCGGCCACCTCTCGGATCAGTTCAATATCCAGGCCTGTGACTCGAATGCCCTCGTCGGTGTACACCGCGGGAAACACAAATGGACGAAACGGCTCCACCGAGATGCCGACGCGGAGCTGCCCCCGGGCACAAATCGCAGACAGTTCATCGCGGGTTAATGGATGGACCATGGTCATGGCGTCATAGACCAATCCACAACCCTGGAGGCACACGATTCCGAAGAGCACGAGGAGACAGTGCCAGCGCCGAGCCTGTGAATGTCGGCCGCCCGGGCCGACGATGTGCCGTAGTCGAGTGATGAATGGGATGGAACGCATAGGATTAGAGTCGAATCCCAATTGTGAACAGCCATTGCTGGGACAAATCGGATTTGTTTTTAAAGTCGATCTCAAACCGAGTGTATTGCAGTCCCATATCGATCGACAATCCGCGAGCGACCGGAAATCGAACCCCACTTGTCCGCCATAGAGATATCCAGGGGAATGGGCGCCACGTCCAGGAAGAGTTCCGCCGATCATAGTTCCGATGTAGGGAATGGCGCGGTCCTCGAGCGGTCCGAAAAGGACATGGCGAATGACCCGGTTGATCGGGGTCTCTTTGGGGAAATCCAAGACGTCGATAAAATTATTCCAGCGCGGGTTCAGGAACAACGAATGTTGATCCGTTATAAAGGTGGGCGTGTGCTGACTGTAGTATTGATAGATTGTCCGCATTTCAAGCTGTCCATATCGAAGGGCGGTGACGCCGACTTGGGCGGCGATGACCCTGGTCTGTGGCGCAAAGGTTCGTTGGTTGAAGGAGATGTCAAAATTGACGGGACGGAGCGGGAGAACGTCGAGCGACGCATCCTGGCCGGTCGCCTGTGGTGGCAATGCCATGGTGAGCAGGATTAGGCCGATGAACCACCGAGAGACTTGTATGCGCAGGAGCGACCTCTCCATGTGACCGGTATAGCGCGATCTACTTGCGACGCGGCCTGCATTTTAACTGAATCGAGCGACTGTTTGCAGGCGGCCTTCCTATCAGCCATAGGACGAGGATTTGTTGAGTTTCGAAACGTGAAGCCTACGCGATCGTGCTCTTGGGCATTCATAAGAGAAGTTGAGGCTGACGACTTGAGTCTGAACCGTAGCCATCAATTTCTGTGCAGGGACAATCGATCCAGAATGGGCGCGAGAAAAGTGGCGGAGAGCCAGGGTCGCTATGATACAATCCGCCGTTCGCCGGAGTGGCGGAATAGGCAGACGCAAGGGACTTAAAATCCCTCGGGCTCAAAAGGCCCGTACCGGTTCGATCCCGGTCTCCGGCACCACCAGCAATCATAAACCTCGCCACCAGAGCGACGTTTCAGCCTTCCAGCGTGATGTAGCCCAGACAAAGCTACACCCATTGCTACACTTTGGAGGGCGTTTTATGGCTACAGTTCCGTTCCGACCGAGGGGCCGCAAGTCCCTCTATGTTCGCCTCGTTATCCCTCTTCGGCTCCGACATCACTTCAAGTACAGATCTCAAGTGTGGCGATCTCTGAAAACGATGGACAGAACAGAGGCGTCGTGGAAAGGTGCCCTTATCGAAGCCAGGGGGCGTCGTCTGTTCCATCTTCTCACTGTCAGGGGTGCCCACATGAACCAGGCCGATATTGACAAGCTTGTCTCTTCCTGGCTTGAGCGTGCCCTAGGAGTCTGTCCGAGTAATTATGATGAGTGACTGTCCATAGCGATTTTC
>CAZOHW010000072.1:0-13801 GCA_964579525.1 uncultured Nitrospira sp. | reverse complement strand
ATCTAAGAGCGGGGATCACTACGCTACGCTTGGATACGGTGCATGTAGCAGGCCGCGCATTAGAAGAGACGGAACTACTGCGTCTGCGGCTCGAGCTGCGCAAGCTCGACCAACAGCTGTCAGACTTGTACAAGGACATCGGTGAGCGAGCGGTCGACATGAAGGAACGGGGGGAGACGGAGGAACGTATCCTCTACGATACAGAGATTGACCGACTTGTCAAAGAAGTGGAGGTGTTGAAGGAATCACGCGCAAAACTGGAAGCCGAGATGGAAGAGATTCGGAACGAGTAATGACCCAGCTTTCTCAGTACCCACGTCGTTTGGCCGGGATCGACATCGGCACCCTCACCTGTCGGTTGTTAATTGCAGAGCTAGCCTCTGGGCATTCCCTCAAAGCGCTTCAATCCGAACGACGTATTCTCCGGCTGGGAGAGGGCGTCGATCAAACGAAACGGTTGAGCCATGCCGCAATGGATCGGGTCGTCATCTGTCTCCAAGAGTGGCGAGGCATCATCGACAGCCATCATGTGGAGGCGACCGCGGTCGTGGCGACCAGTGTCGTTCGCGATGCGAGCAATCGAGCGGAGTTTTTGGCACGGGTGAAAGCCGAATGTGGATTTGAGGTGGAACTCATCTCAGGAGAGGAAGAAGCGCGACGGACGTTGCTCGGCATTCGCTCCGGTTTACCAGCGGGAGTCACAGACATCCTGGCATTGGACATTGGCGGCGGCAGTACGGAGTTCATCCTAGATCGGCCCGGTCAGGAGCCGATCACCAAGTCCATTGATATCGGAGTCGTGCGCCTCTGCGAGCGCCTCTTGCAGCACGATCCTCCAACTACGGAGGAAGCTCTACAGGCATGTGAGTGGATCAGGCGAGAAACGAATACAGCGGTGGCTGGCATGGGTGACTATCGACAGGCGACGTTTGTCGGCACGGCCGGGACGATCACAGCCCTCGCCGCCATGGCGCAGAAACTGTCGACCTACGAGCCATCCAGAATCCACAACTATATCTTGAGACTGGAAACGATCCGAGAGCTGGCCCACGTGCTGCTCAGTCGAACCAAAATTGAGCGAGTCGGGTTGCCTGGTTTAGAGAAAAATCGCGAAGAAGTCATTGCTGCTGGCGCGATTATCATCAGGACGATCATGGAGACACTGGGTCAGACGGAATGTTTGGTGAGTGATTTAGGATTGAGAGAAGGTGTGTTGATCGATGTGGGGATGAAACTGAACAGCGGCGCATGATTGACCGCCATCTGAGGCAATGATCAGTTTACTGGCGGTATCGCCTCAAGGCATCTTCTGCGTCCTCCAGTTCTTCCTTCCTTCGTCCATAGCCACACTGTTCGATGAGTTTGCGTGCCGCAGCAAGATCAGCAGCGGGCGATTCCCACGGGTACTTATTCTCACGGAAAAACAGACGAGCGCGGTAGAGATGGATGTCGGCCATGTGGAGCTGCATCGGGCCACGCTCGGCGATTTCCCAAGCTTCATCCAAGTCGACCTGCGCGCCGGAGTGGTTATCTGTCACTGCGCGGAGCCATGCGCTGGTGAGCAGGCCGAGGGGAACATATTGTCGTTGGCCAGCGCGGTGGAAGTCGTTCAAAGCGGTCTCTAAATGCTCTAGTGTTGATGGCTGAATGTAAACGGCTGAGGATTGTAGAATCGACTCGTAGAGCAAAGCACGGCCCAGCGTGAGGTAATCAAAGGCAGCGCTAAGAATGTCCCGAGCATTCATCTCTGCCCACTTGAGCGTCTGGGCTGCACGTTGGGAAACAGCGCGACATTCCGAAATTAGATCTGACCTCTGGCGTTTCACTTCTAACCCTTGTGCCACCTGCCACGCTGCTCGTTCTGAAACGGTGAGGAGCAGGTCGCAATAGCGGAACCCCCGCAATGAGTAATGCAATGGGTAGTTGGACTGCTGCTCTTGCTGGGTTTTCTCGGTTATGAAAAAATGCGGCAATGCCTTAGCTTCCTCACCTGCCTGATGTATGGCACCAGCGAGTGTCGTGCGCGAGAGGATATAGCTTTTCCAGTCAGTAGAGCCGCTGCGCTCTGCATAGGTCTCAGCGCGCTCGGCGTCCTGGATTGCCCCAAGCACATCGCCGAGGGTCAGCTCGAGTTCAGCCAGGTTAGTGGCACCGATAGTTGCTTGCTCCCAGTTCTCGTTCTTGACCAGAGCTTCAAGAGCAGCCCTCATTGGCTCGATAGCAGCTGTTAGTTGTCCTAATGCATGGAGGTGGAAGGCTGCTTGGTGCAGCAACCAGGCTTGAGCAGTCTCGTCAATAGTAGGAGAAACACATTTCCAAGGTTGATCGAAGAAACAAGCTATTGCACCTAAACCTGGTCCAAACGCACCAAGTTTTCTGGTGCTGTAGAATCCATTAATTTCAAACCCACGTAGAATGCGGTCTCTATAAATATGCTCCAATGCTTCATTTAGTGATCCGGCCTGACAACCATGTCTAACGGCGTCGAAGAGTGGCTGGAGGTCTTCGAGTGTAGGTTGGTCGCCTTCTTTCGTTGTCTCACAGAGATGTTTATAGATCCGTTTGTGGCCTGCACGCCAAGTGTCGAGATTATTCTCGCGCAGTTGCTTGGCGAAGTATTCGCGTAGCAAGGGATGTGCGTCTACGAACTGCGTACCGGATTCACCTTGCCACAGATGAATGAGCCTGAGTTTCTCTAGCCTGATAAGCACGCGACTCCAGTCGCCCTGCTTCAACTTTACCAAGCGATCCGTCAATCCTTCGATGGCTGGTTCTTGACGTAGTGCGGCAAGACAGCCATCGTCCACCGGACGGTCAAAGAAGCCGACCAGGCGTAGGGTCTCGTATTCTGGACTATCACCAAGCCACTGCTCGAAGCCAGCGAGAACATGCTCTACCGGTGTCTTGCCTGAGAGTTTAGCTAGTGCTCTGGCTGGATCGATGCCGTGACCTGGTTGTTCATGCAGATATACGCCGAGCAGGGATATGGCTAGCGCATGTGGCCCGAACTCTTTGGCCAGAGTCTCCAGTTCTTGGTCTGTGCCTACGACTCGGGCGGTCCGAAGCAGCGCACGACCAGCTTGCGGGGTGATTTGGTCCAGGTCGCGTGGCGCGTAGCCAGGCCGACGGGCTAAGTCAGTCAGCGGCTCACGGCTAGTGATGAGGCAGAGACCGTGGGACTGTCGTACTAAGCCTCGTAGGAGTCGTTCCAGCGCTGGGTCGCGCACCTTACCACGATCGAAGGCTAAGGACGACTGGAGCGGTTCTACGCCATCCAGAATAAGCAGGGCGCGTTCCGCACCGACAAGGCGTGCGAGGCGATCGCCCTTGTCCCAAGGGGAACCAGACAATGGATCCGCATCGCCAAAGAAGCGCAAGGCTGCAGCGATGAATGTGTCTGCGGAGGTACCTCCCTGTTCACGCACTCCCTGACTGTAGAACGACCAACCAAAGACCCGCGTTGCGCCGCGGAACTGGTCCCGTTTCATTTCATCAAGCCAGCAGTTGACGAGCGTGGATTTGCCGACGCCGCCCTGTGCTACGAAGGCCACGACACAGATAGACGGTTGGCTCTGTGACCATGTATCGTCGAGAAACTTCAGCTCTTCATCTCGACCAAAGAGGGCAGCGCCGGTTTCCGGCAGGCGGGTGAGATCGATACGATCGGGGGCCAGTGCAGGCCAAGGTTGGACTTGGTGCAGTGGTTCGGCTACCGGTGCTATAAGTGGGATGATGCTGTGAATATGCTTTTGCACGGCTTTGGGAAGAGCCGAGGCTGTCTCCGGCTGTTCCGTGAGGGCCTTAAAGTGACTAAACACCCGCTCAGCCACTTCACTGAACACGGCGTCGGCCTGATCACCGGGGAAGTCAATGGCAACACACTTGCCGTCGCGCGGAAGCATTTGACGGTCGGCTAGCCAGCGGTGGGCTTTCCACGGGCAGGCTCGGATGAGTATGGGAATGAGCAGCATTCCCCCATGCTCTTGACGCTGAATCAGGAAGGGGACTTCCTCTTTGATACAGAATCCTGACGATAAGTAGTGGGCCGAGATAAGAAGGATCGCAACAGCAGTATCCTCTATGGCCTGTTGAATCTCGGGGTACCATTTTGCTCCGGCATCAATCTGGCGATCTTCCCAGACCTTCATAGCCACGCCGGCTTGTTCCAACGCCCTGAGCTGCGGCAGGAGCTTGTCCTTCCAGTGCTCGTCCTTGTGGCTGTAACTGATAAACACGTTTGGCGTCGTCATAGGGCACAGCGTTTAAAAAGATCACAGCTTTGGCGTCAGCGTGGCTTTTGAGTGCGGCACATTCTCAGTTAGTTTGCGAAACTCGTCAAGCGCCAGGAAGGACTGGATCTAGTAACTGTCGACGATCGGGCACATTTGGTTAAATAGTTCAGGAAGCTCGCGCACTCATCGAACTCGTATCTGTCCTAACTTCCTCTTTTATGCCAGATTGTCATAATGCAACACATGGGCATGGTTCATAAACAGCTTGTGACTGACGAAGAGGAGCGTCCGATCAGGGTGCTGATTCCCTACGAGGAATGGATGCGTATCGAGCAACAGCTTGGGTCTGCGCTGGGGCCAATGAGACCAAGCAACTCCAGCGTCATGAAGGCGTCATTCATTTGTCGGAAGACCCCCATCGCCTATCAACGCCGCTTGCGAGATGAGTGGGCCTAGTGGGCCACTTTGTCCTCGAGACCAATATCATTCTCTATTTTCTTGGTAGTCGTCTCGCAGAACCTCTTCCTGCCGGTTTGACCAACGATCAACGCATCACCATCCTTATCAGGCCCACGCAACTGAGATAGATAATGAGCGATCCGGCCATCGCCGGCCAAAACCCGAGACGCGGAATGCCCAGAATCATGGCTGTCACATAGACGATCCAGGGTGGGACAAACCACATGAGGCTCTTGGCATAGTCGACCGTCGTGGCGCCACCGCCATTCACATAGAGCAGAATGAAAGTCGCAGCGGTGATGGCCGGAAAGGTGCTGGCCATGGCGGCCAGGAAGGAATTGCCTTTGGCCCCAAGATAGGTGGAGAGACTGACGATGGCGCCACCCAACAAAAAGTAGACGACATACTTGACGACATCACCCACGGACTCTTCTCCTCCTTATGCTCCCTGAAAGGCCTCCAGCGCTTCTTTCTGCAAGGCTTCTCCTTGGCCGGTATAGCGTGGAGAAAAGTGAAACACGACGAGGTCTCGAACGTGAGCCTTGCGGGCCATGAGTCCAGCCTGTCTGGCGGTTAAATGATAACGATCTCGGGCCTTTTCTGCATCACAATCCAAATACGGTGCCTCACAATAGAAGGTATCCGCTTCGCTCGCAAGGGCGACGATTTTGGTTTCATTCTCCTCGTCGTATCGCGCATCGACGACGTAGACGATCTTCTGTCCACGCGTGATGGTCAGAAACCGTTCTTTGATCTCGCTTAATACAAATTCCCGGTCTTCTCGTCGATGTTCGTCATAGCGCGCCACGGTGATCCTGAAATCATCAGGCTTCCCTTGCCAGATGTGCTGCTTTACGTCTTTGAGCCAGGTGCCCACTCGCAGCCCAGCCTTATGCAGTTTCTGTTTGTTCACGTTGATATGGAACTGCTCCTCCAGCGAGTAGGCGAATGAGGGGATACGATGATTCAGTGCAACCGCATTGACGGTCAACATCGGATCTTCTAGCACAGTAAAGATTGGGCTTTCTTCCTGTGGCACTGGGATATGCTCTCGTTGGGATGGTTGGAACCCGTCGCCGGCAAGAAACCGTACGTGCTGAATTTCGCTCTCGTGGAACTCACAAACTTTGATTGTGAGAGGATAGCCATCCACGAGATTCCAGGTATAGCCACGCAGTTTGCCATGCACATTGTCGATCAGGCCTGGAGGGCCGAACAGTTTGAGTGTCTTCCCCCGTCCAAGGGCCACACGAAGGACGGTATCGAATCCGATGAAGTGGTCCATGTGTGTATGAGAGATGAAGATCTCGCTGCCCCTGAGCAATCGAGTTGGTCCAAGACTGTCGTTGTGACCAAGGTCGAAGAGTAAGGCGCGCTTAGACCAACGCACGTCCACGTATAGGCCGGGATCGCCAAAGACATCATTGACCAGGTAGCTGGAAAAGGTAGGGTTCATGGGTTAACCACGTATTGATCTGTTGATCTTTGAATTGGATTCAACAAATCGACAGATCGTCAGATTCTCATCCAATTGCCGTTCTCACCACGCTGTACATGATGATGACCTCCACGGCGTGGGCGACGATAGTGATCCAAAGATTTCGCGTTCTGAGCCAGATCGTTCCCCAGACGAACCCATCCCACAGCGCGATCCAGTGGAGATACTGAAACGTATTCACCATGAATGGGTCAAACGCAAACGTGAATGTGCTGGCGAGTAGAGCCAGCGACGCGAATCGTCTGTCTGGATACTTCCTGGTCCAGTGCCATTCGAGTTCGGCCAATCGGCCTAAGAGGAACCCGCGAAAGTTCACCTCCACAAACAGCGCAATCACACAGGTGAACCAGGGAACCATGATGAAGAACGGAAGCCGGCCGTGAGGTGTCTGTTTCAAAAAGGTGATGTCGTAGCCGAGTGACGGATAGACCGAGAGAATGACGAAGGTGTTCAGACTCCCGAGTAATAGTCCTGTAAGTACTCCCCACGTGAGCCCGTTTCTCACCTTCGTTCGTTCAAGTCCCAGTTGAACCGAGACGCCTGGCGTACTCGAAGCCCAGAGGCTCATCGCCAGATAGGCAACCAGTTGCGGAGCGAATTGAATGGGCAGCTGAGTTTGAAGGAATGTGGGCAGACCGTAGTAGCCGACCGTCGCGACGATGGGAAGGAGCGCCAGCGCTGCTCCCGTCTGAGGAACCTGACCGTGGGCAAGCTGATCTGGCCCGGATACCATGAGACCGCTATGAGAGTTCGAGATGGTAGCGGTCCAACGTGGTGGCTTTATGGCGGGCGAGATTGGACAGCGATTTGTTGTAATCGACGATGGCACGTAATTCGTTACCTTGTGCTGTGGCTAGATCGCGCTGGAATTCAAGGACGAACCGGGTGGTGCTGAGTCCGACCTTCAACCGCTCTTGCTCCGCTTGCAACTGTTTCTCCGCCATGATGCGCGCTGATCGGGTGGTTTCAATCCGCTTGAAATCGGTCTGGACACGGCGCACCGCTTCGCGAACGCCGACGATGATTTGCTGGCGTATGCTGGCGAGGGCGACCGCGGCATTTCTGGCTTCCAGTTGCCGTTTGCTATAGGTATTGATGGCGGCGCGGTTGCCGAGCGGATAACTGAGGACTAACCCCGCTCCATAGTTGTAAAAATCACCGCTGAAATTCTTGCTGAAGGAATCGCTATAATCTCGTCCCAATCCAGAGAGGCCCATCGTCCCTTGAAATGAGAGGGTTGGAAGCAGCTGGTTACGGGCAAATTGCTTGTTCAGCTCACCTGATTCGACGTTTTTCTTGGCCTGCACGATCTCTGGGCGTTGTTCGATCGCGGTATCGATGGCTTCCTGGAGGCTGATCGGTTCGAGGACAGTGACTGGTGGGTCGGCTGGGGTGAGACGGACATCTTGCCGTAAGTCTTCTTCGCCAGGGTTGAGGAGACGCCGTAACTGATCTTCCTGGTCTCGAATGGCTTTTTCGGCTACCAGGATCTGTTCCACTCTTGAGGCGACGGCTGCTTCGGCTTGCAACACATCGACGATAGACATGACGCCGGCTTTAGTCTTGGCTCGGTTGGTCGCCAAGAGTTCTTCAGCAGCTTTCAAGGCGGCTTGCGCAACTTTCAAATTTTCGTTTGCAAACACCAGTTCCCAATAGGTTTGCTCCACTGAGGTGATGACGGTCATGACTCGGTCTCGAAACACATGTTCTTCGACCACGGCATTATTTTGGGCGACTTTGATGAAGGTCTTATTCACCTCAATCCCCGCATTTCTGAGCAACGGCTGGGTGAATGTGAAGGCCAGGCCGCCTGTCCAGGCAGGATTGAACAAAAATCCCCCGGCGACATTTTGATTCACGCTACTTCTCGCCGGGGCATAATTCACGTCGATATTGCCGCCGGTGATCAGATTCTGCGTGGCGTCGAACGTCAGGGAATGGCTGCGCTGATCGAAGGTCGTGATCTGATTGAGTTGAAACCCAGTTCCTCCGAATACCGGTCGATTCAGCGGGTTGACGGTCCTACTGTATTGGCCGTTCATGCTCAAGGTCGGATCAAACTTCGATTGTTCGACGATGATGTCGGCTAACCGGCTTTCCTTGGTATGACGGCTGATCGAGATATCGAGATTTTGCTGTAACGCGCGGATCGTTGCATCCGCCAACGACATGGTCTCACGTCGCTCTGCAGAGACCGGCTGGGCTATATCCATGCTCCAGCTATGAGGCGGAGAGGAGAGACCCCATATGCCGATGATCACGGCGGTTCCAACTCGGTAGCGAATGGAAGATCTGCAGCCCATACATTCCTCCTTGATTGATAATCCAAACACGCGCATACTTACTATAGTTGGTCTTGAGGATGGTGTCATGAACATTTATATTGCCTCGCTTCATTGGAATACCGCAGGTATTCATCGTCGACCGCTCAAGTGGTTCGTTGTGTTGCTGTGTGTTCTGGCATGTGTATCTTTCTGCGCGGACGAGAAGGTGTTGGCACAAAGCGGTGTGTCCGGCGTTCGAGCATTCGGCGGGGGTGTCGCACCGTTGTTTAGCCTGACCGGACCAGGGAGCCTGTATATCGATGGTCAGGGAACACAAGGTTACCTCTATACACCGGGGCAGAACTTTGAGTCCTACAATTTTCGCAATCCGACGACAGGGCAAGCCTGGAGTGGGGCCGTGATGACGTTCGGTCCGCAGCTTTCCATCGGATTGATCCAAGGTGCGAACCAAACCCTCCTTCCAGGAACCAGCGCGACTGTCTTGCCTGGGCCTCCTCGCCAATCGGTGCCGTTACCACCAATTGAATCAGGCATCTTCGATGAGATCCCGTGAGAGTGTGAGTATGCGGCCATTCGGATGCTACTGAGCCGGTTCTAGCGGTGACCGCTGACCATTAGAGGTAGCCGAACCTGACGATTGGTAAGCCAGTTGCCAGGTCAATGCCAATACATATTGGGTCACGGTCTTGAGGATCTTGGAATCGATGGTATCGACGGTATCGCTCGGTTGATGAAAGTATGGATGCACCCCACCGCTGACGACGGTGACGGTTGGCACGCCGGCCTCCTTAAACGGGACATGATCGCCGCCAGGGAAAAAGCCATAGAGATCCAGTTTCTCATTGACTCCGGCTGACTGGCCAGCTTCCAATGCCACGCTTTTTTCGATCCCTGTTATTCCGACGGTGAGTCGCCCGTTTCCAACACCAGCATGGTCGATGTTGATCATGGCTTTGGTGGACTCGAGTGGAACGATGGGACGTGAAGTGTAGAGGCGGGAGCCGAGCATGTCGCGTTCTTCGCCACTAAAAGAAATAAAGAGGATGGTTTGTTTGGGCTGTGGTTTAACTTTGGCCAATGCGCGTGCGACTTCGAGGATGACTGCAGTTCCGGACGCGTTGTCATCGGCACCAGGAAAGAGGATTCCGCCTGGACGGCCAAAATGGTCACGATGGGCTCCGATGATCACGGTCTCTGTCCCTGTTCCAGGGATCATTCCCACCACATTCGTCAGTACGCCTTCTTCTACCGTGGTCTTCCAGTGGAGTGAGGTAAATTGGTCCGTTTGTATCGCTTGAGACGATAGTGTGTGGTTGAGTCGTTCTTGAAGGAGGCGCAGGAGATCGGGTGCGGTCTTGTTCGGACCAGCAAGTAGCTCTTGAGCAACGGCCGTGCTGATCCAAGCACCGGGGAGCGCTTGGTCAAGGGGCAGTTGGCCATAAAAGGCTGTGGGACTACCGGTGACGCCGCGTCGGATTTCATAAGGCTGGAGAATGGGGCCTGTCGCTGTCAAATAGCCGATGGCTCCCCGCTCTCGTGCAATCCGAACTTTGTCGGCGTGGCTGATCGGATGCTTGTAATGGTCCGGTTTGCCTCTTAGAAACAGGACGATGCAATTATTTACCTCGATACCGGCATAGTCGTCGATGCCCTGAGCTCTATCGACGATGCCATAGCCGACGAAGATGATGGGAGCTTGGACGTCAGCGGATGGGGAATCGAAGATTGGAAAATAATCAGCGCCGGGTTGTTTAGTTGTCAATCCGGTTGACGTGCCAATGCGCAGGACTGAATCAGGGGCCATCGCCATGGTTGGCACAAGTTCGGTCATGAGGCCCAGGGGAATTTTCTTTTTTGCGCTTGGGGAGGGTGTCGTCAGTGAATCACCGAGAATCATAGGGAGACGTAATCCGGCCGAATCGAACTCCTGTGCGACCCACAGGGCTGAGCGGAAATCATCGTTTGTACCGGTTTGCCGTCCATTGAACGACGGGGCACTGAGGGTTTGGATGTCGGCGAGCATTCGTGTTTCGGAGAGGGAATCGATGGCTGTTTGGAGGACCATGTTCGGCGATTGAGCAGGGCCGGAAACCGGCTGCAGGAAAAACACGACGGCTATACCGACCAACATTCGACGGACTGAGTTTCTGAAGCTCAAGAGACTGCTCATATGTGAGAAGCCCGTTATGCAAGGTCCTGCGCGACTTGCGGATCATAGCACAAGGGGGGAAAGTTGGTTGCAGAGCTGCAATGAGCCCAGGTACTATTCAACGCATCCTGGTCTGTCCTTAATCTGGTATGGCACATCGTATTTATGGATGAATGGAGTAAGTATGGCGGGTGGTGACTCAGGAAACGGACTCTACGATCATTTGTACCGGCGGTTTTTTGAACAACGTGACAGTCACGAAGGTTATTCGTTCCAGCAGGCTCCTGGCGGAAGCGCCCAAACGCCAATGGTGACATTTGGTCAGCAGTTGCGGTGGTGGACGTGGGATCGATGGCAACGACGGAAGAAGATTCTTGCTGAGCGAGACCGATTGCAACAGGAGATTCTTCAGATCAAGAAACGAGAGAATGAAAAGTAGTTTGGATGCTGTTAAGACGTAGGCCAGGCATGTTGCGATATCTACCTGTGCAAGTTTGGATCGTGCTCGGTGTCCTCTCCGTGGTCTGTCTGGGCATACTCGCTGAGCACGACCTCGTCTACGGGGTTCCACAGGAGACGCAGGAGGAGAAGGTCAGAAATTTCCAGAAGCAGGCGAGGGGAGGGCTGTTTCAAAAGTGGACTTTCGATAACGATCGAGCCGATAGCGAACCTGTCGGCTTTGTCAGGCAGGTTTCGACTGATGAGCCGTCTGCCGAATGGGTGGTCAAGAAAGATGAGACCGCTCCCTCCCCTCCACACGTGATCAGCGGATCTTCGACTTGTTCAACGCCCTGTTATCAGCTGCTGCTGGCTCGTGATCTGGAGTATGAATATCCGGATCTCAGCGTCCGGGTTCGTACACCAAAGGAAACGGAAACAGGCGGAACGGGCGGCGTCATCTTTGGAGCGAAGGATCGCCACAATTTTTATGCGGCGGTTGTGGATCTTGGGGCCGCACGTGTGCAAGTCACGCGTGTGGTGAGCGGACAGGAAACCATGCTGGCTCATGCGTCGGTCACTCTGAAGCCGGGTGACTGGCATTCGCTCCGGGTGCAGCGCAATACCATTGTGAGTAAGGATTTTATCGAAGTCGTTGTCGATGGGACGCTGGTGCTGTCTGTTGAGGATCAGGCGCTGGGACTCGGACAGGTTGGATTAGCGGTTGTAGGGACGTCGTCGATGCTGTTCGACAGTGTTCACGCCGTCCCACTCTTTTCGCACCGACCGCTGTCTCTGCCGCCGGCCTACTGACGGGGTTTGGGTGTAAGAGATCGGGCATGCCTTGCGTTTTTCGTTCCATCTGGGGTAGCATGCGCATGTGCCGTTTTGTGACAGGCCTGGCAAACCGGCGCTGAAGTGACAAGGCCTAAGTGGATGTTGTGTTGGGCCAGTCCGGGGATCTGATCGGAAGCCAGAGCTAAGCCGCCGCTGTGTTGACGTCTTCGGCCCATTCCTTCCTCGTTACTTTCTCGAGTCCAAGACAACATCGTTGTGTCAAAGGAGGAGTCTGATGGGGCAGAAGATCTATGTCGGCGGATTGCCGTATTCAACGACCGAGCAGGAGTTGAGCGACCTGTTTGCGGCACACGGAGCTGTCGCTTCAGCGCGGATTATCACGGATAAGTTTACCGGACAATCTCGTGGGTTTGGCTTTGTCGAAATGTCGACAGAAGCAGAGGCGCAAGCAGCGATTACGGCGTTGAACGGCACCCAGCTGGGTGGCCGGACCTTGACGGTCAATGAGGCGCGTCCGCAGGAGCCTCGCTCTGGTGGCGGAGGTCGCGGTGGATTCGGCGGCGGGCGTAATTAACCCGAACGTACTTAGTTCAGTTCGAAGGGCTGCCGGCGTTCCTGGCAGCCCTTTTTGTTTGGATCAGTTTTTGGGTCTTGAATCGTATAGGGCATAGGATGAGAATTTAGCTTTGCTGTCCGCTTTCCCTGCAATCACCACAATCTCTGTGCCGTATCTTTGGTGCGATAGAGCATCCTACTACTTCCTTCACATCCTCACTTCGAGTTGTGCTGAGCGAAGGCTTTTATTATCCTGGATTCCGCCGTTGACCACGGCCCTTCGTGTCATTCCCGCATGCTTCATACGGGAATCCAGAACGTCCGGGGCCTGGATGTTCGCACCCCCTGAGACAAGCTTCGCGGACATAACCCTCTTCTTTGAGGCCACGCCATCGTCCTGTCCTGCAAGGGGTCCGATCGCTCTCTCGTGATTGCAACTGCGGAATTCGGGGGCAGAGTTCTCTAAATCAGACGATCAGGCCCATTCCAAACGGTCCATTGCTGGCTGTCGCGAGGGTCATTGTGTCAATCAGTAATGTGAGCAGTGCGGTCGACAGTAGATACAGTCAAGCGAGGGGCCTGTGACATCTGTTAAGATCAGCGGCTGGAGGTTGCCGTGCCGCCTTTCAAGTTAGAAGCTCCGTTCAAGCCTTGCGGGGATCAACCAGCAGCCATTGCCAAGTTGACGGCTGGTGTGCAGTCCGGAAAACACCATCAGGTCTTGCTCGGAGTCACAGGATCCGGGAAGACGTTTACGATGGCCAATCTGATTGAGCAGGTGCAAAAGCCCACGTTGGTGCTCGTGCACAATAAGACGTTGGCTGGGCAGCTCTATCAAGAGTTTAAACAATTCTTTCCGCAGAACGCGGTCGAGTACTTTGTCAGTTATTACGATTACTATCAGCCTGAAGCCTACATTCCACAAAGCGATACATACATCGCCAAGGATGCGTCGATCAACGATGCCATCGACCAGATGCGCCACGCTGCGACCACTGCGTTGTTGCAAAGAAATGATGTCGTGATTGTGTCGTCCGTGTCATGCATCTATGGCCTCGGTTCGCCGGAGGTTTATCACGATATGCTGGTTTATCTGGAGGAGGGCTCGGAGACCAGGCGAGAGAAGATTCTGGCGAAGTTGGTGGAAATTCAATATGAACGCAATGACATCGACTTTCATCGGGGGACGTTTCGAGCGCGAGGAGATGTCATCGAGATCTTTCCCGCGTCATCAGAGGCCAAGTCTGTACGGATTGAGTTGTTCGGCGATGTCGTCGATGCCATTCACGAGATCGATCCGCTCACGGGCAAATCACTCGGCAAGAGCCCCAAAATCGCCATTACCCACAACACGCAATAACACAGCGCCCCAGCACCCTATAAACAA
>CAZOHW010000071.1:0-13808 GCA_964579525.1 uncultured Nitrospira sp. | reverse complement strand
ATCCTACGCTTACCGCCACCCAAATCGGGTGGGATGGTATCGGCATCCTGGTCCATCTCTCAAACTTCACAAAAGAAGTCACGAAGCAGCACATCGCCGAGATCTTTTCCGGCAAGATCAAGAATTGGTCGGAAGTAGGAGGGCCGGAAACCAGCATTCTTCTGATCGATCGTCCACAGAATCAGAATATTCGAGAGGCCTTTGAAACCCAGCTCGGGATCGTGGGAAAAATCCCTGGGCAGACCAAGCTCATCGGCAGTGACGAACAGGTCGTCAAGACCGTCGTCGGGACCCTCCCACCCCTCTCGGCCGTTGCCTATATCTCACTCAGTACCGGCCTCTCCGCCGTTTCCGATGGTGTCGCCGTACGCTTGCTGCAAGTCGAGAAGGTCGAGCCGGAAGTGCCGACCGTCAAAGACGGTCGCTACGGCCTTCGCCGCCCGCTCCTGTTGCTCACAAAAAAGGAACCGAATCCCCTCGTTGAAGCTTTTGCCAAATTCGCACTTTCACCTCCCGGCCAAACCATTATCGGAGACAGCTATGTACCGATGTCGACCAAATAGTCCTTCGACGCATGAGGGCACGATGGTTCGCCCTGTTCTGTCGTCTATTCTGACAGTTTTGCTGCTGACCCTAGCTCTGTCCTCCACCCACACAGTTGCCGAAGAGGGGGTGGTGGTGGACGGAGCAGGCTATACTCTGCATGACGCAGAATCGATCAAGGGGCACGATGAACAGAAAGTGGAAAAAGATCCGGTCTGCGACAGCAGCAAAAAACCGAAGATCCTGCGTGTAGAACCAGATGAAGCGAAGCCCGGGCACACGATTACGATCAAGGGTGAGCATTTCGGGACAAGGGATTGTTTTCGTGGTGTCGCCTTCAGTGCGGCTGGTCCTACCAAAATCGACTACAAATTCGTGAATGACGGCACCATCGAGGCAATCGTGCCGGATGTCCAGCCGGGCATGTCATTCATCGATGTCGTCACAAGCGGTGGGAATGCCCGCTCCAAAGCCTTTTTGATCCAGGCCAAGGAGTGACTCGACAAGATCATCTCTCGTCGTGTATTTTATGCGTGTGTTCACAAGCCTCTCACTCAAGAAAGTTCACGTCATGCAAATCGTCCGGTATCATAGGGTCATCTCAACCACACTTCTGGTCGCAGGTCTTTCCATTTCTCTGCCGGCTCTGGCAGCTCCACCCATCAAAGAACGACTTCCCCTGACGCTGACTGGATCTGGCTGTAGTAACAAAGAAGCTGAGATAGACAAGGTCTTGCAGGCCATCCCCGGCGTCATCAGCGTCGATTTCAACCGCGTTCCCAACCATGTGCTCGTGGATATTACCCCCAGCACTGTGAAGGCGGCGGACGTCATCACCCGCGTCAACGATGCGGCATCCACATGGCAGTGCAAGGTTGAGATCATCGAGGGCTGTATTTCTGCTCCCATGCCGACAGTATCCGTTGCGCCGCACCAACATGAATAGTGACTCGTGATTAACGTTCTTTGTACGGTGGATCGATCCACGTCGAACAGATCGTTGCCCGCGTTGATCGATGGCTTGGATGCCCGCCACAATCCTTGGTACGGACTTCTCTACACTCCTTTGAAAACTGTCTGAACGGTTCCTGCCTTCCGCTGATTCCGCAGGTCTGCAAGCACCTGGGTTTCTTTTAGAAACCAGGCGACGGCTTCCGTTCGTCGTTTGACATGCAACTTGTCAAAAATATTAGCTAGGTAATTTTTCACCGTTTTATCGCTGAGGCAGAGCTGGAACGCGATCTCTTTGTTGGTCTTCCCTTCAGCCAGGAGAGGAAGGATGACACGTTCCTGAGACGTGAGCCTGGTTATCCCCGCCGTGGCTAGTCCAGAACGAGGACTTGTCCGAATCCAGTGCAAGGCCTGCTGGGCAACCCTCGGATCCAGGTAGCCCTGACCATTGGCGACGGCACGAATGGCACGGGTCAGCTCAGCCATGTTGATATCCTTCAAAACATAGCCATGCGCGCCACTTTGAACGGCCGCCATCACTGTCGTGTCCTCAGCGTATCCGCTGAGGATGAGGATCCGAAGCTGCGGGACGGCGGTTAAGAGAGAGCGGCAAGCTTCCGTGACTGACGCATCCGGGAGCTTCCCGTCGAGCACCACCAGATGAGGGGTCATCCGCTCGACCATCGCCACGCCGCTTGCTATGGTGTCGGCTTCGCCGACAACGATCAAGTCTGGTTCATGGCGCAACAACATTTTCAGTCCATACCGAACCAACGCGTGGTCATCGATGAGCACGATATGTGTCACCGCCCGTTTCTCCTCCGGCTTGCCAGACATCACCATGGGCTTCGTGTGGTCACTCGCGACCCTCGCAGGACTGCGAGCTGATTGGGTGTGATGCATCGCTTCGTCCATGGATCCCTCCGCCGAGCCACCACCCTGACAGACCAGCCAACTAGTTATCGAAACCGGTAAGTTTCCAATATAAACACCCCTGCCCATCTGTTCTGAGAAAAGCACCCCACTCATTCAGACCTATCTCCACAACCTGCTCTTTACGACCATACCGACTGAAACCGTCTCACTCTTGCACAGTCTACAGCAAAGAACGGACCCGGCGACGGTGCTTTACAAAAGGAGTGAATGGCCACGACTAGAGCTATCGTTGCCAAGAAAGAGAGCCGCGAGGTGAATCTCTTTGGATTCAGGGTGCATGAAAATTGATTCAGCGCCCATGGTGATGGGAGACATCCTTTAGAACGAGTGCAGGAATTCCGATAAGGAGATGACAGCCGATAGATTCATTTGCCAAACACACGAACGGTGAACAGATTGTTGGTAGGCACAGGGGTATGAAACGAGTGGTCGTTCATGAGCTCTTGTCGGACATGGTCCTCGCACGATCGGTGACGAATACCAATGGACTCCCTATTGTGGCCGCAGGAACAGCCTTGGACGTGGTGCTCATTGAACGACTCCGACAGATGGGCTTGCCGTCGGTCTATGTGGAGGGCGATGCCCTGGACTCCTGCGGGAAAACCCTGGAAGAACTGGAAACCGAACTCGACCATCGCTTTCGACATGTCGCCCAAGATCCTATTCAGCAACTGATCCTCCGGACACTCCGCACCCACTTGCATACCACCCATGGGATGGCACCATCCACAGAGGGACCTCAGGCACCATGACCCAATTTAATCCGACTGACCTCCGCAACCGAATCGAGAAGCTGGGGGACCTTCCCACCCTGCCCCATGTCGTCCAACGACTGGCTTCCATGATCAGTCGTCCCACTGTCTCGACGGAGGAGATCGGCGCCATCATCGAAAAGGATCAGGTACTCGCGGCCAAAGTCCTTCGCCTAGCCAACTCGCCTTTTTATGGGTTCCCTTCTCGGATTGGCTCCGTCTCCCACGCCGTCATCGTGCTGGGCTTTAACGTGGTGAAAGGGCTCACACTCTGTGCCTCGGCCCTCAGTATCATGAAAGACGCCGGCATGGATCAGTTATGGCGCCATTCGCTCGGCGTGGCCATCACCGCCAATCTGTTGGCCATCAGGCAGGAGTTGAAAAACCCCGAAGAGCTGTTCGTCTCGGGCCTGCTCCATGACATTGGGAAAGTCGTGCTCTACGTCAAATGGCCCGATGTGGGCACGAGCATCAAAGATGCGCTGAAGACTCGCAGCGATCGTTCACTGTTCGACATCGAACAGGAATTGACAGGTCTCACTCATGCCGAAATCGGCGGCTGCCTTGCGAATGCCTGGCATTTGCCGGTTACCCTCCGCGAGCCGATCCTCTACCACCACGATCCGACTCGCGCCAAGGAGGCCACGCTGCAGACGGCCATCGTCCATGTGGCCGATATCTTGGTGAAAGGACTGGCCTGTGGGAACTCGGGGGATGATCTCATTCCCCCGCTGTCCAAACCAGCCTGGGATTTGGTTGGGCTTGATGAGCAGAAGTTGGCGGAATGTATCGACAAGGCCTCGCAAGAGTTTGTGACGATTGACGATTACCTATGAACCACTCGACCGCCGGCCGGAGAATCTTGCTCCTCCACAATGAGCTGACATCGACCGCGACCATGACCTCGACCTTGGAGAAAGCCGGTTTCCAAGTGGTAGAGGGCCATCTGCCCGAGCTCGCGCTGCATGAACTCGTCCACGATCCCCCTTGTCTCGTCCTGGCTGCTGAAGGTACCGGAGGCCATTCCGTGGAAACCCTCACCAGGAATCTCAAGCTGGATGCCTTCCTCGGACGACTGCCGCTCATCGTATTCGTTCGGGACAGTCGCCTCAACGATATCGACTGGGGTTTATTGGGTGTGGACGATTTCATCACGATTCCCTATCGAGCGGAAGATGTCGTCCATCGCATCCGCCTCTGCCTGAGCCGCCTGAGCCGTTCCCTCGACGCGAATCCCCTCACTCGCTTGCCTGGCAACACCACGATCCTCTGTGAGACCACGTCTCGGATTCAGAACCAACAGCCCTTTGCCCTCGCGTACCTCGATATCGACAATTTCAAATCATTCAACGACCGTTACGGCTATGGGCGTGGAGATGAAGTGCTGATTGTGGCCTGCCGTATCCTCACGACGGTGGTGGGCGAATTAGCTGGGCCGGAAGGATTTGTCGGCCACGTCGGTGGCGACGACTTTGTCTTCATGAGCCGACCAGACATCATCGACCAGATCTGCCAGACCGTCATCAAACGATTTGATCTGGTGATTCCGGATTTCTACGACCGGGAGGATCGCCTCAAGGGTTACATCGACTCCGTGGACCGTCGTGGGAATAACGAACAGTTTCCAATCATGAGCCTCTCGATTGCCGTCGTTACCAATGAGCGAAGCCCCATTGCCCATCCCGGCGACGTGAGCAAAATTGCGTCAGAGCTCAAGAAACGAGCCAAAGCTTTGAAAGGCAGCGTCTATGTGAAAGACCAGCGCGACCAGGCCGTCGAAGTACCATAAGCAAGACCCTTCCTGCATCACACCCAATTATCAAGCCGGAGGCCAGGAACCTATGTGAACTCCCTGAGGTTATTGGTGACCAACCGCACGCCAAGGCTCAACGCATGAGCCGCGATCAGCATATCCATCGAGCCAATCGGTTTTCCCTTGGCCTCAAGTTGTCCCCGCAAGCGACCGTAAGACCAGGCCGCGGCCTGGTCAAACCCAGCAACTTCAAAGTGTATTCCCTCGACGTTGAATCTCGACCTTCTGCCCCTCTAGCTGAGATTCGCGGGGAATCCGCACAGCCTGACTATTGTCACTCATAAACAGCTTGGTTTTCTTCCGTATCGCCATCACTATCGCCGAGGGACATGATACACCAATCAACCCATTGTCTTTCTCGAACGCAATTCTGGCGCAAGGCAGCTTAATAGCGCACAGCTCGCCGCATTGTCCTCAGGGAGCCGTACCGCCTTGCGGAGGGAAGGGTTCAGATTGAGGCCCGGCGCGCCGTGATTGCACCGTCGCGCCACTCCATCTCAGGATGTCATTTACCTGATCGTTCATGACCGGTTTCAGTGCGCCACCAACGAATCCGGGCTCCGCATCGAGGTGGACCGGGATAAACAACGTAAAGAGCTGATTCGACTGTAGGTAGTATCGAATATTGAGTGCCGAGGCTGATTGGTCGTAGACCAAGTTGGCGTGAGAGACGGTATAGCCAAAGGAAAAAACACTGTGGATCGGCCAGGCGTCGCTGATGTTCAAGGTATTGGCATCGACTCGGTCAACCGACCAATCCTCCTGCGCCTGCCGAGCCACCCGGTCGAGAGGATTCTCCGCAACATTGGCGCGAATATAGGTCGCTGTGGAACAGCCGGACAAAACCAGCACGAGTATTACAATCATCAGCCTGATGAGCATTCTGGTCTTCTCCTCTGATAAACACACCACTACAGCCGCATACGTGATGTTCGACAGACTCTTTATCTCTTAGAACGTTTGTCAACACATTGTTAGGAACTGCCTGTGACTCCCCTTGAGCCCTTCTTAAGAAGTTGCATAAACAGGGTCCGGTCATGGCTTAGCATCGGAAGCTTCTTGACCAGATCGTCCACGGCCTGGAGAGCTTCTCCAATAAGGTACCGCACCTCTCGTTCCGAACTTCGCAGTGGAACAAGTCGTCTTCGCTGCCACCCACGGAGCTGGAAGAGCCGCCCAAGCTCGGCCCTGGGCCGTGTATACTCCATTACAAATTCTCGCCCCTGGTCGTCTTCAAGGATCAGCCCCTTCACATTCATCTTGTCTCTTCCATCGCCCAACATATCCCCTCCTCTCTGACCCACCGCGCTCACGTTGCACGCCTGCAAGGGGTCAACACACGGACTTGCCCGTCGTGACAGTCTTACTCACCTTGAATCTCCCCTTCAATCATCATGGTCGGCCCGAGGCTTTTCTCCCTTCTGACCACGGCACTTGCACACACAGGCATTACGAACATATGGCCTCAAGACCGTCCGGCTGCAAGCCAAAGACGATCCTCAGAGGATCGTCTCAGTCTATGACAACACCAGACTCGCCTGGTCCCCACCAAACGATGAAAACAACAGGAAGGCCCAGAGAAACAGACCAATGATGCCGGCCCAGACCATCGCGAGCGCGCCGAGAATGAGCACGAGTGTGAGCGCGACGCCTGTCGACTGAATGAATTGGCTTTTCACGGCCTTTCCATGCGCGCCACCTGCGCGTATCTCTCGCAGCGAGAGAATCGGTTCCCCTTCACCGCGCCTATTCATAGGCAAGGACCAAGCCAGGAAGAATCTACAAGATCGGATGAATTTCCAGCAATTACCATGTGGTGGGTTACGTAGCAGCCCCATGAGATGGATCTGTTCCGATTCAGTGGATCTGAATCGATCCAGAGAGTAGAACTCTCATGCGTCCGTGGCGGGATTCCTTCTGATATCTTGGATGAAATTCCATACACAGCATATGGTCCAGCTGAAGGTGATCCTATTGAAGCCGAGCGTATTCCCAATCGTGGAATCGTATTTATTCCCCAGCTTATCGACCGGGTAAACCGATCCAGCGTCACCGCTCCCTTCGGACCACTGTCCCATGACTCCCACACATCTTCTGACGATCGCGATTGACCTTTCTCTCCAACCGGCACAATCGAACAACCCTCGCCAGCAGGCACGAGGCACCTAAGAAACTGACGGGCATTCTCCATGACACCCCTATCGATGGCAACCGTTTTGCTGGAGTGTGCGATCATCCCTTTAGTACGGTCATAACATATCCTACGTGATATATATTAGGAATAATGCAACGATATCTCTCAGCTGTCGTGCCCTCTCAGCTCGTGACACTCTCTTCCCTCGACAGGCCTCCCGATCCTATGCTAGCTTACACATTCTTTTTCTGCGGTAGTGTCGGCTCAACGAGGTAGAAGGTTCACGCCATGTTTAAGAAGATCCTGGTGGCCAATCGCGGCGAAATCGCTATGCGAATCATCCGTGCCTGCCGCGAGCTGAATATCGCCACCGCCGCCATTTATTCCGAGGCAGATTCAACCGGGATTTACGTCAAGAAGGCCGATGAGTCCTATCTGGTTGGACCAGGTCCGGTCAAAGGATTCCTCGACAGCAAGCAGATCGTAGAGCTTGCCCAACGGATCGGGGCCGATGCCATTCACCCAGGATATGGCTTCCTCTCTGAAAATGCAGAATTCGCAGAGCTCTGCCACGCATCCGGTATTACCTTCATCGGCCCTTCTACCCACGCGATTACCCTCATGGGGAGCAAGGTCAAGGCTCGCGAGCTCGCTGAATCAGCTGGTGTGCCGATTGTCCCAGGCACAGACGGGGCCATTACCAATGTAAAGGACGCCCTGGCCTTCGCCAAAAAGGCTGGCTACCCGGTCATGATCAAGGCGAGTGCCGGAGGCGGCGGCCGAGGCCTTCGTGTCGTCCGGTCCGATGAGGAACTGCGTGAGAATATGGAGGTCGCATCACGCGAAGCTCAAGCCTCCTTCGGCGATGGGAGCGTCTTCATTGAAAAGTACATCGAACGACCGCACCATATTGAGTTCCAAATTCTCGGCGACCGGCACGGCAATATCATCCATTTAGGAGAGCGAGATTGTTCGATCCAACGGCGGCACCAGAAGCTGATCGAGATCGCTCCATCATTGATTCTGACCCCGGAACTGCGGGAGACGATGGGGAACGCTGCGATCGCCATCGCGCGTGCGGTGAACTATGACAACGCGGGAACCGTGGAATTCCTGCTCGATCAAACCGGTCAGTTTTACTTCATCGAGATGAATCCCCGTCTCCAAGTTGAACATACGGTGACGGAGCAGATCACGGCCATCGATATCGTGCGGAATCAGATCAAGATCGCGGCCGGCCTTCCCATCAGCGTTCAACAAAAGGACATTATTTTGCAGGGCCATGCGATTCAGTGCCGGATCAATGCGGAGGATCCCAAGAACAATTTTCTGCCCTGTACGGGCACCGTGACGGCCTATCTCTCACCTGGTGGAATCGGCGTACGCATCGACGGCGCCGTCTACAAGGATTACACCATCCCGCCCTACTATGATGCCCTGCTGGCCAAGTTGACAGTCCGAGGTCGTACGTGGGAAGAAACCGTCAGCCGTATGAGACGATCCCTCGAAGAATATGTGCTCCGTGGAGTGAAAACGACGATCCCGTTCATGAAAGCGATCATGCAAGAGCCGGACTTTATCGATGGGCGTTTCGACACTTCGTATCTGGATACCCATCCCAACCTGTATGGTTACCACGAGTTCGAGCAGCCGGAAGATCTGGTCCTTGCCCTGTCAGCTGCCATTGCCGCCTATGAAGGGTTATAAGCACCCAAATACTTATTGCGACCAACCAATAAGATACATAAGACCATACGATAAACGCCATGGCGACAAAACGACCACCAGCTAAGAAACAGCCAATAAAACGCCGACCTTCTGCGCCAGTCATCAAAACCTCAAAACATGCCGCGACTCAGCCGCGGGAGTTCACGATCCACCCGGCAGTCGGCAAGCCGGTGCTGATTACCGACGTGGCCCTTCGTGATGGCCACCAGTCACTGCTCGCAACGAGGATGCGCACTGAGGACATGCTGCCGATTGCGCAGAAACTGGACTCTATCGGCTATTGGTCGCTGGAGGTCTGGGGCGGTGCCACGTTCGATACCTGCCTCCGCTTCTTAAAAGAGGATCCCTGGGAGCGGCTCCGTGCCTTGCGAGCTGCCATGCCCAATACCAAGCTCCAAATGCTCTTGCGAGGGCAAAACCTCGTCGGCTACCGCCACTACGCCGATGATGTGGTGGAGCGATTCATCGAGCGGTCAGCTACGAACGGCATCGACGTCTTCCGAATCTTCGATGCCCTCAACGACGTGCGTAACCTCGATCGAGCCGTGAGTGAAGTCAAGGCCTGCGGTAAACATGCCGAAGCCACCATCTGCTATACCGTGAGCCCCGTCCATAGCATCGACCGTTTTGTCGATCTCGCGAAGAAGCTGGAGGATCTCGGTACGGATACCATTTGCATCAAGGATATGGCTGGACTGCTGGCCCCCCTGGATGCCTACCATCTGGTTCGTCGCCTGAAAACCGCGGTCAAGGTCCCACTCCACCTCCATTCCCATTACACATCCGGGATGGCCTCAATGGCGTCGCTGATGGCGATCCTCGGCGGCCTCGATATGCTTGATACGGCCATGTCCCCGCTGGCTGGGGGCACCTCCCACCCAGCAACCGAGACGTTGGTCGCCTCGCTTCAGAACACGCCATATCACACTGGGCTGGATCTGTCCTCGTTCCAGCCGATTACCGAACATTTCCGATCTATTCGACGGAAATACCGTCAGTTCGAAAGCGACTTCACCGGCGTGGACGCGGAAATCCTCACCTCGCAAATTCCAGGAGGGATGCTGTCGAATTTGGCCGCCCAACTGACGGAGCAAAACGCGTTGGACCGGATGAAAGAAGTACTCGAAGAAGTCCCGCGGGTGCGCAAAGAGATGGGCTATCCTCACCTCGTGACTCCGACGAGCCAAATCGTTGGAACTCAAGCGACGCTCAATGTCCTAACCGGGGAACGCTACAAAGTCATCACGACCGAAACAACGAACTATTTTCTCGGGCTCTATGGCCGCGCCCCAGGTCAAGTGGATCTCGATGTATCGTCACGCGCGACAGGAGATGAAACCCCAATCAAGACCAGACCCGCCGATCGCCTAGAGCCGGAATTAGATGACGCGAAAAAAGAGCTTCCCGCCTCAGCACAAAGTATCGAGGATCAATTGTCATTTGTATTATTCCCCGCAATCGCCCGAGACTTTTTCGAGGCCCGTGAGAAAGGTGAGTTGATGCCGGAACCCCTCGAGTCCGCCCTGGCGAAGGGACCAGCTGTCGCACACGAACTTCATCTCGCTCCAGTGGAATTCAATGTGACCGTGCACGGAGAAACCTACCATGTGAAGGTTTCCGGCTCCGGCCGGAAGGTCGATGGACGCAAACCCTACTACATCCGTGTCAACGACAAGCTCGAAGAAGTCTCGCTGGAACCGATTCAGGAAGTCTTAGCCGGCGTCCCTGAATCGCCCGAGACCAGTTCCGGTAATAAACCCAAGCGACCGAGACCGTCAAAGCCTGGCGATGTCGCGCCACCGATGCCCGGTCGCGTGGTGAAAATTCTAGTGGCGGTCGATGATCGCGTGAAGGCCGGCGACCCTCTGTTGATCATTGAAGCCATGAAAATGGAAAGCCGAGTACCGGCACCAATGGATGGCAAAGTCACCGCAATATTAGCAGCTGAAGGCGACAACGTGAAGACGGATGAAACCCTCATTCAACTGGAGTAGGAGCCATAGCAGACCGGTCTACTCACTTTCCCACTATACCCTGGCTGCTTGGGTCGCTGACCTGCTCTCTCGGTTTGTCCATGATCGTCGGTTGTACTCCTGCTTCTCACATTCCATCATATTTTGACGCAATCGACCGCATCCATATCAACACGGTGCTCGTGCAGGGTCAACGGATCGCGTATCTTGACGAGGGGTCAGGCCCTCCGGTCATTTTGATCCATGGATTTGGTGGATCGATGTGGCAATGGGAACACCAGCAGCAGGCCTTGTCCCAACAGTTCCGTCTCTTGACGCTTGATCTGCTGGGATCCGGGCTCTCGGATAAACCGGAGATCGCCTACTTGCCCGACCAGATGTTGGAGTTCCTGGTAGGGTTCATGGATGCCCTCCAGATTCCCAAAGCCACGCTGATCGGCAACTCCATGGGGGCCGGACTGGTAATCGGCATGGCATTGAACTGCCCCACCCGCGTCGAGAAGCTTGTGCTGATCGATGGATTACCGTCACATGTCATGGAGAAGCTCACCAACCCGACTCTGCGGCAAGCGATGGGAACTCGACTGCCAGTGTGGTTCGTCTCTCTCGCCAATTGGTTATTCAATGGAGTCGGCACCGAATCCTTCTTGAAAGAAATGGTGCACGACCACGCACTGCTCACACCTGCCGTCATCGAACGGTCGAACCGTAACCGTCGACGTCCTGGGATCATTCGCCCGATCATGGCGGTGCGAAACGCCCTTCCGGTGTGGGAGCGCGACTATGCTCCCCGCCTCGCCACCATCACACATCCAACGTTGCTCATCTGGGGTGAACAGGACCATGTTTTTCCCATAACTGTCGGCGAGGAATTGCATCGGTTGATTCCTCATTCGCAATTCGTCAGCATTCCCGATGCCGGCCATTTGCCGCAATGGGAACGGCCAGATCTGGTTAATCGTTCGCTGATCGCGTATATTCACTAACGATTCCAACGAGACTGTCTCCACACGAAACCATTGAACCCTCATCTCTGGGAAAGGAGCCCACAATGCAGAAACACTATGATTGGGCGGTCATCACCGTGCTAGGCCTTTCACTGACGGTCGCCGGCTGTCAAGCCATGGGAGGATCTCTCGGCAATACCTTCTCGTACAAAAATATGCCGGTCGCCGATGGGAGCGCCATTGCCGGCGAAGGCAACAAGGTCCTATACAAGGGCAATTCTCTGGCTCTCGCGGGCAACGGAGTCAAAGTCGGCGAGATGCTGCGTGACGTCAAGGTCGCACAGAATGACCTCTCCCTCGTGAATATCGTCCAGACCAAGGGTGCTGGAAAAGTGCGCATCATCAGCGTGGTGCCTTCACTCGATACACCGGTGTGCGAACAGCAAACCCACTACTTGAGCGAAAAGAACAAAGGCCTGGACAAGCTGGTGGAACTCATCACGATCAGTGTCGATACTCCTTTTGCGCAAAAACGCTTCTCGAACGAAGCGAAGATTACCAATGTGACGTTCGTGTCTGACTATCGGGGAGCTGAATTTGGAAAAACGCACGGTTTATTTTTGGAGGGACCCCACATTTTAACGAGGGCCGTCCTGGTGATCGACAAGGATAACACCATTCGGTATCTCCAAATCACTCCGGATCTCACATACTTGCCCGACATGGACGAAGCCTTCGCCTTCGCCCGTAAGTTGGTGACGGAAAGCTAGTGTCTATAGGTAAGGTTGAGGTTGAGCTTCGAACGAGAGCTGTTCTTCGTTCTTGGATCTCAGCCTTAGCCTCAGCCTGTGCCTCTTGAGGACACTCATGTCTCATTACGACTTGCTCGTCATCGGCACGGGACCAGCCGGCCAAAAGGCCGCGGTGCAAGCGGCCAAGCTCAATAAAAAAGTCGGGATCATCGAACGGAAGATGGTCCTGGGCGGGGTGTGCATCAACACCGGGACGATCCCAAGCAAATCGCTCCGTGAAGCGGTGCTTTACCTCTCCGGATTCCGCCAGCGCAATCTCTATGGCGCGGAGTATCGTTTAAAAAAATCTATTGCGATCGAGGATCTTGCCTTTCGCGCGAATCATGTCATCAGGAACGAGATCGAGATCGTCCAGCACCAGATGGCCCGCAATCGAGTCGACATGTTTTTCGGCTCCGCCAGTTTTCTTGATCCTCATCGACTTCGTATTCACCGGGATCATGGCGAGTTTGAGCTGACGGCAGATTTCATCGTGATCGCCGTCGGCACCGAACCGTCTCGCCCATCGCGTATCCCGTTCGACGACCACACTATCATCGACACGGACGGACTGTTAACCTTGAAACGTATCCCCGAGTCCATCGTCATCGTCGGAGGTGGGGTCATCGGAACCGAATATGCGTCGATTCTTGCGACACTTGGCGTCCCCGTCACACTGATCGATAAGCGCCCGCGGCTGTTGGAGTTTGCGGATGCTGAGATCATTGAAGGCCTCCAGCGGCAGATGACAGAAACCGGCGTCACGCTCTATCACGATGAAGAAGTCCTTGCGATCACGAACAAAGGGCATCATGCCATTCATGTCACCTTGCGTCAGCATCCACCGATTCAAGCCTCGACACTGATGTACGCGATCGGCCGCGTAGGAGCCACCCAGTCGCTCAATCTAGAAACCATCGGTCTCAAGCCCGACGAGCGTGGCCGCATCGCCGTCAATGAGCATTTCCAAACGGCCATTCCCCATATCTATGCGGCCGGCGACGTGATCGGCTTTCCAGCTCTCGCTTCAACCTCGATGCAACAGGGCCGCCACGCGTCTTGCCATGCCTTTGGGCATCCCGATCGTGTCGACAATTTACTGTTGCCCTATGGAATTTATTCCATCCCTGAGATCTCGATGGTCGGACGCACCGAGGAAGAGCTCACCCTGGACGAGCTTACTTCTGCCATCGGACTCGTCCGACACAAGGAGCTCGCACGAGGGCAACTCATCGGCACA
>CAZOHW010000070.1:0-13967 GCA_964579525.1 uncultured Nitrospira sp. | reverse complement strand
GGGCTACTCTGTGTCAGGACGTGCTCTCAACTCGTCAAGGCCGAACCAGGTGTGGAAGACAGCTCTATGACACTCCTGGTGCAGGCGTCGGCCAACAGGCAACTGTGTATAGGTCAGGGCGACTGCTGAATGTGGGAGAACGCGACATGGCCCGGCGAGGCTGTAAAGGACAGGTCCTATGACACGAGGCGCGAGCAGGAGACCTCATGAGGGTAGGACATGGCACTCCTTGCCATTGTTGGCCATTCCTGGCATAGGTGGGAAGACCCGTGACAGAGGAGGCACCCCATGCAGAGCATGAACATTCTTCTGCCTGATCCCTTGAAACAATTCCTCGAGCGGCAGATCGCGCAAGGGCACTATAGCAGTGCCAGCGAATATGTGCAGGAATTGATCCGGACCGATGAAAAACGGAAAGCCGACGACGAGCTGGAAGCGAAATTGCTGGAGAGCTTGAACAGCCCGAAGGCAGCACTGACCGAGGCTGGAAAGAAATTCGCGCCGAGGCGTTGGCAAAGATGGCTGCCCGAAAGAAGCATCCGCTGATGCCAACGGTCTAGCCGCAGTCCTCTATGTCCCAATGTCCTCTCTCCATCAAAGAAATACTATACTGAAGTCGAAGGGGGAGCTCCGGAATGCTGAGAGTTTCCCACGAAGATCAATGCTTCAAGCATGTGCGGCCATCTAAGTTCTGGCCTCACGGAGCACGAACGACGTGCCCATCAAGGTCATGGAGACTGAACGGGTGCTATTTCACGGCATCCGCATGAGAACCTCGTGACAGTGATTGAAGGGACATTCCCACAAAGAGTAAGCTCGCATGGACCGCTGACTATCCTGCGAGTTTCCTAAAGGAGCACATCACCATGAGCGAACCGACCATCATCTGTCCAAGCTGCAAGACCGAGGTCAAACTCACAGAATCGCTAGCCGCCCCACTGATTGAGTCGACACGTCACGCGTATGAGAAGCGGTTGGCTCAGAAGGATGCGGAGACGGCCAAGCGAGAAGCCGAGATTCACTCCCGTGAGGAGGCTGTCGCAAAAGCCAAGGAGCAGCTTGACGAGCAGGTCGCCGAAAAGGTCCGCCTGGAGCGAATCAGAATTGCTGTTGAAGAAGCGAAAAAGGCGAAGTTGGCCTTACAAACCGATCTTGATCACAAGGCTAAAGAACTGGCCGATCTTCACGCGTTGATGAAGGAGCGTGAGGCCAAACTGGCTGAGGCGCAGAAAGCCCAAGCTGAGCTGATCAAGAAACAACGTGAACTGGATGATGCCAAACGCGAACTTGACCTCACCGTGGAGAAGCGCGTTCAAGAGAGCTTGGCCGCGACCCGCGATCAGGCGAAGAAAGAAGCGGAGGAAAGTCTCAAGCTCAAAGTATTGGAGAAAGAGCAAACCATCTCATCGATGCAGAAGCAGATCGAGGAATTGAAACGCAAAGCAGAGCAGGGGTCACAGCAGCTTCAAGGGGAAGTCCAGGAACTAGAGTTAGAAGCGTTGCTACGCACGAAGTTTCCGCGCGACACCATCGAGCCAGTCCCCAAAGGCGAACATGGCGGCGATGCCCTCCAGCGTGTGGCCGGGCTCAACGGCCAGTGCTGCGGGACTATTATTTGGGAATCGAAGCGCACCAAGAATTGGAGCGATGGTTGGTTGACCAAGCTGCGTGAAGATCAGCGGGCCGCCAAAGCGGAGCTGGCCGTCATTGTCAGTCAATGTCTGCCGAAAGACCTCGAGACCTTCGGTCTCATCGACAATGTTTGGATCACCCATCCAAAAACTCTGCTTCCCCTCGCATACAGCCTCCGCCATACCTTGATCGAAGTCGCCTCGGCTCGACAGGCCTCCGAAGGCCAGCAAACCAAGACGGAGATGATTTACCAATATCTCACCGGGCCTCGCTTTCGCCATCGCATCGAGGCGATCGTCGAAGCCTTCTCGTCAATGCAGGAGGATCTCGACAAAGAAAAGAAGGCCATGACCAAGCAATGGGCCAAACGAGAAGAGCAGATTGATCGGGTCATGCAGGCGACGGCGGGCATGTACGGCGATCTGCAGGGTATTGCCGGAAAAACGATCCAGGAAATCGAGGGGCTGGAGCTGATCGCCCTGGAGGCAAACGGGCGAGTGGTAGAAAATGGTTGCGCGACTGAGGCAGATCAGAGTGGTCTTGGCGCAGGAAGCCAACTCTCAATTCATTCGACAAGATGAGACAATTATTCAGGTTTTGATGCTTGGCGGTTCTGTTGTACCTGAGTCCCAGAGGGTCCCGATTACCAGGCGGCCCATGATCCATTCTTCGTTATGCCCACCAATTCTTTGATTTACGCCCCTGGTCCTCAAGAGATTTCTCCTCATTCTGTTTTTCAGCAGCCGCATTTTGGTCAGCATCCACAGACTGATCCTGCGTTTTACCAAAGTATCTGTCCTTGGCCTCCCGGTCGCGGAGCCTACCGGCGTCAATCTGCTTTTGAGACCATTGTGCAGCCCATTTAACCCTATTGCGCTTTATCCAGTAATGGGACTTACAAGGGAAGCTCCAGTTCCCAATTGATGGATCGAGAGATATGGATTCTCCATCAAAGATGAGCTTCCAGTCTGTCGGAGAAAGTGGCGTGATAACGGTGTTTCCACACCCACAGCAACATTTGTGCGCCGCCGTGGCAAAGGCTAAAGAAAGGTATACCGTGCCTTCCTTTAACTGGTCGGGTATGTACTCAACAAATTCGTGTGTAAGATGTGCTTCTCGCCTGATCATTGATTCTCACTAAGAAGCATGTTGCTGTCCACGGTGTATGTGCTGTTGTATTCATTCTCGAAGTCCAGATAAAAACCATATAGTTTTTTCCATTTTATCACAGCGAGAGCGGCGTTAAGGGCGTTGAGGTCAGCGATCTGAATGTTTCGATCATAATCGGCGTTGTCGCTCGCATCTGCCAGTGAGACCCTTCGCCTAAAATGCTGACGTCGCTCAGCGGTGCTGGTTGTGATTCGCAGGATTCCCCGCAACGAACCTTCGACAAGTTCTACGCCCATACCTACGTCAATGAACGATATTCCAAACTTTTCCAGGTTCTCTACGACGCACTTCTTTGCATCGCTGGCGTCGATGCAAAGAAACACAAAGTCCATTCCTTGCAGCGCATCGACATTCGAGGCGTCAATATAGTAACCATGATCGACAATCCCTCGATGCATCTTGCAATACATATTCTTTAAGTAGGCAACCTTTTTTGGTTTCGATCGCAGTTCTTCGATCGACGCAGCACTTGGGGATCTGAAAGCATTGTGTGACAATAGAATATCCCCATCAAATAAATGTATTTCCTTCACGGGTGTTTTCGCGACCAGATCAAAGACGTAAGATCCTGTACCACCCAGACCCACAATTGCCACCTTTGCTAACGCGAGCTTCTTGTTGGCCATGTTTATTCCGGCCCTACTCGAAGCCGTGTCGATGTACTGGAAGGCCGACTCATCTTCATGTGTTGGAATTACCGAAAAGGTCTGGGCCGTGACATTGGGTTCGATGGTGTGCGCGTGGCTGAGGAATATGGCAACATAGGTTGTCATCAGCTCATAGTAATCTTTGTAGCCGCCGCCTACTGGTTTACTCGAAAATGAATGCTGGGTCGTGAGATTCTCGACCAATTGCTGACCATCCCCATGTCTAATCTTTTCGAGTTCTGTGCCGTCCTTATCGCACGGATATGATCCAGCAAACATGACAACATGGGTTTCTGGCGTGGTGGTCACGTCTCCAGCCAAGGTCAGTTTGGAGACAAGAATGCCTCGCATGATTTCCTTTTTGGCGTTTACGTATGGAACGTCCTTGATCAGGAGATAGCCTGAGCGAATCTCAACGTCGTACCCCTCATCCTGCAACTTCTTGAGATCGGGGCTACGACTTATCAGTTGCTGTGACATTAAAGATCATCCCATCCTTTATCTTAGTGAAGTCCCCCGGCAGCAGCGTCCCTTGCTTGTCGTTCTCGCCTCTTTTAAAAGTGACGGTGATGACGATATTTGGCCCCGTTGGTGGGTTATTGTCGTAGGCCAAATTGATGATGTTGGCGTACGATACCTCCTTTGTGGCCACTTCTTTCTTTCGCCCATTCACAATTATTGTGAATGTCTTTTCCTGACCATGATCTTGGTTCATTGGTTTGTCCTTTCATAATTGGTTACATCGACCGAGCCAACAGTGTAGGGACGCCTTATTGAAGACCGGTGCCATGCAGACCACCAGTATGTACCAGCTCCTTTGTGAGCTGCCGCGTCACTTCAGCCAGAAAGCCTTTCGGATTGGCGATGTTCATCCGTACCCTCTCTGAAAGTTCTCTTGCATTGTTCATGAAGATAGTTTACAACACATACTAATATTGTACAAGTGTAAACCGAAGGGTGACGTATGATCGGAGACCGGATCAGAATGGCTAGGCATAAAGCCGGCTTCTCCCTCCGCGACCTGGCCTCTGCCATGGAAGACAGAGTCACCGCGCAGGCGATTGGGAAATACGAACGGGGTGAAGATGTACCAAGTTCCGGAGTATTAATGGCCCTCGCGACTGCCTTGAAGGTATCCCTTCCCTATCTATTTGATACGCAAGGGATTCAGCTCACGGGGGTCGAATTCAGGAAGAAAGCGCGTACGAGCGCCCGTGATCGAGCCCATGTCGAGACGGAGGTGCTCGAGTGGATCGAGCGCTATCTGCAGATCGAATCAATCCTTGATATCGATAGTACCCTCTGGCAGAAACCTCTCAAGGGCCCACGGAAGCTCCGCAAGATTGATGAGGCTGAACACCTTGCTCGAAATGTCCGAGAAGCTTGGAAACTGGGTCTTGATCCCATCCCCAACATGACCGAGTTACTTGAGGAGAAAGGCCTTAAGGTCTTAGTGGCCACACTCTCTGACAATATCTCTGGGTTTACCTGTCTAGTCGGAAGAGCAGATCGCGACTGGAAATTGCCTGTGATTGTAGTTAACGATCGATTTTCACTTGAGCGACGACGGCTCACGCTTGCGCACGAACTGGCACATCAGCTCATCGATCCTGAGAGCCTCTCGCCAGAAGACGAAGAAAAAGCTGCAACGGTGTTTGCCGGAGCATTCATGATGACTCGTGAGCATGTGCTTGTGGAGGTTGGGAAGCACCGCCATGCGTTAGGCTACCGGGAAATAATTGGTCTCAAGAGGCTCTACCGAGTAAGTGGCGCGGCACTGCTCATGCGACTCCGGCAACTCAGTATCATTAGTCCATCAACTCTGACCTATGCATTTCAAGGAATTGCACGCGGATGGCGGACTCAGGAACCTGAAGAGCTGGAACATGAGGCGGAGCGTGGCACGTGGGAACGCCCTCGACGCTTCGAGCGTCTATGCTATCGCGCGTTGGCTGAGGGGCTGATTTCGCTGACGAAGACAACGGAATTATTGCGGCTCTCTGTCTCTGAGGTCGAAGCGGGTCTGAGGGGGCCGCGCGCTGATGAGGATCATCGTTAGTGATAGCAGTTGCCTAATCGATCTCAGGAAGGTATCACTTCTGGAGGCCTTTTTATCCCTGCCATACGAGATCTTGATTCCCAACACGCTCTTCGAAGATGAGCTCCTGAAATTCAGTGCCGAGCAAAAACGAGGATTACTCGACGGGGGACTACAGGTCATCGACATCCCGGGCGCTGGGGTCCTGCGAGCTCAGGAAGTCATTCGCACAAAACCAGGACTATCTGTCCATGATGGATTCGCGTTCGCACTAGCCGAAAGCCATGCTGGCTGCATCTTGGTAACAGGTGACGGGGATCTCCGAACGTTGGCCGCAAAGCATGGTATTGAGGTTCATGGTCTTCTCTGGATCGTGGAACAAATTCACGAGAACAATCTAAAATCCGCACGAGATCTCGCAGCAGCGTTGCGCATTCTTGAACAAGATCCCACCGTCAGGCTTCCGCGTCGTGAACTGACGATTGCCATCAGGCGCTACGAAGATTAGCTTCACCTAGTGATGAGAGCCTAGCACGCGTCGATGCCTTAATGAGGACAATTGGTGGGACTGCAACAGTCGAGCACAGCCTGGAAATGTATGACCACTCTCGTATGCTCAGGTCAGTATGTGCAATGACCACGCGGTTATTGGACAGCTGGACTGTGTAAAGAGCTCTGCATGAAGTAGCCTTTGTTACTAGGCAGCGCTTTTGACGGGCCGCACCCGGACTTTCACTTCAACCCGCGACCCGAGACGGTTGAGAATCATGATGAGACGGTCAGCGGTGAACCGTCCGAGATCAGCATGGCGAATGCGGGAAAAATCGGCCGCGGCGACGCCGGTCCGAGCATGAGCACCACGGACTGTCAAACGTTCGTGGTCTAGCACGTGGATAATCTTGGTGGCAAGCATCGCCTTGAACTGTTCAGCATCCGCGTTCTCCCTACCGAGATCCCGGAACACATTCCCACTACCACGTACGACGTCCAATTCTTCTTTCTCTCTCATGGAGCATCTCCTTGTAAATGCTTCAGCTGATTCCTGATCAGCTCAATCTCGCGTGGTGGGGTCTTGGTGCCCGTGGTGGATTTCTTTTGAAAGGCATGGATCACCCAAATCTCATCTGCCAACTGGACCGCATACACGACCCGTGTATGCATCGCCTTTGAACGCCAGCGCGATTTCAAATAGGCCTGAACCCAAGCCCTGCAACGGCTTGACAAGTCGGCCTTGCCCCCTTCCGCCGCAATCGTCAGGGCGGTCATGCAGATCGCTTGAACCCCATTAGGAAAGCGCCGGAAGTCCTTCAACGCGGCCTTGATCCACGATATCGGATGTATCTTCCGGATCTCAGCCATCGGCTACGCCGCACCGCTCATCGGGCTCCGATGTTGTCATATCTGACAACATATTTCAAGCAGAAACTTTATGTCCAACGGACCGACCGGTCCAAACCAACCTCAGATTCGGATTTTCTTGGCAAGCGACAGCGCACGCCGCTGATCCATGCCGAGGTAGTGGGCGGTACTCCCGATATTCTTATGCCCAAGGAGATGTTGGCAGGCCGCCAGATCTTTGGTGGCCTGATAAATGGCCGCCGACTTCGACCGGCGCATCGAATGGGTGCTATAGCGTTTCCAATCCAGATCCACGAAGGACACCCAGCGCTTGACGAGATTGGCATATTGCTCGCGAGTCAAGTGCGAGCCAGTCTTGCGATTCCCAATACTGGTCCACAGATAGGCCGGCGCTTTCTTCCCGGAATGGGCGATCCAGGCGGCGAGGGCAGACCGCGTCTCCGGCGAGAGCGCCACCACGTGGGTGCGGCCCGTCTTCCGCTGGCGAATCGGGAACTCCTCAACAATGCGCCCTTTATGATCCGTGACCTGCCGAATGCGTAGCGGAAGCAGATCCGAGGCCCGCAACATGGTATCGAGGGCGGTATTAAACAAGGCGAGATCCCGGACCTTCCCTTCGTCGCGCAGTCGTTGACGAATGACGGTTGCCTGCAAAGATGTCAGGGGACGCATTTGACCAACGGCCACGCGCTTATTCCAGGGAGATCGACGAGGAGGGATGGGCTTGTGTGTCATACCGTGGAGGGTAGCAGAGGGTCAGACATCTGTCCAATTTCTGCTTTGCCTAAAAGCCAAAATTGGCTCTTTACGACAATGTGCACGCTCGGTTAAATACCAGATGTTCCTCATCGCCGAACTGGTCGCTGATCTTCGCAAGGTCGTCTTCCGTCTGTGCGTGGAGACCAAACAACGCCTTGAGCAACGCCTGACGGAGACGGAACGCGTCCTGTTCAGGCATGCCGACACGGTAGCGTTCCTGCGCCTCAAGGGACCAGGCGAAATACTCCGGGTTCACGCGCATGAGCGCCTGGCGAAGCGCCGGGTCGAGCGCCCCGAGCCCAGTGGGCTGCAAATGCCTCTCGTGACTGATTCCCGCCCGCCGTTGGTGCTTCATACCGGTCTTTTATAGCACACAGGTTCGTCAGGCGCTCAATGGCAAAGCCCTAGGAAGATAACGAGCGAGGTCACGGCCCTCGTGAAGGACGCAGGCCACGTCGATGCCGCCGTTCTTAGGGGACGGGTTCAGAGCAGGGCGCAAAATTCTTCCACGGAAAGACCAGCTTGCCGAATGATGCTGCGTAACGTGCCTTTTGCAAGTTCTTTGTGGTGAGGGACGGTGAGTCTCCGATGAGGAGGATGAAATTGTCGCAAGATAATGTGACTACCGGTTTGATGATCCTCCAGATAGCCCATCTTCCTCAATGCGCCTACGGCTTCTTGGCCTGAGACGACAGGCAGCTTGCTCACAGGGCGATGTCCACTGTTTCTTCCCAAATCGAGGGGGGGATTGGCTCATTGTGGCTTCGTAAACTCTCAAGATAGCCTGCGATGGCATCCTTAATATTCGTCAGGGCTTCCTCGCGAGTATGTCCTTGGCTCACACAACCTGGCAAGGTCGGACATTCAGCAACATAGGCTCCATCTTCGTCCTGTTCAATAACGACACGGTATCGCATTGGTGTAGTTCTCCAACAATACGCATCATTGTAATACAACGTCGAGGAAACTGACAGTGTTCACTCATCAGATGAAACGAACGTGGCGACGTTGAGATCAGCAACGACTCCGAATACCCCGGTGCGAGGCGGAGCCCCGTTGCTTCCTCAGGCTCCTATGGCCACCATAGCCCAGGTGCGTGAGGTCACGCACAACCCGCTTGGCCAGATGGGCGTTGTGTTTAACTGGTGGAGAGAGGTCTCCCTGAGATCCCGAAAGGGTCAACCGGTGGACAGCAGCTGATTAGCGACACGCAGAATCTTGCGCGCGATGCCCAGGGCCGCGCGTTGCGGATCGTGTCGAGCACGAAGCGCGACGCACGGGCGAAGAACCGGACGGGGCGCCGTCGTTAGGAGGATCGGTCGCGCTCCGGCGAGCGAGTCTTCGGAACATCCCGCACCCGCTCGCTCACGTAGCGGACGAGGTCCGTGGCCAGTTGCCGATCCTCGCCACGGTCCGATCGGGCTAACGCCCGCATCACTTGCTCATAATTCCGCATCACCTCCAGGGCTCGTCCAGGCCGAGGCGTGACGCGTTTCAGCCGCTCCAGCGTCTTCCCCTGTTTGCTCGTGTCATGGAGATGCCGGACCGTCCAGCGCTCCTGGGTTGTGCGGTGAAGCCGGCTCGTCGTCGTGGCATCAATGCCATGCTCCCGCAAGGCTTCAGCAAACCCCTCGCGCCACCGCTGGAGATCGGGTTTGCGTGGATTGAGGCGGATGCCCTCAAAACTCACGGCCTTGACCGTCAGGTGCACATGCGGATGCACGGACGGATGAGGGTCAGGGTCAGTGTCAAACGTGTGGAGCACCATCGCGTATTGATGGGTCGGAAATTCGCGTGTGGCAAAGTCTCGTGCCGCGCGCTGCACACCCAACGGGTCGGTGCCCTCCGGCATGGACAGCACCAGATGAAAGGCGTCGCGAGCACGGGACTGGGCCGGGATCGGCGTCCCGCCGTGTTCCCATTCGGCTTTCAAGTCGGCCACCGCCTCCTTCCCGATAATCACTTGTCCGTCCTCATCCTCAATTTCGAGTTGTCCGTTTCTCGAAATATAGGTCAGGTTGTTCGCAATCCCACGCAGGCCCTTCGGCGCCCTCGCAAGCTTCACCATCACTTGCGGGGTTCGTCTCACCAAGTCACGCAATTTCTGACGGACGAGGGCGGCGCGATCCTGTGACGAGGTGAGTCGACGCCCGGTGGCTCCCGTACGGAACAAGAAAGGACCGGTCGTCCGTTTCGGCGGGCGAGGGGGCGCACCAGGGGCGAGATTAAACAGCCGGCTCCCCCATTCGTCGAGGGTCGCATCAATCGGAAACAGCCGCGTCGTCATGGACGGAGTTCCCACCGTTCGAGGCTCGCACGGGTGAGCGCCGTGATCTGCTCCACATGAGTCCGAATACGCATCGACAAATCTTGCAGCAGCTCGAGCCGCACCGCGGCGTGTTGGGCAGGAGCTTTGTTCAAGGCCCGCGCAATCTGGTTGAGGTTCCGTCCGAGCGCAAGGAGTTGCTTCGTGGAATGACCAACGGCCGCTCGTTCGGGATCCGAGAGCGACGGCGTGTGGGTGAGTTGGATCCGAATCAAGGCGATGAGCCACTGCGTGGGGCGGTACCCCTCGACTCGGGCGCGCCTCTCAAGCGCCGAGTATTCCGAGCGGGTCAGGCGAAATCCGACTTGGCGCGTGGGCTGCTCAGCGCGATGAGGAACGCTGCGATGCGGCGTGGGGCGTGATCGGGACGGAGGCGTCAGCGTCTGGCGGAGCAGCCGTCGGAGGGCCTCGCTGGGTGTCAGCTGATGCTGAGCGCACCACTGGACCCAGGGCTCCTTGAGGTCACCAAGATCGACGGTCAGGGTCGCACGGGCAGCCACCATCGAAAGGCTTATGCCGCGCTGCGGTACCAGAACCGCACGCCGTATACCCGCTCGTCGAATCCCTCGGGACTGGAGGGCAAGGGTTCCAGATCGATGGGGATCAGCGGGCCAGGGGCTCGCACGCTGGACGCCCATGCGCAAAACAGGTGCTGGTACTCCTCCAAGCTGGTGTGGCCGGAGGGATCCGAAAAGGTTTTCGACGCAAGAAGCATAAGGACTCCTGGTGAAGAGGGATGAGCAAATCGATGCGGCGGACTTTAGCACAGCGGCAAATGTAAGACAAATGTTGGAGAAAACCATATCCTGCCACAACATACAGGTCCGGTACGCAACCAAGGAATGATTGATCTTCGGCACGGAGCTGTGTAGGCTGAGGACCAGTCAGAGCTAGGCAGATGACCACGGCACAGGAACAGACGATTCTCCACAAACTTCGGCACCTCCCGCCCGAACGGGTCGCCGAGGTGGAAGACTTCGTGGATTTTCTCGCCCACCGTCAGGCCGAGGAGTGTAGTCTCACGCAGACCGCCGGACAGCTCGCTACCGCCGCCTTCGCGCGGGTCTGGGATAACCCCGCTGACGCCGATTATGACCGGTTATGACTTTGGGGACGTGGTCTTAGTCCCCTTTCCCTTCACAGATCAGTCCGCCGTCAAACGCCGCCCCGCCGTCGTAGTCAGCAGTCCAGCCTACCATCAGGCTCGCCCCGATCTCCTGATTATGGCAGTGACCAGTCGGCAATCCTCTGCCCTCTCCGTGGGTGAGGTGCAGGTGCAAGATTGGCAGGGGGCGGGCTTACTCAAGCCGTCCGTCCTCAAACCAATCCTCACGACCATCGACCCAGCTCTGGTCCTCAAGAAATTGGGCCGACTCGCCGCACCGGATCAAGCCGCGCTGCGCCAGGCCCTCAGCACGATGTTCGGATAAGTTTTACAAACGCGGCGGATCGTCCTCTGGACGTCGTGCATCTCAGCAATGCAATGAACCAGATAGAATCTCTCTGTGGTGCGGCTCGACGACCCGGCACCTGCGCCACATCCGCATGTGGCACAGCCGCAAGAGTCCTCGAGCCGGACTCTAGCCCATCTGGTGGGGGGGGGCAGAAAACGCGAATGTCTGTGAAGAGAATGAAAAGGGAGAGGCGGCGGTCCTCCCCCACCCGTGTGGAACTTAGCCTTCTCTTCCGATACTCCTGCGCAGCAGGGGAGAACGACTATCGGGATCCGGCGAGGTCATGTTTATGGAGACGTCGGTTCACGATCCTGCCGTGATTGCGCATGGCGAGAGAGCGAAATCCACCGTGATCCGTTCGATCGCCACCGGAACAGGTGATCGGTCGGTCTCCGGTCTACGGGAAAACCTGACACACCGGACCATAGGGCTTCAAATTTGCATCACAGGTGAGCAAGCGCAGATGTTCCACCTGAGCTTGCGCCACTAGAATGCGGTCAAAGGGATCCCGATGATGCAGGGGTAACCGCTCCAGCGCCAGGGTATGGTGCACAGAGACCGGCAATTCTTGAAACCCGCTGTCCGCAACCTTGGCCGCGAGCTCGGCCGGGTCCGCGGTGAGCTTCTTCAGTTGGATCTTAATGACCACCTCCCATAGGGACGCGGCACTGATATAGACCACGGGCGTGGTCTCGATCTGATGATAGACGGTGTTCGAGAGTCGTGGAGACTGAATCACAAACCACAAAAAGACATGGGTATCGAGCAAGAGATTCACGGCTCACCCTCGAACGCAGCGAGCATGTCCGGCGGCAACGGCACATCAAAATCGTCTGCGATCCTCACCCGTCCTTTCAACAACCCTGGACGGCGGACCGGAATCGTGGTGTCGAGCGGTCCCAGCTCGGCGACGGGCATCCCGGCTTTGCAAATCGTGATGCGCTGGCCTTTTGCGACGGCGGCCAGCAGTTTGGAAAAATGGGTCTTCGCCTCATGGACATTCACCGTTCGTGTGGCGGCTTTCATCCCTCCCCTCCATATGGACTAACATTAGTCTACTTCAGACCGGTACGGCCGTCAATCCTCTCGTTCCCAACGACCCTGGAGAGGGCTTCCCTGCTCTCATCAGAATCCTTGATATGATGCGTCAGTCGGTAGCGCTTATTTCGGTGCCGGTAACGCATGGGGATAGTGCTTCGCCAGGATGCGATTGAGCTGCTGCACCAGATCCAGGCGTGTAAACGTCACATGCCCGCTTTGGTTTTTGTAGAGTGTGATCGAAAAGTAATCGTTCTCGGCCCGCTTCGGCCATTCCGATGTGGCCTGCATCGCCTCACCAATGAGGCGGTAGCAACTACGGCGATGATCAGCTTCCAGCATTCCATCGCAGAGATGAAACACGCGGAGGAGATCATCCAACTCGTCCGTCTGCCGGATATTCGCGCTGCCGTAGGAGGTCAGATACGTGACCACAATCCGCTTCCCGAATTTCTGCGGCAGATTCGTTTTGTAGTCCCATGAGAGCCGGCGAAAGCATTCGATCACCCCTTGCTCGAACATCTCGCCACGCGACTCATAGAGTTCGGCAAAGGTCGCTCCGATCGCCTCACGTGTCAGTGGCGGCACCTTCTCGCCTTGGATCTGCTCATCAACCTCTTTTCGTTTCGACGCGGACATCATGGACCGTAGGCCAGAATCATTCAGAAGCGTGGTCCATCCTCCGGCATCCACACAGGCTTGGAACGTCTCCAGCAACGTTGTGTTATTCGCGAACTCACCCGTCATGTGGAGGCCATTCCCTCGCCAGCCTCGGGCCATCGAGAGGTCAGGAAATCCTAACCGTGCCGCAGTCGCAAGGGTGTGCGCCTGCTCAAGTGTTTCCAGCGCTTCTTGAAACAAGGTCAGCACCGCCTCTCGTTGTTGCACCAGATTGGCAATACTGAGACTCGGAATTAGGTCACTGTGTGGTCCTGCGTCACCGTCGGGGTTCACAAAAATAGTATCTGCATCTCTGGTCATGATTTCGTCCTTTCTGTTCCCAGCCTCACGCTTTCGCGTGGTATTTGAAATGGGCCAACCCAGACGCCTCGTTGAGCCTTCGCCGTGAGGTCGGCCACAATCTGGCTTGTGTCGCGTGATCGACACCGTGCCGTGTCCAGCGTGCACGTGCGTGACGTTCTGCCTTGTCTATGATCGCTGGGACACAGCGAAAATCAGCCACGGGTGCCTGTCGCTGGCAGTCGAGACACATCGCAAAGGACATGTCGTCATATTGCAAGTCGCCCTCGTCGTCAAGGAAGGGCGTCCCCTCATCGGTGACCTTCACACGCGTCATCACGTCAACGGCAAACGGTCCCCAACTCTGGCAATCCGGGCAGTGCCAGTTCTCTCCATCATTCGTATCCGGTGATGCGTCGATCCTGTCTCGTATCATGGTAATGTCCTCTCCTTCTGTCCATATCAGTTGGTCTGTTTCTTCCCGTTCATCCCTCATCAGTCTCTCGGCATGACGCCTCACCCCTCCCCATGCAACCAGCCTTCATCCGCAAAGGACACGTGCCGCCCCTCCCCCATCACGATAT
>CAZOHW010000069.1:0-14026 GCA_964579525.1 uncultured Nitrospira sp. | reverse complement strand
ATGATGGACTGTCCGCAGGCGCTGCAATAATTCATCAAGGAGCCCCTTAATCAGTAACTCTCGGCGAGGAAATGGATAGCATAAATCATCGATTCTTTGCACCTTGTCCTCGCGGGCTTGAAGGCGTACTCGAGGGAGAGCTCCAGAGCCTGGATGTGCCCGCGACGACCAAAACGGAAGGGGGCGTCGGCTTCACTGCTCCTTGGTCAACCATGTGTTGGGTCAATCTCAACACACGCATCGCCAGTCGTGTCCTGTGGGAAGTCGGCCGACGCACCTACAAAACAGAACACGATGTCTACCACGCCGCCTATGCGCTCGCCTGGCCTGACTGGTTCACACCCACTCAGACAATCAAGGTGAAGGTGAGCGCCCGTCGATGTCCTCTCCCTAGCCTGGACTTCCTGACCCTCCGCATCAAGGACGCCATCTGCGATAGGTTCACCAGAACCAAACAACGCCGGCCCAACGTCGATACGAATCGGCCGGACATCAAGCTTGACGCCTTTTTGGACGAGCGCACCGTCACGTTTTATGTTGATACCTCCGGAGAGCCGCTATTCAAGCGTGGCCATCGGATGGGCTCGGTCGAAGCACCGCTCCGAGAAAACCTGGCTGCGGGAATTCTCCGGCTCGCCGGCTGGACCTCGAACGATATCCTGCTCGACCCCATGTGCGGGAGCGGGACCATTCCTCTCGAAGCCGCCCTCATGGTTCGCCGAATCGCGCCGGGTGTCTCACGCAGCTTTGGATTTGAACGATTACTCGTTCATGACCCACAGCGGTGGAATCAGCTTCGTGAAACAGGACGGGCGAAACAAGTAGCTCAAGCTTCTGCCACGATCTATGCGTCCGACCGCGATCCGGAAATGGTGACGGTAGCGCAGCGGATGTTTCAAGGCGCTGGGGTCGCGAGCGATGTCCGACTGAAACAAAGCAATATTCTGGATTTGGACGCGCCGGCGGACAAGGGCGTGATGGTCATCAATCCGCCCTATGGGGTCCGGCTCAGCCGATCGGAGGAACTGGAGTCGTTTTATCCCATGCTGGGCGATTGGTTGAAGCAACGCTTCGCCGGATGGCGAGTCTATGTACTAACGGGCGATGCTCGCTTGTCGAAACTGATCGGGCTGACACCCTCTAAACGCATCCCCCTCTACAATGGGGCGTTGGAATGCCGGCTGTATGAGTTCATCATCATCCAAGGCGGAGCGAGACGACGCCTCAGACCGACAAACCAAGCTTAATCAACAACATCTCTATTCTCTCAAGACCTTTGCTCCAATGGGTCGGTTACAGTTACGATGCGACGTCTCATTCGCCTGTTGTGCCATTCCTCCCATATCCGTGAGCTTCCACCCACCCTTCCCTCCCTTGACTTCTACGCGAGCGAACCTATCAAATTGATATAATGCAATGAACCCTCAGCAAGGATGTCTGACTATGGAAAACGGACATATGATGTTGTCGACACTCCCCATACTTCCCGTCAAACGAACCGTCCTCTTCCCTGGCGTGATGATGCCGCTGACGATCGGGCGGGAACGGTCCATTGCCGCAGTGAATGCCGCGACGAAGACGGAGGAGAAGATCGTGGTCGTCGTGGCTCAACGAGACCCGCAAACCGAAGAGCCAGCCCTCTCCGATCTCTATTCCATCGGCACTAAGGCCATCATCAAGCAGATCGGCCAAGCGTCAGAAGGCGCGATCCATGCGTTAGTCCAAGGATTGGATCGCGTCGTCCTCCTCAAAGAGGAACAGTCTATGCCCTATTCCATCGTACGGGTCCGCTCACTAGAACGGCCGTCGGATAATGGCACGGAAGTCCAAGCGTTGCATCGCGCCATCCAGGAACTGGTGTCCGACCTACCCAATCTGCTCCAAGCACCGGGTATCCAGGAAATCAGTGCGGCCCTAGGCACGGAGGATGACTCCGTTACACTCGCTTATCGCATCGCATCACTCGTCAATCTCAACGTCGCAGAAGAACAGCGGTTGCTTGAATGTTCCTCGGCCCTGGATCTGCTGCGCAGTCTCTATGCAGCCCTCTCGAAAGAAATCCAAATTCTCCAACTGCGTGACAAGATCGCCAAGGATGCCCAGACCAAGATCGGCAAAAATCAACGTGAGTACATCCTCCGAGAGCAGCTCAAGACCATCCAGCAGGAGCTGGGTGAAGGTGAGGATGAAGAAAACGAAATCGCCCGTTTGAAAAAACAGATCACGGAAGCCGATTTACCCGAGTCCATCCGCAAAGAAGTGGACCGTGAGGTTGCGCGATTGGGGCGAGTCCCGCCGTCTTCGCCCGACCACCAAGTCCTTCGGACGTATTTGGAATTCGTCCTGGAGCTGCCCTGGAAAAAAGCGTCCGAGGAACGTCTCAATCTTTCCACCGTTCGGCAAGTACTTGAAGAAGACCACTATGGCATCAAAGAAGTCAAAGAGCGGATCGTCGAGCACTTGGCCGTTTTGAAACTCAATCCGACCGCCAAGGCCCCCATTCTCTGTTTGGTCGGCCCGCCTGGCGTTGGGAAAACGAGCGTGGGGCAGTCCATTGCCAGAGCGATGGGCCGGACATTCGAACGGTTCAGCCTTGGCGGAGTCCATGACGAAGCTGAACTACGGGGCCATCGACGTACTTATATCGGCGCACTACCCGGTCGCATTATTCAGGCGATTCGCCGAGCCGGTGTCAATAACCCGGTCCTGATGCTCGATGAAGTCGACAAAATGGGACGCGATTTCCGTGGCGATCCGGCGTCAGCCCTCTTAGAGATCCTCGATCCGGCACAGAATCACACGTTCCGCGACCATTATTTGGATCTCCCCTTTGATTTGTCGAAGGTCTTCTTCATCACCACAGCGAACACACTAGACACGATCAGCCAACCCTTGTTAGACCGAATGGAGATCATCCGTTTGCAAGGTTATAGCGAGCGAGAAAAAGCTGAAATCGCCCGTCGATACCTCTGGCCAAGACGCCTGAAAGAAGCAGGCCTAGAAAATACCCATGCAGTGCTGGCGGACGAGGTGCTGAACCGTGTCATCACTCGCCACACGCGTGAAGCCGGCGTGCGCCAGCTTGAGCAGATGCTTGGACGATTGACCAGAAAAGTGGCGCTGACGTTTGCTGATCTTCCTGAAAATGTGGAACGTCGGCCCGTGGCAATCCAGGCTGATGACCTCACGGAATGGTTGGGCGCTGAACGGTTTATGCCGGAGGAGGCTCGCAAGAATCTGCCTGCCGGTGTGGCCACTGGTTTAGCCTGGACTCCGACGGGAGGCGATGTCCTCTATGTTGAAACCACGTTGCTTCCTGGTAGTCATGAGTTGACCCTGACGGGACAGTTGGGTGAGGTGATGCAGGAGTCCGCGCGCGCGGCAAGAAGCTATCTCTGGTCACACGCTGAAAGCATGGGATTAGACATCTCTCGATTTAAGCGGAACGGGATCCATATTCACGTGCCCTCAGGAGCCATTCCGAAAGATGGACCTTCGGCCGGCATCACGATGGCCACTGCCCTGGCGTCCGCCTATGAAGGTAAAGTCGTGCGTAGCGACACGGCCATGACGGGCGAAATCAGCTTGAGTGGGCTGGTCCTTCCGGTCGGCGGCATCAAGGAAAAGGTGCTCGCCGCTCATCGAGCGGGAATCAAGCGGATCATTCTGCCGAAGGCCAATGAAAAAGATCTCAAGGATGTCCCGCAGGAAGTGCGTGACGAGTTGACCTTCATTCTAACCGAACGGATCGAAGAGGTCCTGCCGGCAGCCTTCAATCTGGATTCACATGCGGTTCCCATACCCGGTGGAACCCAGTCTGTGGCGGCGTCGAGTACAACGGACAATATTCAAGTCTGATAGAAGGTTCGAACGATTTGCATCGTGTTGAACAACATCGCATGACGGCGGGTATAGACCGCATGGCCATAGTCAGGGAGAGGAAGAACACGGGACAGGCTCCTGTAATGAGATCCGTGAGGACTCTTCATGGAATCAGCAGCGGGAAATCTATGTACGGTGTAGGCATGCCAGGTGAGAATAGGTCAAGAAAAGTCGCTTGTCCCTCTTTATTCTGTCACGAACAGTGATGAGGGTAAATATAAGCTGCGGCCAGCGAGCTTACCGTGGTCCTGTAACACGCTTCCGTATCCACCGCGCAGCCAAACGGCCAGACATACCAATAGCGATGCTCAACAAACACATCGAACAATTTCCGCTCATATTGTTCCGCCAGTTTCTCTTGTTGTCGTCCGCTGTTATCCCCCTGCAGGAACTGCATGTGGTGGCCGATTTCATGGTAAAGGACTTCTGAGAACACGAAATGCTTGATGAGGGGCATTCTCAATTGCCAGGGCGAACAGCCCTACAACGTCTTATCGACAAAGATTTCAATTCGGACGAGTCGTCCATTCGAAGGCTCGTAGTACAAGCCCCTGACTTGCGTAATAGAGCTGCCAGACTTGACTCTCCCTCGTCGTTGTTGGCGAGAAAGGGCACAGGAATTAGTCAGTACGATTTCGGCAAGTCCTCGATGAAACTCTTGAGGAACATACTTCAATAGGAGCTGTGCGACCCCGACGGCATCTATCGGAGGCGCATAGTTTTTATAGGCTTCGACAACTTCAATGGACATTCTTAATCATGAAGTTCCTTCTCGGAAGCGGCAAGAAATTCGAGTTTTAAACACGAGTGACTGGTTTTACAGTCGATCAGGTTGCAAGCGGTTCCGATACTCAGCCGAGGCACGCCAGAGGAAACGTTGACGAAACTACTGTTTATAATAAGGATATGCCCCACTCTCGTCTAAGACTACCCTGAACCATTCCACTGAGACACTATGGGGCATCGCCTCGGGTTTCCTGGATTGCCAATGTTCGTCGAGACGGCCTAATCCATCATGGACAGCCACAAAATCATACAACGTAATAATCGTTTGCTTGGTTGGATCCATGCTCCAGGATTTCCGATCTTTGTGAAGTGCCCACGTCCCGTGTCTAACGATCGGCACGTTACTTCCAATGACGATCTTCTGTTCGTACGTTTCATCCTTATTCAGGACGAGTGTTTCTGTGCCAAACAAAGACGAAGCTTCGTAGGTGCCATACACCCATTCTGAGGGAACGGACCCCCAGCATCCAGATGAGAGGAGTGCAGCCACACCAACTAGACATCGCCAGAGAAAACGCATGAGTCACACCTATTTTTATCTTTTCTACCACCGATCGGTTCCGTCCACTGAAATGTTTGGGAAATATTGCTCATTGGGCCTGTCGGGCTGCTTCTATTCGGGACTACATGGTAAAAAAATGACTTGGTGCCAGCCACATTATTAATGGTAAAGGTCACTGTACCGTTCCCATTGTTTGTGGCTGTAGCCCCTGCAAAACCGCCCACCTGTGCGGCTGTGCTTGTTGGATCAGCGGTCAACGGATTCACTAAGGTATCCCAGTATGCCTGGCCTGAACCGTATGGATCACCATTCGTGTTCTTGCAATGATTCTAGTAAAACTGATCTCGAAGCATTTGTGCACCTACAGACGCCATCATTTCTTGTGTTTCGACATCATTGGGGCCGTACGTACGAACTCTCGCCCCTCTGCCCAATGACCAATCCCAGAAAAAGTCCCAATTCGTCTGTGCCGTGAGGCCGGATGGATCCACATAATCCAGGGGTTGGTTCATCACATAGCTGTAGAGATTGGGATCGCCTGCCGCGAAGCCGATCGGATCTTCATTAATAAATCGATGGAAGAGGGGGCTGTAATATCGGGCCCGGTAGTAGTACAGCTCTGTGCCGTCATTCTCCCGCCCCGTATACTGAAAGGGGTTGGAGCTCGTCACGCCTGCCACAGTCGCCTCACCGAACGCCGTATACGTGTAGGTCGTTTTGACGGCACCGGTCTCGTCAGTGAGCAACAGCGTCGTACCTAAGGCATCATGGTGATAGAACTCCATCGTATTGGTGGTGGCGTTGATCCGCGCAAAGGGTTCATCGACCCTCAGACTGCGCAAATAACTCGCGGTGATCGCGCCATTCCTGATTTCTTGTACGACATTCTTGCGGTCGTAGAGATATTGGGTCGTCACACCATTGATGGTCTTGCTGATCCGGCGATTCAGCCCATCGTCAGGGAAGGGCCGTTTGCCTATGAAAGGTTGAGTTTTTGCACTCGATACTTTATCGCAGCCAGATAGGCCTTCACTTGAGAAATGGGATGGTTAGTCGCTACATAGGTTGTATTTTCATCACGCACTAGGAAGGAGTACCACCGTGGCCGAAGATGGGAGAGCGGGCCAGAAGGTGTAGACGAAAAGTTTCCCCACGCTTGACGATACGCTTATAAAGAATTCTTCGACGCGCGCAAGGCGAACGGACTCTGACAAGAATGTTCGAGACGCGCTACTCAGGATTCGTAAAAGGTTCGAACGATTTGCATCGTGTTGAACAGCATCGCATGACGGCGGGTATAGACCGCATGGCCATAGTAATGGTCCCGTGGATTCGTTGAGCCGGTGCTGTCTCTATAATCGACGAGAAGACAGCGGCCTTCGCTAGGGAACCGCACGGCGCGTCTCGAGCATTCCAGCCACCGTTCGAATCCATCATAGGGCTCAACCATCTCCCAGACCATTTTGTTTACGGCCTTGGACGGTTCCGTCGATGGCACGGCATCGCTACCGGCCACGGCCAACTCTTGAACATAATCTCCGCCCCAGGCAATCGGCATCTCCATTGTAATTTGAGGCAACTCCATCTTCGCCAACCAGCTCTTGCCATCCGTCCGAAGATTCCGATGGTTCACGATATGAAGCAGCTTGCCGAGGCCGGAAGGGTCCCATCCATAGCGAACTGGTGTTCCGAATGTCACCACATCAAGTGCAACACCGTTCAGAAGAGCAGAAGATGCCAACAATGCTTCGACACGACTCACTGTCTCACCAAGTTCGGCCTGGTTAGTCGAACTTGCATAGGCCGTCAGCAGACTCAGCAGCTTTGACCGACTCGTAATCGGGCTCGGACAGAGGAGATTTGATGCAAGCGCCAACACCAACCCGGCTTGCCCATGGGCTTGCACAAGAACACGATGCCCTTTTCCTAAATGCAGACGTTCACACAGCTTGCGGAGCTCCGCCAATACAGCCACGGCTGCCAGCGTTCGTCCAAGATGATGATACTCAGACGACCAGAGCAGCCGGAAGCAGGGGATGGGCTGAGTCAAATTGTGATTGATGGCTTTCTTGAACGATTCGACATTCGCGTTGGTGAAGTTACCTGCGTCGCCGACCTGTTCATCCAGAAGATGCTTCGTCGCATCATCGTCAGAAAGCGGCGGCCGTAATCCACCAGGCAGCAGGGGAATACCGTTACTCTCTTGGCGCATAGCCGCAAGCAAGGCATCGACCCCAGACACGCCACGTGAGTAGCCTCGTTTGAGCCCACCGACTTCATCCAAGCGCTGCATACCGAAGAGGTCAGTACCGTGGAGCGAACCGTGGAGGAAGACCACGGCCGCGACTCCAGCCTGCGACAGGCTGCCCCCACACATAGCCATGGCGTCGCCCCAGGCCGGTGAATCCGGCTGTACCACACCCACCAAATCGGCGACGGTCAACCGGTCGCCGGGGCTCTTCCGCGACAGCTCATCGTGCTGAAAATTATTCTCTACCGGCATGACGAATTACATATCCGATCTGGATTCAAGACTGCAACCTGGCCTATTTGGATTTGATACGTTACTGATGGGTATCGGAAGGGCTTGCCGCTTGATCAGGAAGCTTCGGCAACGTTTGGCGTTTCGGCATCACGGCCGTGGCGGTGCAGGTCTTGTTCTCTTCATCGATCTGCCGATCGACGATCTTTACGTCTTGCAGATACTCTTGAACGATTTCTTCGCGGGTCAGTTCGATATCCTGCTCGGTCTCACGCCCAGACCGTTCACGAACTCGATCAATGAGATGTTCCTTGACGAGAACACGAATCTGCTTGGCCAGATCGGTCCTGGCGGACAGCTCTGAGACACGCTGGCAGATGACCTTGCCTTTGGTCAGATCCCCCTGGCCTTTGCCGATCCAATAATGCTCAGAAGAATATGCACTCGTTCCATCTTCTCCGGACTGACCGACGATGAGAGACCTCTCCCCCACCCGACGACTCTGCTGATCCCTCAGTCGATCAAAGGACTGGTCTGATCGACTCCTGACAGAGTCCGTTTCTCCCGCTTGCGTCAGACTGAGCCAACCCCCTGTGATAAGCCAGAGACCTATGGCAACCGTATAGACGCCAATCCTGCTCTTCATGGCCTTCCTTCTTCAGCTCCACCGCCCTCCCAGGAGTTCCTGTGAGGGACTCATTCAATGATGAGGCCCACGCGACTGTGGTGACGATGAACCGGCTGACGGTGGCGCCTGAGGTGGCCTCTTGACTGCCCCGGTACCTTGACCCGGTACACTCACCGGTGGACGCTCACCACGTGGAGGCGGCGCAATCGGTGTTCGATGGATGATCTCATTGTTGAACGTTCGCGGTGTGGCCGCCCCGCCAGGAGGTGGAATAAGCTCATAGCTCGGCATCCGACTAGGCCAACTCCCTGGCCGTGGTGGATGGGACGGAGCGTGGGGTTGCCGATAGGCGATGATCTGTTGGGCAATGGCGATGTGCGGATTGGCCGGGAAGAGACCACTGGCGCTATTCAAGAAGCCTTGCGGGATTCCCATCGGCGAGACGAGCACCCAATTGGTCCAAGCCTGTGACACCATCGCGTTCGATTGCACTCGATTGAGAATGTCCCTCCGCGTTTGCACCGCCTGCTGAACTTGATCCGGTGTTGACGCATTCCCTAGGGCCTGATTGGCGGCATCCAGCTCCGCTTGGAGCTGTTCGTTTTCTTGCTTCAGCTCGGCCAGCTGCACACGAGCATCTTCATTCTCCCGAAGCGTCGTGATCGCACGCGCAACTTCCTCCGTATCCATCTGCGCTACCAGGTCGGCTTTGATAACCACGACATCGCCGTCTAGACTTGTGGTGATCTGCTGATTGAGTACCAGCACTAACCCGGCCGTATAGGTGCGGATTTCATCTTTGGTCACGTCCATGCCGTCGACGATCGTCACACTCTCTAGATACGTGGCAACCTGTTCGAGCGCATTCCGCTTAGCTGCCTCAGTCGCGAGGCGGATCGCATCTTCACGGGTATCGCGGTCGCCCATGCGATGTTCACCGATCGCGTTGACTACCCGAACGTCAGCCAAGGCAGGCCATGCCGTCAAAACCAGCATGGCGACAGATGCCAGGAGAACCAGCCGACGGGCAGTGGGGATGAGTTGTGGCCTCACAGACGTTGATGGATGGGAGGATCGACCGAACATCGAACTCCTCTTCCCAGTGAGAACAGTGGCTACCGCGTCAGATCAGCAGAACGGTTCAGACCTCATAACTATCGAGTGTTTTTGAGCATAACACTGAGTGTGGGGTTTCGCCACTTCGCCGGATGATTCAGGACATCTTGCCTTCCAGAAAATTTGCATGTTAGGGTACAACGCTCATGTTATAAACATGGATGGCGGCTTTTTCATCATGCAGCATCTTATAGGTTTCGCTTCCATACTGCTAGCTTGTCTTTTCGCTGTTCTCCTTGAGGTCGGGCTTCTCGCACCCCTCCAAGCAGCCACAACTCTTGGGAGAGAGGTCCCATCCTCCGGATCTCCGACGGAACATGTCATCCTATTCGTCCTCGAAGGCTTCAGTCAGGACTCGCTCAAAGGCGGCACGATGCCTAACCTGAGCAAACTCATCAAGGAAGGCTCTGTCACGTGGTCTGCGAGTGGAGTTACGCCGGCACTGCGGTTGCCTACGATGGCCTCGTTGGTGACCGGCATGCCCGTCGAAAAACACGGGATCACCTGGAACTCATTCGAACTCAGCCGAGGCTACTCACGATCCCCCAGTCTGTTTGATTATCTGGATTTAAGCGGGGGCCGTGATAGCGCCATCTTTTACATGGATGAATCGCTGTACCAGCTGGCACGGCCTGAGCCCTATACGGATTACCAGCTGTGCGGCCCATTGCGACCGGAATGTTCGACGCAAAAGATCGTGGCGTACATTCAGCAATACTTCAAGAAAGCCACCAGTGGGCATGGCTATGGGCATGCCATTCTCTCCGTGCCCCATGTGTTGGTCGTACATCTCCCCGAAGCCGGTCGAACCGGGGTCACGCAGGGCTGGAATTCCAAAGAATATCGTGGGGCATTACGAACCGTCGATACGGCCATACAGTCCGTGCTGAATCTCTATCGAGAATATGCCCTGTCGGACCGCACCACCATCATCGTCACAACCCTGAGCGGAAAGGGGACCGACCCCAGTGCCGAAACCTCAGCCGCCGAGTCACCGGTTATTCCTTGGATTGTTTCCGGTGTGGGCATCAAGCGTGGCCAACTCATTCATCAACCGGTCTCAATTATCGATACCGGCGCCACGGTGATGCGAATCCTCGGCCTCGAAACTTATACAGAATGGGACAGTAAGGCCGTCGAAGAAATATTCGTCACCGCTTCGTCGACGCCTACCACGGCACCCGCCAAGAAACCGTAACACCATGCTCGACAATATCACCATATATCAATGGTCACGACTCTCTAGATTGGTGCTCGCCTGTTTGCTCATCGCCCTGACCACCGAGGCAGGGATCGGGGGAGAGCCACCGCCGAAGCACCTCAAAGAGTATACGATCACCATCGATGCCACGAAGTTGGTCCCCACATCCTGGTGGCAGGTACCGGGAATCACGCCTTCGATCTGGAACTCTGATCCAGAATCACTCGATGCACCGAAAACGTCCGAGCGTCGCGAACTGCAATTGCGTCCGGGAAAATACAAGTTTATCAGTTTCACCTTCGACTTCCCCTTCACCGTGAATCTCAACGGCGCCATTGATTTCTCCAAGTCATTGGATCAATGTGTCGAGGGTCGCGGCACACAAACTCTGGTCGTGCTCTGCAAGCGTATGTACCCCCATGGCGGGCAACCCGACGACTACTATAAACAAAAACCGAATAATGGCTAACGCACTTGAAGATCTCTTAGAAGCTCTGGAAGACGTCGACGACGCCACCCGTGAGGAGGCGGCGAAGGCACTCGCCGATCTCGGCGATCCTACGACCCTGAAGCCATTGATCAGCGCCTGCGGCGACGACTTTTGGTCCGTGCGCGCGCACGCCGGTTGCGGCGTCGCAAAAATCGGCGGACCCCAGGCGATCGAGGCCATCATCGGGCTGTTCAACGATTCCATCATGGAAGTCCGCGATCAAACCGTCGATGCCGCCGCGAAAATGGGACCAGATGTTGTGGAGCATTTGATCTCCGCCTTGAAAGACGAACGCTGGCGTGTCCGTGAACATGCCGCCAAAGCCATCGGCAAGATCAAAGATCCGAAGGCTGTGGATGCCTTGATTGTCGCCTGCCGTGATCGTGACGGGGCCGTCAAAAGCGCCGCAGCGGAAGCGCTGGGCCGGATCGCCGATCCCAAAGCCGTTCCGGCCTTGGTCAAGCTGTTTCGAGATTCTTCGAAAATCGTGCGTGAGACGGCAGGGACCGCATTGGTCTATATCGGTCTTCCGTCGGTCGATCCGCTCATTGCCTGCTTTCAGGATAAAGATTTTGTCGTTCGATGCCATGCGGCACGAGCGCTGGGCGGCATGACCACCGACTATCAAATCGGCAAGACCTGGGTACGCGACGCGAAAGTAGTTGATGCGTTGATTATCGCCTTGAAAGATCCGGATCGAGCCGTCCGCGAGGATGCCACCATCGCCTTGGGTATGATCGGCGATCCTCGAGCGATCGATGGCCTGGTTGAAGCGATGAAGGATGGGGTCGTGAAGCGGCACGCGATTGCCTCACTCGGCATGATCGGCGATCCACGAGCGCTGCCTGCCGTCTTGGATGCATTAAAAGGCAAAGGCATCAAGCAGGAGGGCTCACCGACACCCGGCTGCATCGTGAGCGAAGATGCTTTCATCAAGGAAGCAGCGGCGACCGCGCTGGGACAATTCCGCGATCCTCGCGTGATTCCTGATTTGATTATGCTGTTAAAGGATGGGGTGTTGCGGGAGAAGGCAGCAGCAGCGCTGACGATCATTGGAGACGCGGCAATCGAACCTTTGATCGCGTTTCTCTACGACCCTAAAGCTTCCGAAGTCGAGGCGGAAAAAGAACGGGTCCTTTCGTACGCATCTGTCCGTCTGACTGCCAAAGACGCTCTTCGGCAGATTACGCTCGACACCTTGGAAAAGCTTGGCTGGGCACCTTCCGATGAAGAGATCGAAATCAGTTCAAGCCAGGCCGACAATCTGCGCGTCGATCGCCCACTGGGACAGACGGGACGGTTTGGACCGTCCGGCGACATCGCCTAGCCCTCCCCTTTCAGTGAGTCCTACAACGTAGGATGTTCAAAACGTCCACTCAGCGAGGCCGCAGCGAGCGAAGAGACGAAGCATACTCTATCCCGTATGTTGAGCCTCTAAGCGGCGTGAGAACAAAGCTGATGGACGTTCTCAACATCCGATTCAGCGTTTCACCGCGATGCCATGAATGTCCGCGTTTTCTTTTCCATCTCTCATGTTGGTGAGGGTCGCTTGGCCTTTGTAGTGACCAACCTTACCATCTTGATCGACATGAATCACTCCGACGCCTGGGATCAGCCCTTTGGCATTGTGTGCATCCTTGTCGTTGCCGGTCAGGGGGCTCGGCCCACGGAGACTTATAAAGACATACTGACCGTCAGGGGCAACATCCATGAGGTCCGGTGCCGGATCGGAATTGGTACTCGTCATCAGATCGACTGATCCCACACTCAGATTACTCAATGTATCGATGATCTCGACGTTATTCCCGGCCCGGTCTGCATTCCACACGTAGCGTCCAAGGCCCGCCATGCCGTGAGAATCGGCAAATCGGTCATCGCGTTGTGAGACTAGTTTGGCCGAAACGGTCTGCGGCAGTTTCGTGATATCGAGCGCATACACATCATACGACAGAGGCGCGATGGGCCACCCCCCACCGGAATTAATGTACATCGTCCCACCGGCTTCTACGCCTCCACAGCCCGCCGGATGAACCTGGTTGTTGTCCAACATCGCTACAACTTTCATCGGCGTAGTCGTGACATCGATGACCAAGAGCCCACCGCCGCGGAGCGTCACGAAGGCGTAGTGACTCGACGATTCAGTGATGGGGCAGATCGGCGAAGTGTCCGGACGTTCTCCGCCTTCGAATGCAGCCAAATTCAGCACATCCTTGTCCGGATCGAAGGTAAACTGATGTTTGCTGTAATCGGTCCAGATGCGGATGAACTTTTTTTCAGCGATATTGGCCGTGATCGCCATCTTCTGATTCGGTGTCGGCCAGGCGGCATGGGCATTCTTCCCCATCGAGAGGCAGGCATCAGGCTTCTTCGTCGCTGCGTCCAAGAAGAGTACTTGTCCGCTCAAGAACGAAATGATGACGTGGTCTTGCGCCGCGTTAAAGAACAGCATATGCGGTCGCCGAACAGCCTTTTTCGTAGCCTCTTCGCAAAACTTCCCGATCTCGCCGGCGAAGTCGATAGTCTGTAGCGGTTTGGCCGATGCCGGCGCGGAAGCCAGTTGCGCACCGTCATAGATGTGGAGGAACCCTCCACTCTCCTTCCCGGTATCAGATTGATCCGTTACCCACACTTCATAGGCCTGCGCGGGAGAAACCGCCCAGACGAGAGTCGTCAGTACAATCCCCCAACTACAGGACACAGCGCCACGATACGTCATGCTTCGCCTCCAGCTCATGATGATACGACCAAAGCGCCATAGTGCGCTTTTCAACAGGGAGTTTCCAGAAGAAATCGCCTGGGAATACCTTCATTGACCCCCTGAAAATCAGTATGTTAGGGTCAACAGCCCGCATTATTCATGGCAGTTCGTGGCGAAATTGCCACGCCGCGTCGTGAGACCGGCGCGCGGAGGCTAGAGGATCTGAGGCGTACTCGTGTAG
>CAZOHW010000068.1:0-14160 GCA_964579525.1 uncultured Nitrospira sp. | reverse complement strand
GGACTTATAGAGCGGAAGGTTTAGGCCGTCAACTATTTTGAGATAGGTTCTAATCATGCCGCCAATTGTATTACTCAGTTGCGAGTCCCTTGGGAAAAGCTATGGCGTGAAACCCTTGTTTGCCGACCTGTCGCTCGGACTCTGCGCAGGCGACCACGTCGGAGTGATCGGTCCCAATGGTTCAGGAAAGTCGACTCTGCTCAAGATCTTGGCCGGTCTGGAAGAGGCGGACCATGGTACCAGGTCAGTGCGGCGGCAGCTTCGTATCGGCTATGTACCACAAGAGCCTTCGTTTCCCGAGCACCAGTCGGTCGAAGGGGCGCTGTGCCAAGTCCTGATCGATGAAGGGTTAGACCCCCATGAACAAGGTGCACGTCTTGCCAAGTCCCTGAGCCTTGGTGGATTTCTCCGGTCAGACCAGGCCGTTTCCACCCTATCCGGCGGGTGGAAGAAGCGGTTGGCCATCGCACAGTCTCTGATGCTGGAACCGGACGTCCTTCTTCTCGATGAACCGACCAACCATCTGGATGTCGAAGGCATTCTCTGGTTGGAAGGTCTGTTGAAAGAGGAACCCCATGCCTTCATCGCCATCAGTCACGATCGGCGATTTTTAGAGTCGGTTACCACGCGGATTTGGGAACTCAATCGCCGATATGTCAATGGCCTGTTTCAAGTCAACGGCCGCTATAGCGAGTTTTTGGAGCAGCGCGATGCCGCCTTGCAGGCACAGGCCGACTATCAGGCCTCACTTGCCAATCGAGTCCGTCGTGAAGTGGAATGGCTCAGGCGAGGGCCGAAGGCCCGCACGACCAAAGCCAAGGCCAGAATCGATTCAGCGGGACAGCTCATCGATGAACTCCACGACATGGAGTCTCGGCAGGGGAACGCGGCGGTCGGGATTGACTTCACGGCGTCAGGCCGACGATCAAAACAATTGTTTGTGGCGAAGGGGATTGGGAAGGCACTTGGTGAGACACCTATTGTGTCTGATCTCGAGCTCGTGATGGGACCTGGCGAACGAATCGGGTTGCTTGGACCGAACGGCAGCGGGAAGACAACGGTGTTAAAACTACTCGCTGGTGCGATAGAACCGGATCGTGGCACCATCACCCGCGCTGATCGTCTGCGAGTCGTGACTTTTGAGCAACATCGAGAATCGTTGGATCAGCAGGCCACGCTGCGGCGCGCCCTTGCTCCAGCCGGCGGTGATGCTGTCGTGTATCAGGATCGATCCGTGCATCTTGCCTCCTGGGCGAAGCGCTTTCTCTTCCGCCCAGAGCAGTTGGACTTGCCGGTTTCTCGCCTGTCTGGTGGAGAGCAGGCCAGGTTATTGATCGCGCGCCTGATGCTGCAGCCGGCCGATCTCTTGATTCTCGATGAACCGACGAACGATTTGGATATCCCAACCTTGGATGTGCTGGAAGACAGCTTACTGGAATTCGCCGGGGCCTTGGTTCTCGTGACTCATGATCGGTGGCTGTTGGATCGTGTCTCCACGAGGCTGCTGGCGCTTGATGGGATGGGGCATGCCGAGTGGTTTGCCGACTATGCCCAATGGGAAGCTGCGCAGGCGAGAAAGGCGATAGAAGCACGAAGATCTCAGATCTCAAAAGAGAGCTCCGTGCCGGCGCAGCCGTCCAAACGGAAAGGCTTATCGTACAAAGAACAACGGGAATGGGAGCAGATTGAATTGAAGATTCTCAAAGCAGAAGAGACCGTCGCAGCCTGCCAAACTGCGGCCAACGATCCATCCATTGCTTCCTCGGCTTCCGAGCTGCAAGAAAGGTACGAGACTCTTCATACGGCTCAGGATGAAGTTGAGCGCCTGTACACCCGCTGGACTGAACTGGACGAGAAACGAGCACAAGTGATCGGCAGGACACAGCCATAGTCTGAGAAGGAGCACCGAACGTAGTAAACGGTGGATGATGAACCGCTCCTGGCCCCTTTTTGTTTGGCGTGTGCAATGACCGACTGGTTGTTGCACATTGCTAGTTCAAGCCACCGCCCTGAAGCTTTCCACCATGCGGGATGAGAAGTAGCCTGCAGGCTGCACAAGAACTCCTGGTTGGGGTCAGAGGTTAGATGGGTTCCCGCAACTTCGGCTTTTCAATATCCGAGACATTCCGCTGTTACGTTTGCATCTTGGATCGTCGAAAACAGGGTCGCAGCGAGACCGGCCTCTCCCAGAGTCTCTCCCAGAACGCGCACGTTGCCCAAGAATTTGATATCGGACAATGCACGAGCGGAATATTCCGCCTCAAGCGCCACCTGCGAGTCAAGGTCGAACCCCGTCTTGGGAAGATAGTCAATATTCTTGATAGTCTGATTCGCGATCCCAAGTTCTGCCCAAGGGATCAAATACCTAATCGCCCCGCCCTTTAATCCCGCAGCTTCGAACAAGCTTGTTGCGGTTTCATAGGGGCTGACCACTAGGCCTCCGATGCTGAAAGTCTCAATCGCGGTACCCCCAAAATTCGAATAGTAGTTGCGCAGCCGTGCGTCGCGGCATTCCTTTTGTTTTTCGGTGAGAGGTGACCACTTTTTAATCTTCTCAATAAGAGATGGTCCCCCACCAGACCCGCCGGTCTCTCCGTTGGAAGACCAGCTATTGTACCCAGGTGGAGGTAGATCCCAATAACGCGGTGCATGTACTGTCGTTTGCAGTACACATATTCCCAGTTCCAAATCCCACGCGGATCCCTCTTTACATTCTTTCGGGGCACTCTGCTCGTCGAGCCCTAGTGGATCTACATGATTCACTGGATCGTTGGTAACATACGAGTAGCCGTTTAGCGTTCTCGGAAATGCCAGCATGCTTGCTCCAAGACCGAGGGGATCTCTCTGCAGAAATCGCCCTAACGAGGCGCTGTAGTACCGACCTACAGCATAATCGAGTCCGGTGATCGTGCTCCGATCATATGAGGAAAATTGGTGCGTATCGCTCGTAGCCGAAGCGCTTGTCGCCTCCGTCCCGAATGGATACGGATGACTCGTGGAGACTGATTTGCCTTGGCTATCAGTGACCAATCGCGATCCTATGCGGCCGAGATGGAAATAATTCACCGTGGGTGGTGGGTGAGTACCAAGAGTTCCGAGTTGACCGGCTGTCCTCACCAGTGTCGCGACCAGCCGTTCACCTAGATAGACGTAATGTTTGTTCCACCGCAGCTCGGGCGACGTCGCCTGTATGTTCCTTTGAAACTCTGTTACGACATGCCCCCCATCCCAGGCATAGAGGGTGACCTGCCCATGGGGCAGATCCCCCATCCCGGCAATCCGAGCGAGACGGTACGTATCAGCGCCATACAGTTCTCGTTCTAACTGGTTGCCCGCATCGTCCGTGACGACCACCAGCCGGCCGGCTGCGTCATACTGATAGCGCTGCCATTGCCCATTCTTGGCCTGCGCCCGAACTATATTTCCAGCGGCATCGTACCGATAGCCGTCGGTTATGATCCGATTTGTTTCAGAATCATAACTGAGCCCATCGAGACCGTCCCGGGACTCCGGCCCGAGTTCAGGACGAGTCCCGCCAACACACTTTTGACCAGCCACACACCGTAGCGGCAATGATGGCGCGCCAAAGGCTTTTGATCGAGTACGGTTGCCGAAGAGGTCATACCCGAATTGGTGCATCCATGAGGTCGAAGCGGTTGGGTCTTGGCCATACGTGACCGTTGAGAGCTGACCGAGCGCGTCATACTGGTACCAGCGAGTATTCGCAGCTGTCAGATTGTCGGTCTCTGCCGTGACTTGTCCAGTCTGACCGATGGCACCATCGCGCTTGTAGTTGTAGGAAAGGCTCAGCAGGGGGCCCTGGCTGGAGGTCACCGTCTGCATATTGAGAGTGCCGGTCAGGGCATCGATATCATACGTCTCACCCAATAGGCCTTGATCATGGCCGATATTGAGTGAGGCGACTTGCGCGTCGGGAGCGTACAAAATTCCTGATATGAAGCTTGTGCCGTCCACGAGTACATCCATTGGCCGACTGCCTTGGTCATAATCCACGTGCCGGACAAAATGATGATAAATCTGTTTTCGGTTGAGGCCCACGATCGTCGCAGTGCCATAGTCTGGCGGATAGGTGAGGTCGCTCAGTCGATCGAATCCATCATAGCTGTAGCCAATACTAATAGGGTTCTGTGGAAAGGCAGCGAGGGTCGTCTCGACGTATTCTGGGAGACTGCGATTGTTGTAATTGAATGTCGTGGTCGCCGTCGCCGTCGTGACTGATTGAAGAAGTGCCACGTCACCGGTGGAGAGGTACTGGTACGTGACATCGTCGGTATCCACGACCGGGTTACCTAAGTCGCCAAATCCCGTTCGGTCGTAATGAATGGCTTGGAGCCGATGAAGAGGGTCATTGCCATAATCAAAAATGGTGCGAATGCCTCGTGCGTCAGTGTGGGAAGTGAGATTACCACGACCATCATACTTGTATACGTCGCTAAACAGCCCGTACGCGAATGAATATGTGCCATCTACAAGGAGTGTTCGTGCCCGCTCTGGCAACCGTCGTCCGGTAAGGCGACCGAGGCCATCATATTGGAAGACTCCGTGCTGCCGCATGGCTGATGGAGCGCTACGATCGAATCCGATCAGGTGATCCAACACATCATAGACATATCGAGCGGCCGTCGCTTCTGGTTCAAAGACTGAGCCACTCCCGCCCGCTGCTGGTTCGAGCACTTCCACCAAGCGACCGAGGGCATCCGTGCGATGCCACACGCCGCGTTGCCACGGATCAAGCTGATACGCCGTAGCACCCGGCTCATTGGATGCATCACCCGGGCGCTGCCGCTGGTTGTATGTGATCGCCGTCGTGCTGCCCTCTGGCCCTACCGTGCTGGTTACGCGGCCGAGTCCATCGTATGACACCGTGGTCCAGACGGGATTGAAGCCGGTTCGATAGGGTCGGCTCTGGTGCCATACCCGCTGCATGACATCGTACTGCACGTCCACGATGTCGGTCATGCCCATTGACGGAATTGTCTGAGTCCTTCGCACAAGACCCAATCCATTCAGCTGTACGCTGGCACGGTGGGCGATGGCTTGATGACCGTCAGAGACGGTTTCGGTCCTGGTGAAGGTTGCATCGTCGTAGGAATAGTCCGCTTGATAGTCCGCGCCGCTGCGACCGGGCGTGTACTGGAGCATATGTTCGAGACGGTGGGTGGTTGCGGCATACTGAAATTCCCGCCAGCGTCCACTGGGCTCGGTGATGGAAAGCGGCAAGCCTGTGCTGAGATCGTAAGTCGTGCGCACCGTCCGGCGCACTGAGGAGGCGGGATCGGCTGCCCCAGCCATGACGGTCTCGGGATACGCATATTGCGTGGTCGGGGAATAGCTGGCGACGATATGGTCGCAACACGCTGACCCCGTCGTATCGCGACGATTTCCTGCGATGTCGTAGGTGTAGCTCTCGATCTGCGCGCCGGCACGGTGCGCGGTATCGGCGTAGCGCGTGATGCTGGTCAGGTTGCCACGATATTGCGTCGTCGGTTTAAAGTCGGTTTGCTTTTTGTCTGACGTGCATACCTCTCTGCATTGCTCTCCTCTATCGGGATGGGTGGGATCCGACGTGCATGCCTCTGTACAGGTCCCCGGGATGATCGTTACTTTCGCAAAGGGATTGTACGCACCATCGTGCTGGAGGACGCCAGGGGTATCGAGCAGGGGCGACGCATCGTACGCATACTCCGTCCGAACTGTCGGTACGAGACTCGCGCCATCGATGACTTCAACCACACGTGGCAAGTTGAAGATGTGATTTCCCTCGTGGCCACTTGAGACCAGATAGTTGGTGTGAGTCCGTCGGAGGACTTGCGTGCCGCCAAAGTCATATTCCCGGCGTTCGGTAATTTGATTGTACCGTCCATAATCGAATTCCTCGGCCGTTATCTGCCCGAGGGAATCGGTCCGAGTGACTCGCTTCACACGTTTCGAATTGTACTCCCCGGGCTCCCACGTGTAGCTCTCACTCATGAGTTGCGTCGTCCCATCCGTATCATAGCGATCCGCGTGCCGCATGAGGCCGTCCGAAGTTTCGGTGAGGACGTACCGACTTCCGTCCGGATAGGTCACGCCCGAGACCCATTTGTCGCCGACACGGCTTGAGGAGTATTTCGTGATCGCCGCGGATGTGTCCATATTGACCCACTCTTCCGACATGGAAGAGAACGTCGGCAAGCTGGTTGGGGTAGTGCGCCTGATTCCTGAGAGGGGCCGCCCGCTGTACGCGTAGGTCTTGGCATGCGTCATAGTTCCGGAGGAGGTCACGACCCCAGCATCGGTGAGCGATGGCGCACTGAGTTGCATGCCGCGTCGTTCGCTCACGACGCGAATCATTCCAAATTCAGAGTACGATGTAGGATCGCCAAACCACCAACCCCGCCCCGTCGCGGGGAACACAATGGCGTCGAGATCGGCCTGCGCTGCGAGCGTCTTGTAATGCAGTCGAACGATGGTCTGGGTTATGCCATTAAGCCCCGGCCCCGTTATGGAAATCAGGTGGTTATTGGCATCGTAATGAAAGTGGAACGTTCGTCCGACGGTGTCTGTGATGGTATCGATTGCCGGCCCCTTCCCATTACGATAAGTGATTGAGATAAAGTTCCCATTCGTATCCATGATCCTTGTCGGGTAACTCTCGTTCGACGTCGGCGCAGAGGGTGAATAGTCGACCAAGCGCCCATCTGGATACTGCACGCGTCCGAAAAGGATGCCGGTTTTATTCGGATTGCCGAGTCCGCCTGGCAACGGGTCGAGTGACGGCAGCTGCACTCTATAGTCCATCATGAGGCCATCGGTGGTGCGCCCGGTAAACCAGCGGGCCTGATTGCTGATAGGGGCAGACCCATCAAACGGATGGCGAGTTCCATCTGCATCAACCACCATCACAAGATCGCTTTGGTCGAAGCGCTGGAGCTTGCCGAAACCCAATGTCCAGCCTGGAGCAGGCCAGCCGCTGTCGGGATCGAAGGTTAGGCTTCCTGTTCCATCATCCATCCACACTTGCGAGTTGTACGTCATGACCAGGGCGAGTGGCAGGCCTCGTCCGGATATGTTCAGAATGGGAACCTGGAAAATGAAATTACCGCTTCCGCTGGATGCTGCCTCGTGAGGTCTGTCTTTGAAGTGTTTACGAACACTCGGTGGCATCGAGGCGATTCTAGGATTGCGCCCGTGCTGATTTTGCAGAGCAAACGCGAAGTCTTTATTCTTATCGGTCCAGACTGGAGGTAGGGCCATCGCTTCGACACCGACCATCACGAACATACTGACCAGAGCTGCTCTCAAAATAAAGTTCCGGTAGAAAGGGAACACGTGCTGGGGCTGGATCTGAACGCATGAATGCATCGCCATAGGATCTCTCCCAGAGAGGTACCGGTTGCCGACTTGCACCAGCTGCTCTTCAACTAAGTCAACGTTCTTACGCCTCCGATCGGCCGGAGTCAACGCAATGGCATGCTCCGTAACTCAGAACTCAGCAGTCGATAGGGTTTGAGTAGCCGACATTAGTACTTGCTGGAAGGCTGTGTCTCACAGTCACACTACAGTTCTGCTCATTGATGACCGATAGAAAAGATGAGGGCCTATGTGTCTGGCCCGCATTATTCACGACGGTTCGTGGCGAAATCGCGCAGTCGCATTGCGAGACGAGCACGCGGATCCCCCAGAGACCGAAGCGTACTTGACACAGTATGTCGAGGCCGCGAGGGGCGAGCCTGCCCGCCGAAGGGCTTGTCGCAGCAGCGAATCCGGAAGCGTTCATGAATAATGCGGGCTAGGCCGATAGGACGTCGCCCATCGGGAAGGAGTCGTCACCCATGCCGACGGCCAATGAACTGGTCCAGTCCTGTACCTCCGTGTTTACGTTGCCGGAAATCTATTTCCGTGTGCGGGAGGTGGTGGACGATCCTGATTCGACCATGGACGACCTCGCCAATGTGCTCAAGCTGGATCCGGCCATTTCGGCCAGGCTCCTTCGCATCGTCAACAGCCCCTTCTATGGGTTCGCAAAACAGATTGATACGATCTCTCGCGCCGTCAACTTGCTTGGTCTGCAGGCCATCAATGATCTGGTGACGGCCACCACGGTCGGCCGAACCTTCTCCGGCATGACGATTCAGCTCATGGATGCTAAAAAATACTGGCGAAAGAGTGTGCTCTGTGCCTTGCTAGCAGGAAAGATTGCCAAGTCGTGCGGGATCGCTGACAGTGAGCGATTCTTCGTGGAAGGGCTCCTGCGCGACATCGGTCATCTGGTCTTGTACCGGTGCGTACCGCAACGGGCTCAATCTGCCCTGATCGAAGCAGACTATCTCGATGGGTCTCTCGCTGAGGTGGAGCAGGCGAATATCGGGTGTGACTTTGCCGAAGTGGGCGCCGAACTCATTCGTGCTTGGGATATGCCTCTGCAAATCGAACAAGCCGTCCGGTACCAACTATGCCCCAGTGAGGCAGGCGATTTCGCACTGCATGCCTCGATTACGCATCTTGCGGGGGTGGTGGCTGATCATGAAGAGCTTGAGGCGAGTCGGCATCAGGAGGTCTTGCCGTTTGACCCCCGTGCGCTCGCGACCACACGGTTCTCGCCAGCCAACCTTCTAGAGTTGGTCCGTAATGCCCATGCCGAGTTGGAAGATACCTTGGCCCTGGTCTACCCATTGGCCTTGGCGGCCTAGCGGACACGTTATCCAACATCAGCCACGTTAAGGTTGAGGCTTAGGCTAAGCAAATCAATACTTTCCACTCGGCCTTAACCTCGACCTAAGCCAGTTTGGTTGTGCTAGAGGATGCCCGCCAGCCGATTGAGCGCTAAGGTCGTTTGAGCGAAGAAGAGTTGAAAGGCTTGGTAGTCCTGAGCAAGTACCGGTTGGCTATTCGCTGATCGATCGCAGTAGAGCAAGCCGATCGGTTTGGCCCCCACCCGTAACGGCGCAAGAATTGCCGAGGTTGGTTTCCAGATCTCACGGAAGTCTTGTTTCAGCGTGCCTGCCAGCTGGTCGGAAAAGCTTGGAACGAGGAGTGGGTCGGTTCGCTTGAGCACCGTGAGAAAAAATTGATGCTCCCGGCTCAGTGAGCCTGAAAGGGATTGGAGATAGGGAGGCAGCGGTGTGACCCCCAACACCAGTCTGCCGACGAGAAGATCGCTATCGCTTTGGTTGAGGAGCGCCAGTCCAACACGGTCAAACCCGGCGGTGTGATGCAGTGAGGTGACACAGGTGTTGAGCAGGCTGTTGAGATCGCTCGCGCGCTGCAGCGAATCCTGAAAGGCTTGAAGCGTTTCCAGTGGGTTGACTCGAATCGGAGGGGTGGTGGGGATAGAGGAAAGGGAACTGTTCTGTCGCGCGACGGTCTGGGTCCCATCATGTGCCGGTGTCGCTGCTGGTTGCGGTACGCGTGCTGTTGTGACTGCCTGTTCGTCCGATAGTATGAGATGATCATCGGACGAGTCGATCACCAACCCCATGGAGCGGATGAGTTGGCGTCCCCGGTCCATGGCCCGCATCATGCAGTCGGTAAACACCCCCGACGAGAGACCGCTGCCAAGTAACAGCGTGCGCTTAGCCTTCTCCACGGCTGCCTGCGGGGCAGCGGAGGTCATGACCTCGACCAGCCGGATGGAGCCGACAACGATTCCTTGGTAGGTCTGGAGTTCATTGTGCCACCGAACCATCTGAAGTTCTTTCGGGTGTCGAAAGAGATGGATCAGATTGTCCGGCAGCTTCCACATTTGAGCCAAGGCTTGGGCCAATGCCAGACGGGGCACGCCGATGAGCTGGGTCTCTTGAAGGAGGGCCTCTGCCGGATGCTTCGCTTTTGTGGAAATAGCCTGTAGTGCCAGAAAAAGGTCCGGATCTTGGTATGCGATGGCCAAATCTCCAATGGCGTAGAGGAGCGCCCCGGTAAATAGTTGACCAGACTGTGGGTAGTTGAGGGTCATCCCCAGTTCACCGGCATAGGTGGCGGAGACCAATGACTTGGCGATCAGGGCTCGGAAGTCTTGCTGGCGAACCGGCCAATGCTTGAGCTGCTCGACAAGATGAGCCGCCGCCACGAGGGAGCGAATTGTGTCGAGCCCGAGCCAACTGACGGCGTGAGAAACCGACACGATCGTCTGCTGCGGGCTATAGGCAATGCTATTGGCGACTTGCAGCACCTTGCAGGTCAATCCATGATCGCGGCTGATCACTTGGGCCAAATGCGCCGCGCTGGACTGAGGATCCATATGGTTCAGGATTTGTTGACAGGTCGACTGTAAGATGGGAAGACACCGACCGGATTCATCGAACAGCGGCTTCAGTTTTGGGTGCAGTCGAGGGCGGATTGAGTCGATAAAGGCCGATTCCATGGCCGCGCTTGGCGAAGACATAGGGGGGGTCCTGCTGAATGATCAGTTCCTGTATCGGTAAAACCCGACCAGGCTTGAGGGCATGAGAGGGTTTCAGATATCGAACTGCGGAATGTGTAGAGGAAGTCAGGTTGCGTGATGAGAGTGACTGGCACAACCTGCTAGAGGCGTACCTTCAGTTCATCGGCCAGTCGATTCAGCCTTCAGTCGTTTCTAAGGGGATTCAGAACCGGCTAAGTTCGCCTACGAGAGGTCCAGATCGAAGTGTGCCTTGAGTGCCTTGAGGAATTCTTCGTCACTCTCGACGGTGATCTTCTGCACGACGCCGTTGACGGACAGCGACAAGGTCCTGTCGTCCAGGCGTTTCCGGCCTTCGGGAGTTGACAGCTGACAGATGCGTTTCTGCGTGAAGATCGACTGGGGGGAGTGCGAATGGTAATAGTTGGCGAACGTGAAGTCGATAGGGTGGTGGAGGTCTGTCGTGAACGCGTACTGGTTGAGCCAACCACCGTCTTGGAATGTTTGAAACACGAAGCCCAGCACAGGGTCTCGCTCGAGTCGGAACCGGTCGGCGAATTGATGATGTTCGATGCCGGTCTTGAGGGGAATCGGTTCGATCAAGCCGAACGCACCGAATCCCACATCAGCTATCCAGTCCTCTCCATCAACGGTCACGATCAGCAGTCGATGACTTTGGGGCGGGATCGTCTCGGTGCCGAATAGGACTCGTGCCGCCGTGGAGTAGACTTGGAAGCCGAGCGCCTCCAATAGCAGCTGGAAGAGCCCGTTCAATTCAAAACAGTACCCGCCGCGCTGTCTTCTGACGATCTTCTCGAACAGATCGACGGGTTCGAGCGAGATCTCTTTCCTCAAATGAACGTCTAGATTCTCAAACGGCACATGGAAGACATGGTGCCGATGGAGTTGTTTCAAACAATGGAGGTCGACAATGGGCTCCTGGCTAAAGCGGATCCGGTCGAGGTAGGTAGCGATATCGATCAGTAATTCCATCGATCAGTGAGCATAACCAAAGTGGTGCCATGTTGCTAGTGAGAGTATGGGAAGTCCACAATCTTGCCCAAATATCTCAATGTATTGAGGCAAAACATCGCCCTTAGTTAGACTCGAATGTTCTTATTCCTTGAGATGCAAGATCGCGAGGCTTGTAAAGCTCGTTCAACTTCGGTACAAAACCGGACTCCAAGTCCCAGTTGTTGTCTTGGTCATCGGTCAAGTTCCCACGCGAGGCCAATAGCGCCTTGCCGCACGTTCTGGAGTTCCCATTGCCATATCCCTGTGGAGTCAACCGTACTCGGGTCGTAAGAGGCACTCGTCCAAATATGCTCGCAATGGTGTTCTTCGGTATCCTCAAAGTAAAGCCGTGGCAATTGTGTAACCCGGTATCCGAGCCGCAGGTATGCTGATAGATCAAGAGTGTAGAGCATCGAGCGGAAGTAGTGGATAGTACCAAGATGAAAGTGGATCCGGCGGTCATCTTGTTCGAAGCCCCTCAAAATTTCGATTTGAACTTCGTGAGTGTGACCGTTTTGCGGGGTGAACGCGAAATTGAACTCACGTCCCTGCATCTCATAGCGGGTGCGGTCTTTCGCGCTTAGGGCATCAAGAAGTTCCGGGGTGACAGGGCGTACGAATCCCATGGAGTTGGTCAGATACGGGATCACGCACATATCGTGGCACCGGTTACGTTGAGAAATGGTCACTCTGCGAGTCAGAACGGCACGATTGTCCGTACATACCATTCGTGTGCATGTTCCATGGTGAACTGAAACCCCTTGTTTCCCGTCATATGGTTCGATGCGCAGATGAGTCTCATAGCGGTCGACTTCGACGACATTGGCGTGTCCGATCGGATTCACGAGAGCATCAACCAGCTTCACATAGCGTTCGTCCTCTTCACTTTTTGGTCTGACGATATCCATGTGCCCGGCGTCTAACGCGGTACAGATGTCTGGGCTAAAGAAGCTTTGAGCAGATAGTTGGAGGACGATTTTGTCGGCAGATCCATAAAAACATTGCAATGGAACAGGCCAACGTTCGTCGGAGATTGTGGCCGGTGCCGCGGCGACGATCCGGTCCATCATCAGTTTTTGAATTTCCATAATCTCCGGTTGCAGCGCACGGAGCAAACGTTCTTGTGGGTTTAAAAACGCCCATGTGGCGAGCCTCAACATCCGATCGGTGAATCGGCGCGTTCGGTCGAGAAAAATTGAGCCAAGGTTGGGGGTGGCGACAAAGATCGCTTGTCTGATCCATCGAAGTTGTTTCGCTTGCAGAGATTCCAGTAGAAATGTGAAATACGCCTGGATGACCAACCCACCTTGGCTATGACCGACCAGTACGAGTTCCTGTCCGACGAATCGTGGAGAAGCCAGGTAGGCAGCCAAGAGAGCCGCCACATCTTTCAGCTGTGGAAGAGATGATTCGTTTCCCCGCTCAAGGAGGCCCGTTCGGTACTCGAAGCATTCGATTCCGTCGAACCGGTCCTGTATTCGCCTGTCATTGTCGAGCAAGGGCCGAATGTCATCCCAACAATGGTGATCGCTCATGAACCCGTGGATGAGCACTAGGGTCGGTTTTCGTGATGGGATGGTCGCCACGATGCGAGATGATGAGCAGGAGTCGAGTCGTTTAATGTCTGAGTATGCCAACTTTCAGTCGTGCTGGTGTGGATGCTAGTGCGCTTCTCAGAAAACTGTCAAGAGATGTGCAAAGGCTTCACGACAGGAGCTGCCATACACCGGAGCGGGTTGGTGGGACCTCCCCACTGACCTGTTGAGGCTTTCAGGGCGAAATCCATACCTGAGCAGAAACCTTCTCAGAGTTGACCTGAGATACTTGATCACGTCAGGTGCAGCAGAGGAATCACGTGAGCGACATGCTGCGGAATAAAAGTGGCAGTAAAGCACAAAATGGCTATGAGATATTGATTTACAAGTTGTTGGCAAGAGCGGCCTAGCGAGCGGAGTGAGCGGGTAGTTTGGATGCTCTCGGAACGGGGCAATCCTGTATTCAGGAACCTTGATTCTCTGCCGCATGCCTTGGGATTTTGTCTGGCTGTGACAACCAATCGGTAGATCGACTGCACGAGGCAACGCGCGAAGTGGCGTTTGTCAATCGGTTCACTGCGGACTGGGCACGAGCGTCTAATATGGGTCAGTGAAAAAATCTATGAGGTGTTTGGTATCGGAGGCAAGAAACGTGTCGATTAGGCAACACCATTCGGCCAAAAAAGAGCATCATCAGAATCGTGGTAGGTCTCAAAGACCAGCAACGAACCGCCAGTTCTCCTCATCCTGACGGTATGACCTGAATCTATCGGTGGTAACGTATACAGATTCCATCTGACTGTCCGATCGGTTTGCCTAGCCCTAAGGGCAAGTGCTCCAATGATTGAATGACAACGTCTTGAGCTGGTACACCATGACCATGGTGTACGAATTGCGGGGTGAACGAACTTCAATTCCCATTTGTACCAGCGAGAAAAGTTATCCTTCGGACGAGAAAAGTTATCCATTCGCGAGGTATTGCAAATGATGAATTGCCTTATGAAATATCGTGGCGCGTATTTTGCTATGTGAATAGGTTAGGTATTGGTTCGGCAAGGGGGTAACGAATTGTGTGACGCGGGATAAAGCCAGTTGCAGAGATCCGGTTGTAATCAGCAAGTGGTGATGGAAGACGCGCAAGTATACGATCTGTCGGAGGCGTTCCATGGCTGTGATTCTATTCATGTGGTTGTTAGGCTTCATAGTCCTCGTCATCGCCTGGGGAGGTAT
>CAZOHW010000067.1:0-14313 GCA_964579525.1 uncultured Nitrospira sp. | reverse complement strand
CCGCCATACCAAATAATGACGGCGATACTGATCACGCCGATCACTTCCATTTGCGAATGACCAATCGACCATACTTGGTTGGTTTTCAACGTAGTCGACAGAAAGGCCTGGTTCCGTGTTTGAAATCGCTCGGCTTCCGCTGTTTCCCGACCGAATGCCTTCACGACTCTGATACCGGCAAATATTTCCTGCAGCGTTGAAGACATATCACCCATCTGCGCTTGTCCGCTCGCCGCCAACTTCTTCAACCGTTGTCCAACCCGAACCATCGTCACCCCTGCGAGGGGAATCACGACCAGCGAGATCGCGGCCAGCTTCCAGTCCTGATAGAGGATGACGCCAACCATCGCCAAAAATGTCAGGGCGTTTTGAAACATGTCCTTGACGACACTCGACGCCGCATTTGCCATCAGCCCCACATCATTCACCACCCGTGAGACCAACCGACCCGACGTATTGGAATCATGAAATCCGACCGGCATCCGCATCAGCTGCTGAAACAACTCCTGACGAATATCGGCCACCACGCGATTGCCCACATATGCCATTAAATAACCGACCCCATAGCTGAAGAACGCTTTCACTGCCGCAACAGCCAACAATGCCAACGGCAAGACCAACAGTAATTGTTCGTCTTTCTCGATGAAGATGCCGTCGAGCACTGGACGCGCCAACCAGGCATACACGCCCGTCAAAAGAGCCACCATCCCGGAACAGGCAAACCCGCCCAAGAACCTCACCCGATAGGGGCGGACATACCGCATGAGCCGCTTGAATCGTTCTACGCCCGACATGCCGCCAACACCACCTCTGCCGCTCTGACTGACGCTCCCGGTTCACCGAGGGCGGCCCGCACAGCCGCCAAATCCCGTTTCATCGCATCATACGCCACTGGATCCTCCAAAATCCGCACCGCTTCTTCATACAATCGCTCCGCCGTCGCAGCAGACTGGACCAACTCCGGCACCACCGTCCGATCGGCCACGAGATTGACCAACCCGATCCATTTGACTCGAACCACGAATCTCAGCACAACACTCGCAATCCAAAACGTCAGCGGCGTGGTTCGATAGCACAACACCATCGGCGTGCCCACCACCGCGGCTTGCAGGGTTGCCGTACCGGAAGCAACTAAGATCAGGTCGGACAACGCCATCACTTCGTTGGCCTGTTCCTTCGCCACCGTGATGGGAACAGTACTCCGCTCCAAGAGAGGCTGTACCAGATTATCGTGAATGGTGGAAGCTTGTGCCAGGAGAAATTGGGTTTTGGGATTTCGGCGCGCCAACTTTTCGGCCGTCTCGATCAGAATCGGAAGCAGGACTTGCACCTCATGCGCCCGACTCCCCGGCAACAGCGCAATCACCGGCTCGTCGGCAGCGAAGCCGAATCTGGCGCGAAGCGCCGTCCGATCGTAATGCGGCGCGACCGCATCCAAGATCGGATGCCCCACAAATGTACAGGGCACACCGGCTTGATCGTACAGGGGTTTTTCAAACGGAAGGATGACCACCACATGGTCGACTCGCTGCTTGATCCAATGGATCCGAGACGGAGCCCAGGCCCAAATCTGTGGCGCAATGTAATAGATCACGCGCAGACCTGCCGCCTTGGCAAAATACGCAAAACGGAGATTCAGTCCCGGATGGTCGATAAACACCACCGTGTCCCACCGTTTTGACCGGAAGAGCCACCACATGATGATAAACCGTCGGATGATCGGGATCAGGGCCAAAGGACCAACCATCCCGATCACGTCAAACTTCCCCATTTCTTCGACCAACTCCACACCAGCCGCCTTCATCGCGCGACCGCCGATACCGGATAAGGAGACCTTCGGGTCACATGCCCTCAACGCCTTGGCAAGATTGGCCCCATGGAGGTCGCCGGAAGCTTCACCCGTCACGATCAGAATATGCGCCATATGGTCTATGATGATGGTGGTTGGTATACCCAGCCGAAAGAACCAGGTCCACCGGGTTCCGTCAAGGATGTTTGAATCGTTTCTGCTGTCCAGAACCCTTCATTGCGGACAGCACGCGATGAGCCAGTTCTAATGCCGCTGTTCCATCTTCACCGGATACGACGGGGCGAGATGCTGAACGAATCGCGTGGAGAAACGATTCCAGCTGGAGCTTCAGTGGTTCACTATCGCCGGCTTGGACTTCCTCTGTAACGGGCATCATCTTACGGCCTGACTCAGTAGTCCGACGTCCGATGACACCCTGGCGAGCCTGAAAGTCGATGGTCACCGAGCCATCTGGCTGAAACAGACGCCACTGCCGAATGGCTTTGGGGGAGATTCGACTGGCCGTGAGGCTCGCGACACATCCGCGTTCAAATTGAATCCTCGCGTTGGCCACATCATGGGTGGGAGACAGCACCGACAAACCGATCGCCTGCACATCTTCTACGGAGCCAAGATTACAGGACAACATCAAATCCAAGTCGTGAATCATCAAATCCAGAACGACATCGACATCGGTACCACGTTCACTATAGATCCCGAGCCGTTGGGCCTCAATAAATACCGGACAGCGAATGGATGACCACATCATCGGCACGATCGGATTAAACCGTTCGCTATGGCCGATCTGTAGGGTACATCCCTGGTACTTGGCTAAGCCGACAAGCTCCTGAGCCTCATCCGGCAACACCGCAATCGGCTTCTCCACCAACACATGTTTTCCTGCTTCGAGACAGGCTTTGGCCACTGCATAGTGGCCGGAGGTGGGCACCGCAATACTGACGACGTCGACGTGCTTAAGAAGTTCTCGCTGGTCACGAAAAACCTGGGCACCATGTTTCTGTGCGATGATAGCGGCTCGATCATGGTCTTGATCGACCACGCCGACCAATATGGAGTCCGGTAAGGAAGCATAGAGTCGCGCATGGTGTTGACCAAGATGACCGATCCCGATAACCCCCGCACGCAACTTGCCCATACACCTCTTCTGTCAAAATTTAAGAATCTTTTGATCTGATGAACTAATCAATTCTGAAAATCAACAACTCAACAGATATTTGGACTCCGAAACTTCCCCGTTCGATTCAAGCCCCCGTGCTTTGCTCCTGTTCTCGTGTGATCCCAACGACTGCAATACCGGCGTCTTCGGCAATCTGGAGAAGCAGGTTCCTATCCAACATCACCGATCGACCAGCCTCGACGGCCAACACCGAGGCTTTCGCAGACCGCATCACTTCGATCGTCCGAGGACCGACTGCCGGCAAATCGAATCGGAGGTCCTGCTGCGGTTTGCACCGTTTGACCACCACGGCCCCTTCCTTTGCCAACGCCCCGCCGCGCTTGATCGCCTCATCGGTTCCTTCCACGGCTTCCACGGCGACCACGACGCGATCTTTGATCACGACACATTGGCCGATATCCAATCGCCCTGTCTCTTTGGCCACATCCCAGCCATATCGGATGTCATTCCACTCTTTCTTCGTCGGTTGCCGGGAAGTCAGCGTGCCCTCTTCTACTAAAATCCCTTCCAAGCCGAAGGTCGATTCGCGGATCGTAATGCCATCTTTTTCTAGTTCAGCCGCGAGCGCACGAAGGATATCGTCATCTTTCCAGAGAACCAATTTTGCGGCCAGCGCCATCACACGGAAATCAGGGCGCGCGTGGCTATAGACATGGGTTTTCTTAATGCCTCCCAACATGACCACCTGTTGAACTCCGTCGGCTTTGAAGGCATTGATCAGCTTATTGAGTTGGCCGATCTTGACCCAGTGGATCCGATCGACATGCTGCTCAAGCTCCGGCTCCGTTTCCCCCTCATGGGCCACGGCATAGACTTGCAAACCCATCTTGCGGGCATTATCCGCGAAGATAATCGGGAATCTTCCGTTTCCGGCGATCACCCCGATTCGGCCATCTGGTATAATAAGAGAGGAAGTCATATCAGCTCAGTTCACAACTCAGCATGAGGGCTTGCTGTCCCCATCCCATACTCCGTTTCCCCCTCATGGGCCACGGCATAGACTTGCACGCCCATTTTACGGGTATTATCCGCGAAGATAATCGGAAATCTTCCGTTTCCGGCGATCACCCCGATTCGGCCGTCTGGTATTGTCGGCGAGGACGTCATAGCTGCTCAGTTCACAATTTCCGGGTTAAACTCTGCGTCAAGGTTTTGCTGTCCGCCATCCCGCGCTCCGTTTCCCTCTCTCGGGTATAACAGAAGAGGAAGTCACATCAGCTCGATTCACACTTCCGGGTTAAACTCGGCATCGGGGCTCGCCGCTCGAGACATTCCGCGTTTCGTGCCCTCCATAAACGTGAGAATCTTCGCCACGTCCTCCTGTCCTTTGAACTCCTTCTTCGCCAACTTGATCGCCTCAGCTGTCCGATGGCCTGCTCGAAACAGAAGATCGAAGGCTTTCTTCAACGAAGCAATCCGGTCAGCCGAGAAGCCATGCCGTTGCAACCCGATGGTATTGAGGCCGTACAGATGTGCACGATATCCACCAGCCGCAAAGGTAAACGGCGGAATGTCCTGACCGATCGCGCAACAGCCCCCCACCATCGTATATTCACCGATGCGTACAAACTGGAGCACACCGGTTAACCCTCCGATGACGGCATGATCGCCGATGGTAATGTGTCCCGCCAGGCTAGCGGCATTCGCCATGATGATGTGGCTCCCGAGTTGGCAATCGTGCGCGATGTGGACATACGCCATGAGAATGCCTTTCGATCCCAACGTCGTCGCGCCGCCGCCTTGCACCGTTCCTCGATTGATCGTCACATACTCACGGATGGTGTTGTCATGGCCGATGAGCACTTTGGTGGGTTCACCTTTATAGGCGAGGTGTTGTGGCGGTCCTCCGATCGATGCAAAGGGATGGAATTCATTCCGTTCCCCGATCTCTGTCCAACCGTCGACGACGACATGGGAGAGTAATCGGCTCCCTTTCCCGATCGTGACATGTTCCCCCACTACGCAGAATGGTCCGATCTCTACATCATCATGCAGACTCGCCTTTGGATGGACGACCGCTGTTGGATGTATCTTCACGCCTGCCCCCTTCTCAAGATGCCACTCATCAATGAATCCGATTATCGGCTTTCCGTCTTTTCTTCCATCACCATAGCCGTCACAATAGCTTCGCAGACCGCTTCATTGTCCACAAAGGCCTTGCCCTGCATTTTCCAAAACGGCGGGCGTTTTTTCATGACTTCAATCTCGAAACGCAGCTGGTCGCCCGGCACCACCGGCTTTCGGAATTTCGCTTCGTCGATCCCCGTCAAATACATGACGGTTTTCCCGACAGACCCACCTGACTTGAACACCAGCACTCCGCCGGCTTGTGCCATCGCTTCGATGATCAGCACCCCCGGCATCACCGGTCGTCCAGGGAAATGCCCCTGAAAGAACGGTTCATTCACGGTGACATTTTTAATTCCCACGATCCGCTTATGCGGTTCAAACTCCTTGATGCGATCGACGAGTAAAAATGGATACCGGTGCGGGAGCAATGCCTGGATTTCAGATTGTTCGACCACGGTCATAGTACCTGCCTCCTCTCTGCCGGATAAGTCCTCGGATCGGTCCGAGGTTACGGGTTCTGCTGCTCAAATTCCTTGACGACAAGGTCTGTTACGTCCAAAGACGGCTGGTGATAGAGAATGATGCGCATCGGCGCCTTGCTCCCCTTATCGAGAATCGCCAAGTAGCCTTCTCTCTGTGCCACGACTTGCGCCGCTACTGCGATCTTCCTGCCATAGTCCAGGTCCATCTCACGCTCTTTCTGTTGGACTTCTCGGCTGAACTCCTGCGCTCGTCGTTGAAAAGCTTCGACCTTGCTCTGTAACTGCCCCTGCTTCTCCTGCCTAGCCGCCTCGCTCAACTTACTGTTCGGATCCTGCAAGGCTTGCTCCAACTCTTTGAGCTCCTGTTCATCAGCCATTAGGATCTTCTCTCTGGTGACTGAATAGCTCTTGAACTCCTCCAACGCCAATTTCCCCATTTTGGTTCGCTCTAAGATCGCTTGTTGATCCATCACACCGACTTTGACCGTCTCCCCAGCAAAGACAGATCCTCCTGACAGCGCGAACACCAACACAGCCCCCACCACTGCAATTCTGCCTACCCACATCATCATAAGATTCCTCCCACCACGCTACGGATATTCTCGATTGAAATCCTCGATCGCCTGGTCCGACAGATCGAGGTTTTGCTCATGATAGATCGTCGAACCACCCTTACTCTTGTCGACGACGACGTGCAACCCTAGGCGCTTGGCAAGCTTCTCGACAATGAGCTCCACCTTATCGCGAAACCCGTCTAACACAGCCTTTTGCTTTTCTTGAATCTCCCGGTTCAGGTCGGCCGCTTTTTGTTGATATTCCTGCATGCGCCGACGAAACAGCTCCTCGCGTTCCCGCTTTGCCGCAGGGCTGAGGACTGATGATTGTTTGACGAAGTCCTCTTCCATTCGACGGAGCTCTCGTTCTTCCAATTCAAGGAGGGTCTGCCGATTCTTCGAAAAGGCCGCCAACATGTCTTTCGCCCGCTTGCCCGCATTCGTCTCGTTGAACAACCGCTGAGAGTTGATTACTCCCACCTTGCCGTCGATCTGAGTCTTTGGTCCCATACATCCACCGAGCAATACCACCACGGCAACCGATGCACCCATTGCCGTCCATTCGGTCCACCACCGCATCCATGGCCTCCCAAGTTTCCCATTCCAGCGCAACACACTCACACTCCGCATTAAAATAAGGTCCCGATCGTAAACTCAAAGACCCCGAACCGTTCACCTGTCTTACGATCAAGGTTGAGCCCATAGGCGACACGCAACGGGCCGAATGGGGAAATCCACCGCCCTTCCAAGCCAGCTGCCGGCCTCAAGTGAAGCGACCAATCTTCACCATCATCGAAGCCCTTGCCATAGTCGAAAAAGAGCACACCATTCAACTTGGCCTCGGACGAGATCGTAAAAATCAGTTCAGCGTTAAAGATCAGCTGTTTGGTCGCACCGATAGGCGCGTTCGTGAACAGGTGTGGACCGGCACGGCCAAAGGAAAAACCCCGCACCGTGTTGATACCGCCTACGAAGAATCGTTCACTCAGTGGCACCCTTGTGTCACCGAGTTTGGTAATCTCTCCCGCTCGTGCCCGCAGCGAAAACCGCAGGTCGAACGGAAGCGGGGTCACCTTGACGACGTCCGCATAGTACTTGACAAAGTTGTTGCTCCCACCCAAATAGGGTGTACCGAGATCGACTCCGCCGCCGATACGCCAGCCATTCCTGGGATCAATATAGTAGTCTCTGGTATCCCTGAATAGAGACGTCCGGAACCCGGTTGTCGATTGATGTCCACGCTGTTGACAGATGGCAACTAACTCTTTCCCCGTGTCGCAGATACCAGCCGCAAAATCCTTATAGTTGAGGGCTTCTCCAAAGACGGCCACGCTTCCCGTCACATACTCCGACAACCAACGGCCAAACGTGACACTGGCCCCGGTCCGCTCTTCAAAATAGGAGAGGTAATTCGTCTGACTGCGGTACCCATCGATTTGCAACGACGTCAACGAATCGAACAGATAGGGATTGCGAAAGGTCACCGACCCGAGCGTTCTCCGCTGTCCGAGCTGCCCTCGAATACGCCCCATGTAACCGTACCCGCCCAAGTTTCCTTGCGTAATATCGGCAATGGCGACCAAGCGATCCAACGTGCTGAAGCCTCCGCCGAGGCTGAACATCCCGGTCGGTTTCTCCTTCACCCGCACATTGAGATCGACTTTGTCTGGCGCAACCTGCGCCGGGAGGATTTCAACTGTTTCGAAGAATTGGAGGTTATTCAGCCGTTGAAAGCTTCGTTTCAGAGAGCCCGTATCGATTACATCCTGCTCGTCCACTCGTATTTCACGGCGGATGACGTTGTCTCGAGTCTTGTCATTGCCGTAAATATTGATTTGGCGGATGCGCATCATCTCTCCTTCTTTGATGTGAAAGATGAGGGCGACCGTCCGTTCTTCATTGTTCGGATTGACGCTGGGTGACACCTCCGCAAACGAATATCCCTTACTCCCATACATATCCGTCAGCCGCGAGATTTCGTCCCGGATTTTGGCACGTTGAAAAATCTCACCCTCCTTAATTTTCATCCCGACTCGAAGTTCCGAATCCTCAAACACCGTGTATCCGCGAAAGCCAACTTCACTGATGGTGAACGGCTCGCCTTCAGATACATGGTACGTGACGGTAAACCATTTCTTGTCTTCGGCTAGCTCGACCACTGGTTGCCCGACTCGAACATTGAAGTAGCCCCGATTCAACAGCACTTCCCTGATTCGTTCTACATCATTATTCAGCTCGTCGCGCTTCAGCACTCCGGCATCAGACACCAGAGAGGGCAGCTTGAACTTGGTGATCAAACCGTACCAAGGGATCCATTCCCTTGTCGACATGACATTGAGCATCTCGTCTTTGCTCGCCGCACGAAGGCCCTCGAAGATCACAGTCTTGATCCTCGCCTTTTCCCCTTCCGTAATATGGAATGTCAGCCGTTTCCGATCCTCATCCAAGGTTTGGATGACCGGAACGACTTGGGCATTGTAGTACCCGTCATGCTGATAGGCGAGTCGAATGGTCTCTGCACTTTCTTTGGCCTGTTGTTGGTCGAGGAAGGTCTGACTCTTGATCGTCGTTTTTTCCTTCAGTTTCTCATCGCTCAAATTTTCGTTGCCGTCATAGACGATTTCGGTGATGAACGGCTTTTCTTGCACCACGAAGGTGACGACCATCCCTTCCCGCACCGCTTCAGATTCAACCTGCACATCTTCAAAAAATCCTGTGTCGTACAGGATCTTGACTTGACCTTTGACATTGTCCGGCACATAGGCATCACCCGGTTTCAGCGTGAGCCGGCCGATAATTGCAGGAATTTCGATCCGCTTCGTGCCTCGAATTTCTATTGAGATCACCTTCGGCGAGGCAACCTGAGCAATTGTTTCGCCCACGGTCCACACGAGAGAAGCCAAGGTCATGGCGATGAGGAACCATCGAGTCCTGTGGGCGACATTGAGGATCACCGATGAGGGTTCCTCCGCCGACATACGGAGAAAGAGACAGGGCGGACTGTTGGAATCATACATAGTCTCATAATCAATCTTGCATGGCACACGCCAACCCTTATCATGAAAGAACCACGCTACAGACTCGCATGCGTACAACGCAAAACCACGGGATTATATTGATGTGATGCGGCCTTGTAAAGGAGCGGTCCCTGTTTCCCATAGGTCTATTCGCCGATTCATTTCAGCCGACCTGTCGGCACCATGGCCGCACGGCATTATGTCGATTGAATCATCCGAGTCGATCATCTCCGGAGCGCAGCGAGTTCGTCAGTTTCTTGACTTCACTCAACCCATCACATAGTATCCAATTCATGTCACGGTCGACCGTCCGAAAAGCCGTTATCCCCTCCGCCGGTCTCGGCACTCGCTTCCTTCCCGCGACCAAAGCGTCGCCAAAAGAGATGTTACCCTTGGTCGACAAACCTCTCATTCAGTACACCGTTGAAGAGGCCGTCGCGTCCGGCATCGAAGACATTATCGTCATCACCGGGCGAGGAAAACGGGCCATCGAAGACCACTTTGACCGCTCGGTGGAATTGGAAGAAAATCTGAAGAGTGCCGGCAAAAGCCAAGTGCTCCATCAGATGCGGCAAATCTCCAACCTGGCGAATTTCTGTTATGTCCGACAGTCGGAAGCCCTTGGGTTGGGCCATGCCGTCCTGTGCGCGCAACACCTGATCGGAGACGAACCGTTCGCCGTCATTCTTGGCGATGAAATCATCGATGCGGAGGTGCCGGCCCTTGCCCAGCTGATCCATGTCTACAAGAAACGTCATGGCACGGTGTTGGGTGTCCAGGAAGTCCCGAAGCAGGATGTGAGTCGGTATGGAATTGTCACCCCGAAGCATGTCGCCCATAGTCTCCATCGCGTCAAAGATCTGGTGGAGAAGCCATCTCCTGCCGAAGCTCCCTCAACATTGGCGGTCATCGGACGATATATCCTTCCTCCAGAAATCTTCTCCATTTTGAGAAAGACGGCCCCGGGAAAGAACGGAGAAATCCAGTTGACCGATGCGCTCAAGGAACTGGCGCGACGCTCTCCCATGTATGCACTTGAAGTCGAAGGGCAGCGGCATGACGCCGGAGACAAGCTGGGCTTTCTCATTGCCACCGTCGAGTTTGGTCTGAAAAGTCCGACCCTTGGCGCAGAATTCCGCGATTACTTGTCGGCCAGGATGCAACCCGCACTCACGAATCGCCGGGGTTAATCGGTCTCCCTTCACGATGAGCTTGCGTGAAGTTTCGCTGAGTCGATGTTCCACTTTCTACGATGTCGTGGCGAAGCGCTGATGTTCATCGAGAGACATGTTCCCTTTTGTAGGTACAACACCCATTATGCTGATCCCGATGGAGACACCATGGTCCTGATCCCGCTGAACAGGTATTCCGGGAAAAGGCTTGATCAAACCATCAATCAGCAATAGAGGATAGACACACTCATGACCGACCCAAACGAACAAGAGATTCAATCTCCGCAGAACATCGACGTCCCGGGCCAACTGCCGCTGCTGCCGGTCCGAGACATCGTCGTGTTTCCCTACATGGTCCTCCCGCTCTTCGTGGGACGAGACATGTCGATCAAGGCGATCGAGGCCGCGCTCGCCGGCAATCGGATGATTTTTCTCGCGACCCAAAAAGCCCTCGACGTGGAGAACCCCACACCGAAAGACATCCACACAGTCGGAACCGTCGGGATCATCATGCGGATGCTCAAGCTTCCGGATGAGCGGATCAAGATCCTGGTTCAAGGCATCGCCAAAGCCAAGATTACAAAATATATTCAGACCGATCCGTACTACTCCGTTCGTATCGACAAACTCCCCGACGAGAAGCCCGCCACCTCAACGCTTGAGGCTGAAGCGGTTATGCGAACCGTCAAAGAGCAGATCGAACGGATCGTCAGTTTGGGGAAAGTGTTGATTCCCGACGTGATGGTCGTCATCGAGAACTTGGAGGAACCGGGACGATTAGCCGACATGATCGCCTCCAACCTCGGCCTCAAGGTCGACATCACGCAAGCCGTTTTGGAAGTCTCCGATCCCATCCAGCGCTTACGCCATGTCAGTGAGATTCTCGGGAAGGAGATCGAAGTCCTGTCGATGCAGCAAAAGATCCAGGCCCAAGCGAAGGGCGAGATGGATAAGACGCAGCGGGAGTATTTTTTGCGTGAACAGTTGAAAGCGATCCAAAAAGAGTTGGGTGAACTGGATGAACGAGCGGAGGAAATCACGGAATTCCGCAAACGCATCAAAGACGCCAAGATGCCGGAAAAGGTCCTGAAGGAAGCCGAAAAACAGCTCAAGCGGCTGGAAAAAATGCACCCGGACACCGCCGAATCGGCAACTGTCCGGACCTATCTGGAATGGATGGTCGAATTGCCGTGGGCCAAACGATCAAAAGACAATCTCGATCTGAAGGCCGCCGCCAAGGTATTGAACGACGACCACTACGACCTTGAAAAGGTCAAGGAACGAATTCTCGAATACTTGGCCGTCCGCAAGTTGAAAGAGAAGATGAAAGGCCCGATCCTCTGTTTTGTCGGCCCGCCCGGCGTCGGGAAGACTTCGCTAGGGAAGTCGATCGCCCGCGCGCTCGGCCGAGAATTTGTGCGGATCAGCTTAGGCGGCGTGCGTGATGAAGCGGAAATCAGAGGTCATCGCCGAACCTATGTCGGCTCCTTGCCGGGACGCATCATTCAGGGAATGAAGCAGGCGGGAACGAGCAATCCCATCTTCATGCTCGATGAAGTGGATAAGGTCGGCATGGATTTTCGGGGCGATCCTTCTGCCGCCTTGTTGGAAGTCCTGGACCCTGAACAAAACAATGCCTTTACCGATCACTACTTGGGGGTCCCCTTCGACCTCACTGAAGTGATGTTCATTACCACAGCCAACCTCATCGACCCGATCCTCCCGGCCCTGCGCGACCGCATGGAAGTCATCGAAATCCCAGGCTACACAGAGGAAGAAAAACTCGGCATCTGCCAACGCTACTTGATTCCGCGCCAGCTCGAGGAGCACGGTATTACCGACACACACGTTCGGATCACCGAGTTGGCGATCCGGCAGATTATCTCGCATTACACCCGAGAAGCCGGCGTCCGCAATCTCGAGCGCGAGATCGCCAACGTGATGCGGAAAGTCGCAAAAAAAGTGGCCGAGGGGAAAGGTCAGGAGTTTGTCGTTGAGCCGTCGAACCTCAATAAATATTTGGGCGTCTCGAAACACGTGCCTGAAGAGGAGCTCGAAAAGGATGAGATCGGAGTGGCGACGGGCTTAGCCTGGACGGAAGCGGGGGGAGATGTCCTTTACATCGAGGCGACCGTCATGAAGGGGAAAGGACAATTGACCCTCACCGGACACCTTGGGGACGTGATGAAAGAATCCGCCCAAGCTGCGTTGAGCTATGTCCGTTCGAGGGAGAAAAGCCTGAACATCGATCCCACCATGTTCAGTAAGCAAGACCTCCACATCCATGTCCCTGCCGGTGCGATTCCCAAAGATGGGCCGTCTGCCGGTATCACGATGGCCACTGCAATCGCCTCGGCGTTCTCCGGCATTCCGGCCCGACGGGATCTTGCCATGACTGGAGAAATCACCCTGCGCGGTCGAGTGCTGCCGATCGGAGGATTGAAGGAAAAGATCCTGGCGGCAAAGCGGGCCAAGCTCACGACGGTGATCCTACCGCGTCGGAACAAAAAAGACTTGGAAGAAATCCCGAAGCACCTGCTCAAGGGTATTCAGCTCTCCTTCGTCGACACCATGGACGATGTGATTAAAATCGCCCTCCGCCGAAAAGCCAAGTTGCCACCGGCGCCGAAGAAGCGATCGACTCCTCCTGCTTCAGTCCGCATCCGTTCAGTACGGCCGGACAAGGGTCGTCGCCCACACCAGGTCCCGGCGACGCTGGCACCACGTTCAGGGCCACGGTTCTTCTAAAAGGTCGTAGCCGTGGCCGCGCGAAAGGCCAAACCAACCATTCATGAATTTGCCTTTATCCGCGCCCTGGCGGACCGGTATGCCCATCGTGCTTCTGGACTGATTCAGGGCATCGGCGATGATGCGGCAATCATCGCGCCCGCTGCCAGGACGTGGTGGCACCTCACGACCGATCTGCTCGCCGAAGGCATCCATTTTGACCTGCGGTCAGCTTCGTTGGAATCGGTCGGATATCGAGCCGCCATGGCCAACTTGAGCGATAGTGCCGCGATGGGGGCCGTCCCTCGATTCTTGCTGACCTCCTTGGCCATTCCCAAGACACTCCAGCGAGCTCAGATGCACGAATTGTATAGAGGCCTCATGAAGGCCTGTGGAAAACATCATGTAACCCTGATAGGGGGCGACACGTCTGCGTCAAAACAGGGACTGTTCTTGAGTATTACCTTGATCGGAACCTCCAGCGAGAAGCGGGCTCTGTTCCGCCATGGAGCCATTGTCGGTGATGGAATTTATGTAACAGGAACGCTCGGCGACTCACTCGCGGGACTCCGACTCATGAGTCGACAACCGTCTCGGGCGCCACAAAAAACAGTGGCTGGACTTATGCAATCTGCTCGGCAGTTTCTCATCAACCGCCACCTTCTCCCGACTGCTCGTGTCGAGGAAGGACAGTGGCTCAACAACGCCCGACTCGCCACCGCCGCCATCGACCTATCCGACGGCTTGTCCGGCGATCTTCGACATCTCTGTGAGAACAGTCGCGTGGGAGCTGAGGTCGAACTCAACAAACTCCCGATTTCACCCGCTTGCCGAGCCTATGCCAAGATAGTTGGAGTGTCGCCGGTTCAATTGGCGCTGACCGGAGGCGAAGACTATGAACTGCTCTTCACAGCTCGAGCAGCCCAACAGAGACGCCTTGAACGGCAAGCACGCGCCCGTGGATACTGCATCACCAGAATTGGAACGATTCGGCTTCGACGATTCGGCATACGGATGACTTCGGACGGACGGACACAGCCAATGCCCATCACCAGCTACGAACATTTCCGCTGATGTCTGCCCCGGCTCACAAAACTCCTTCTTCAGGGACTCGATCCTTCCGCGCGCTGCTACGCCAAGTCCTGCACCTGGAAGAATCTCCACAACGGACAGCCTTGGCCTTCGCCCTGGGCGTCTTTATCGCCTTTTCACCAGCCTATGGCCTACACACCGCCATGGTGGTGCTCTGTACATGGCTCTTCGGACTCAATTTTGTGGCCTTGCTGACTGGAGCATTGATCAAC
>CAZOHW010000066.1:0-14314 GCA_964579525.1 uncultured Nitrospira sp. | reverse complement strand
TGCAGCTCGCCTGCATCACCATGCTCCTTAAACAATTTTGAGATAGGTTCTAGTTTGATGAGGATGACGTGACTTAGGGAGTGACTAGTGCTCACACCATCTGCATTCTGTCCCGGATATAGGCATTCAGCCTAGCCTCTACTTCCTTGATCCTTCATCGGGGAATCTAGGAGCCATGGCTATGGGCATTAGTGCACGCGGAATCACTGATGGAGGTCTCACGAGATATGGTGAGGAGAGTAGCCGAATAGGACCGAGAGGAGAGACGTGAAAACTACCTGCTATGTTTGTTGAAACTACTGTGTTTTGGCTGGATGATTACTGTATAGCTGAGAAAGCAGGTCCCCGATTTTTATTTGAGATAGGTTCTAGTTTCTCTACGCCAGGGAGTCTATGACCCCAGATCTACCCGGATCGTCCCGCCGTGTAATTCACTCACTCGCTTCTCTGCTGTCCGTTCAATAACCTTCCCGGTATCTGGATCAATGTCCTTGTCGATTAGGGGAATCTCAGGTTGCCGTACAGGCGGCGTGTCTAGCATCACTGGCTCATGTCCCTCAAAGTGATCTGTCCGGGTGGTCCCGGTTCGCCGGCCGTGGGCCACTGTGCGATCTTTCGAAGCTTCGATAATGGTCGCACCTCCTGAGCACTTTGAGGGTGGGCTTGTTCGGTGTAGTTCATGATGTGCAATTCCTTTACTTGTATTGATGATTGTTAACGATGAAAAGTAGGGTGAGGACGATAACGAGAAAACTAATGGAGGTCATGCGAAGCCTGTTTCATTCTTGCCTGGGACTACTCCTATTTGTGCTCGGTGAAATAGGAAAGGAGGAAGAAGAACGCAATAATAAAAACCAAGATGACAAATTCCATGTCATGATCTCTTCCTGGGTGATGGGTTCTTTGTTATGCAGCGAAGTACGGCTCAACGTCCCCTAGACGATGTCCTAGGCAACAAGGGGCCGATGGCAAGCTGATCATGGAAGATCTAGCAACAAGGCACGGTTTCACCAAAACTATTCTCGTAGAAAGGCATTATGAAGATTGGGATTATCGGTCCTGGGAACGTCGGGGGCACGCTGGGAAAAGCCTGGTCCCGGCTCGGACACGACGTCTTTTTTGGTGTGAGACATCTTGATAACGCGTATACGAAAGCGTTAATCGGCGAGACCGCTTCCTCGGCGAGAGTAGGTTCTGTCCAGGAGGCCGCGAGGTCAGACTTGTCATGCAGCCAGCGAGGAGAATTGTTCCGCTGGTGCGGGACATTCCCCTCCCGTGTGAGCCGGTCGTTCCTTGCGGTTGGCATACATGAGTTCAAGTGGTCATGCCGAGATAACTGCTGCTAAACCCCCCTGAGTACGTTCGTCTGTTTCACAAAGAGTCAGTTCTGCACCATGCATGAAAGCGCCTGTTCACAGCTCTCACAGGAACAAATGGCTTCTCTGGAGGTCTGTTCCCAATACTCTCGGTACGGACCTGCCGCCGTCGCTCTCGCCTCATGCGAGCAGGCGAACGTTGTGATGGGTTGTTCCTCTGCTGGATGCCCGTCCAAGGACGCCCTTAACTGTCTCGGCGGTCCAGGCGCCTCGCAGCTTAGTCGGAATCCGTTTGGCCGTCCACCGTTCTATCGATTCGATTGCTTCTGCTGCCATCTCGCCACCTCCTCGGTCCTCTGAGGACCATGTCGTGAAGGTGGTCTCAATTGCAAGGGGAGCAGGATATGCTCTCCATGAAGATCGCAGTCCGGTTCATTCGAATACCGAGACGAGAAGGAGGTCAGAGAGATCAGAGCAGCACGATGGCCCTGAGATATCACACGGCCTTCCGCCATCCCAGCGAGGGTGGTGTCATTTTGGCTGATCGGAGGGTCTGTTTCACGCGTTTCACCAGAGCCTTCCCGGTTGCCGTGAGTCCAAGCTGCACGATCCGACGATTCTCATTCGTCCGGGTCTTACGGCCCCATCCTCGTCGCAATACGACCGACACATTGGCTCCCATGGATTCTGGTTGTAAGTAGAATGCAGACGCCAGGTCGACCAACTGACAGACGGGGTGTCGGTCTAGGTGGAGGAGGATGGCGGCCTGCATCGGGGAAAGACGAAGTGGCAAAAGTCGTTGACGGAAAAACCCTTGAAGGCGAAGGACGGTTTCAAGAATCGAAAGTTTATTACTCCGCTGCGAAGTCGCCATACAGGAATCAGTATAGTCTTGAGCTGGTGGGGTACCAAGGAAGAAGCGGTTCCGAACAGAAATTGCCATCAGGAGATCTGCATATGGAGGACTCATAACGTGAGGTAGGTGTCGACGTGGTGCAACGCCATGATGATTTTCATCTTGACCGACGAAAAGAATTAGTGTAACCAATGGATACTATGTTGAGCCAGAAGGAAATCGTTCAGGGTACGTACCTCCGGCAAATCACCGACCGGTTCGAGAGACCAGCCGGACTGATTGCCGTGGTAGACCAAGTTGGGACCAGCTGGACAGGCCATTGGTGCTTTCGACTGCGTTATCTGAATCGACCAGTCGGCATACAGACAAGAGCCGCTTCACCCTCGTATATGCAACTGCGTGAGGAAGATCTTGTCCATTTCGAACTGGTCGGGACCTGGATCCCAGCAGATGTCCTAATGGTACCGTCTCCGTCGACAGGGAGGCCTCAGGGAAGGCGCAGATTGTCTGCATGGAGAAGAGGGAAAATCCATCTGCACCAACTCCGCTTGTTCGACGAGTTTTAATTCAAGCAGCCGAAGCAACGTGTGCTCACACAAGGGGTATGGTTCTCTCCGTGGAAAGCGGATCCGCGAAGAAAGACAATGGCCTCCCTCTTTTCGATTTTTCACAGAGTCGCCACCTATTCAGATGTCGCGTAAGCTTTACCCGCCCAGTGCAGCTCCGGGATGAGACCGCAACAATCGACTCGGTTCGTAGTAAGTCATCGGGCTAGACCGTCCCTGATCACCCATTCGTAAACAAGTCATCGTCAACAGAAGAGATCGCCACTGAGGGACTCGCTCTACTGCACACGCAGATTGGAGGAGCTCAAGGTGGCGTAGCAGTCAGAGTACTGCGAAGGGGATGAGGGTACGTATAGGGGGTATATCCTGGCCTCGCATACAGAAAGTAATCTCGCCCCTCAGCCAAAATGTTGGATGCGCTATTACGGATGGTGTTGGGAGTGTTGTTCCAGAAATATCCCGAGGTCATTTGGTCTGGTCCAGGATAGGTTGATGCGTTCTCAGCCCATAACTCTATCATGGTCACCACGGTAGCTGGATTGGTCAACGTATTGTTAAACATCACACCGTCGCCCCCCCTTATGCCAACAACACTTCGTGCATGGTTTGGCGTGAGATGCTTGGTGGTAAACGTATTGTTATATATTTCCCAGCTTCGGGAACCCCTCGGGGAGTATGTTAGTCCATGCGCATCAACCATGGAAAAATCTCTTGTAAGATCCACTCCAATCACCGTGTTGTAACGGAAGACATATCGTGAGCCGTTGTTAGAAGCAATACTATGTCGATTCCCTGAGAAGTGATTACTTTCAACAAAGACGGCATTGGCCGTTCCGAGCTCAAGCGGCGGCCAGGTGCCATTACCATACACGACCACACCATAGCCCGTTGCCATTCTAGTTGGGTCCGCGCGGTAATTATCCAGGAAATCGTTTTGGAAAATCACACCACGCGCGTTGCCGCGAACGGTGATTCCAGAACCCACAAAGTCACGGAAAGTCGAATTGAACACCATAAAATCCGCACACCCATTCAAAAAAGCCAGTCCCCCATCCAATGTGGTCGCATCACCTTTGCCGATTAAGGTCATGTCAGACACTCTGGATGTTTTGCCATTCGAGCAATCAACGGTGATCAACGTCGCGTTTGTTCCAGGATTGCCTTGAAGGACGGTGGACGTTTTCCCAGCGCCTTTGAGGGATATCCCACCAGGAATCTTCAGCACATTGGATGTCCAGTCGCATGTACCAGACGGAATGATGATGAGGCTATTGGTTTTTGAATCAATCGCCGTTTGTACCGCTTCTTTTATAGAAGAAAACGCACAGCTTTGGGCCTCAATGGTTTGTTCAGCGGCGAAAAGGCGTCCTGTGGGCCAGAGAACACATGTGGCGAAGATTGACACAACGAGACATACTCGCAGCCAAACCAACCACGGCGACCAAATGGCAGAGAAGAAAATCCGATTTCGGCTTAGCAATCGTGGCAACATAATATTCATAGGATGTCTCCCTTGGAAGCTTAACAAAGCGCTGATAGCGGATTGTTAAATTGTTCAGAACCGTGTTGGTGAATATGATAGAAGCCAACAGAAACGCAATTCGCAAGTTTTCAGTCGATCTGCGACCTCAACGAATCGCTGAGGCCGCTTTTATCAAGAACTTCTTCTGCTTTCGTTAGACATGCCAACATTCCCTCGGTCCGCCAGGTGGCGCTGACCGCCGACTGGGAGACCGTCGGTATCAGTGCGGCTTCTTTCGAGCAGTCACCTTTGCCAAAGCCTCGGCGCGAATTTCTTTCCAAACTGCCGCCATCAGTTCTGTCTTCGGGCTCTTCAATCCTTTCAGCAACTTCGTGTCCAGCACGTCTTCGGCCTTGCGCTTCTCATAGGCCAGGATCAACTCCAACACATATTCACTGGCGGGGCTATTACCGGCCTTGGGCGATCTGCCCATCCACGAATTACTTCAAGGGATCAGATAGAGAAAGGTTCATATGCTGTATCAAGTGCCTCCTTCGGGAACTTACCTCGTCGACTATGCCATAAACATAAATGGTCATAAAAGATGGGGAATGGCAAGAAATGCTAGCTCATGCCATGGCTGGGAGCCGATGCATGTTTACTCATGTCGCCAGGCGACCAACAAGCCTGCTGCACCGAGAAGGGCACCGAGAATGATGAGAAAAGATGAGGTGTCCGGAACATTGGCCTCCGGGGCAGGCGGCCACTCGATGAACAGGCCCAGCGCGATTAAGAGCACGCCGAAGGCCTGTACGACCTTCCATCGAATGGACATGCGCCGATCAGTATCGCGAGCCGGTCTGTCAGGCGTTAGTTCGTCCATCACGTCTTTTGGAACAGGTCGTGAGCATGGCAACACGAAGTCGTACAGGTCAAGACAAAAATCTCGCTCTTGTCCTGCGTTCCTCCCAGGGCGTATGTTTACACGTCATAAAGAAATCAGAAAGTCATTGAGGAATTGATGGGAGTTCTCAAGAAGTGTTGGAGTTGGTTTTGGGGGCAAAGCCTCTTCAACAAGGTCGTCATCGTCGGGCTCTTTGCGGCATTTGTGCCTTTTGTCCTCCCGACGGTGGTGGCATGGTTTCGGCCGACGATGGTCCATGTCGGTGTGGCCTTTTACACGTATGAACGGGGTTTGCAACCGCAGGGTATGAACACTCTCTACTTTTTTGAGAAACGAAACCTCGTGTCCAATTGCAGTATTCGCCGGGAAGAACAATCGGTGTCGAATGGCCGTGCCACCGCACCGGATCCGCAGGCCTGGGTGCTGATCAAGATGTTGCTCGAAAACGTGTCGGATCGCGACCTGACCAATCTGCGCGTCGGAGTCCGATCGCCTGCCATCAATTCAGGCACAGGCTTGTCGACGGCACCTCAGTTGATTGCCTCGGGACAAAAGGAAGCGCCGCCTGACGTGAAGCCTGTCTATGTCATCGCGATTGGCACCTTGCCAGCGTCGAGTTCCGCCGTCGTCAGCTTGAGGACACCCATCGATGACACCTTGCGTGAATTCATCTATCTGAAACACCGGCCTGTGACGATTCAGGTGCCCTATGTTTCAGCGGATCAATTTCGGCAGTATCCTCCCATCGTCTCTCGTACCAATGCGGTGAAGATGTTGAACCGGGAGGGTGTTTTAAGAACCAGTAACGAAGCCTTGGCAGAAGAAACCATCCAAGTCACACTGTTGCCGTCTGAAGCCTCGATGAAGGCTGAGGTAGAGAAGCCGTACCAAGTTCTCCCGAAGGCAAAGGCTTGTTCTGAGGCAGAAGCTGGCGTGTGGTGATAGCAGTTCTGGAGAATCAGCAGTGCAGAGACATCTCAGCCTAGGTAGTTCCCTCATGGAATAGCTGCGCGATCTCTTGTCTCAAGCAGGCTCTTCGCCGCAGATTGCCCTGCGAGCCATCCGGTGGTCCAAGCCCATTGGAAGTTAAACCCCCCGATGCGACCGTCGCAATCTAGAATCTCTCCTGCCAAATACAGGCTTGGCGCTACCTTCGATTCCATCGTGCGGTAGTTGATCTCAGTCAGTGGCACGCCACCGGCGGTCACTTCGGCAAAGTTCCATCCTCGGTCTCGTTCAATGGGAAGAGGGAACCGAGTGAGTGCCGTCATGAGGCGCTGACGATCGCTTCGCGTAACCTGGGCGACCATGAGGTGAGGGTCGCTCGCCAAATGGCGGCAGAGGGCTTCGGCGAATCGCTCAGGGATCCATTGTGACAGCGTGCGCAGGAGAGAACGTTTGGGATGGGCTGCGGATTGAGCCAGCCACCAGGTCTGTAATTCGTCGCGTGAGCGAGTCGGCACGAAGTTGCCGTAGACCACCACTTCGAGGCCTTGACTTGTCGCAAGTGTCCAGAATCGACTGGCATCCATCACGACGGGGCCGCTGATCCCGTGATGGGTCCAGAGCAGACTCCCCGTGCGGCGGTCGACCTCGCGACCAGCTACGACAGTGGTCAGCTCAACCTCATCCGATAAGCCTGAGAGGGTGGCATGAAAGAAGGCCTGATGTAGTTCGAGTGGAACCAGCGCTGGCACTGTGGGGGTGACCTGGTGGCCGAGCGCGCGTACAAATTGATAGCCCCTACCGTCGCTTCCCGTTTTCGGCAGGGAGCGACCGCCCGTGGCAAGAACCAGCGTCTTTGCCTGGATCCTACCCTGGCTATGGTGGAGTCGAAATCCATTGGCTGCCAGCGTGTCGATCTTGCTGACACGATGATTGAGGTGAATACCGATTCCCAGATCCCGGCATCGGTCGACAAGTGCATGCAGTATGGTTTTTGCTGAGTCGGTGACCGGAAACAGCTTGCCCGTCTCTTCCCGTTTGAGCTCAACGCCTAATGAGGCGAACCAGGCGACTGTTCGTTCAACGGGATAGGTCGCCAGAATATTCTTGATCACGTGGCGATTGCCGAAAAAATCCTTCGGGGTCACGACATCGTGGGTGACATTGCAGCGCCCTCCTCCTGAGATAAGGATTTTTGCGCCGATTTTAGTCGCGCCATCTAGTACAACAATCTGACCTGGCTCATTTCGTGTTGCCAAGGTTTCAGCTGCGGCAATCGCCACGGTGAGTCCTGCAGCACCGGCACCCACAATAGCCACAGTCGCAGAGTGATCAGATGTCATGCGAGATCTCCGAATCGCGATTCGATGTTGCGAGTGACATAGAGAGGAGTCGGCTGGTTCGATGTTGAGAGGTGAAGCGCTATGCGGCCAGTCATTGACTACCTTCCGCCTTCAGGACTGGAAAATGGGAAAATGATTAGAGGTTTTTAACTGCTAGTTAATAGGACGTTAATGTTTGGGTGTTATCACATTCCCGTCAATCATTCATCAGGAGGACATTATGACATGTCGCAAGTGTAACGGGCTCATGATTGAAGAACGACAGCCGTCTATCTCCATGAGTACGATCATCCGGCGTTGCTTGAATTGCGGGTTGCTCACTGATGCGTTGATCGAACAGAATCGTCACCTCCATCTACGAGAAAAAGCGACAGCGTAGTATGTAACTCCTGCACTCATAACTGAGTGCAGCGATCCGATCGGCTGGGGTGGATGTTGCGTACGCGGTTAGACCGAAAATTCAGCCCAGAGAAATGTGTGATCTGATGGGTCTTTCGCTCTGCGCGGCTCGACGTCCACATCCGCCTTAATGCATTTCTCGGCAAGCGGTGCCGTGGCCATCATATGGTCGATGCGCCATCCCTTATTGGCCGCGAGTGAACTCGGCGCCCGGTAATCCCAAAAGGTATATTGCTGGCGCGTTGGGTAGAGTCTCACAAAGACATCGTAGAATCCCCACGACACGGTCTGTTCATAGGCCTTCCGCGCGGCTTCGTGATAACAGACATGATTCAAATGTTTTTCCGGACCATGGACATCCATCGGCCGGGGCGCGACATTCATATCCCCGCACCAGATCGCGGGTGCTTGGGGCGACAGATGCCGATCGAAGTACTTTCTGAGCCGTTCGTACCAGGCCAATTTATATGAATACTTCGGAGAATCGATTTCGAACCCCTGCGGCACATAGGTGTTGATGATGGGAATGCCATCAATGACGATCCGTAGTAGCCGCGCATCTTCCTGGTCTCCTCCATCATCAAATCCGTAAAAAATGGCGTCTGGCTTCTTCCGGCTGAGGATGGCCACGCCATTGTAGGATTTCATCCCTCGGAAGGTTGTGACATACCCGCTCGGTTCCAATGCGAGCAATGGAAATTCACTGTCTTGAACTTTCGTTTCTTGCAGACAGAGCACATCGGGCTGATGCTGGTTCAACCAATCGAGCACAATCGGCAAGCGTTTACGCAATGAATTGACGTTGAAGGTCGCAATTTTCATCGGAGACTCCGAGTAGCGGAGCGCAATCCTAGCAAAAGCCTGATATCGCCACAAGCGGGAGGATCACACGGAAGATGTTATGACCCTGTTCAGGGTCAACCGATTGAGTCGATGGGACGAGTCATGATATGACAAGCCCCGTCGGGATTGCCGGGTTGAAGGAAGAGGAGGGAGGCCATCGTGGCAAATACAGGACGTTCAACACGAAGTGTCCAGGGAGACGACCAATAAGTCGGACGAGCGTGCAGAGATACCCCAAAATCAATAGAGTCGTGGAGTCAGACGTTGATCTCAAGGCGCAATGACACTTTAGTCACTGCATGAAGGGAGGAAATAAATATGGAGAGGTGGAAGCTAAAGATTTCGATATCGGCGTGGGTGTGTATAGTGTTCGGACTACTGTTGGGATTCTCTTTCGACGAAGCACAAGCGGAGGAGTACAAGCTTAAGATTCCATTTGGTCTCGAAGAGACTGCTGTGGTCATTCCGGCCGATAATCCTTTGACGAAGGAGAAGGTCGAGTTAGGTCGGCTGTTGTTTTTTGACAAGCGGTTATCACAGGACAACACCATCGCCTGCGCGAATTGTCATATCGCAAAATTCGCGTTCACTGATGGGAGGCCTGTCTCCACCGGCATTCGCGGCCAGAAGGGTGGTCGCAGCGCGCCAGCGTCCTTCAACCGCGCGTTCAGCAGCGCACAATTTTGGGACGGCCGGGCCGCGACATTGGAAGCTCAATCAGTCGGTCCATTTACGAATCCGATCGAGCACGGTTTTGCCAACTACGATGTAATGAATGCGAAGATGATGAAAATTCCAGGTTACCGGAAACTCTTCAAACAAGTCTTCGGCGATGACACCATTACGACGGAGAGAGTGGGCATGGCCATTGCCAGCTTCCAACGTACCGTTCTGTCCGGCAACAGCCCGGCGGACCGGTTCGATCAGGGCGGGGACACAGGGGCCATTCCAGAAGCCGCTCAGAAGGGCCTCATCCTATTTCGTGAAAAGGCACGTTGCACAAAGTGCCACTCCGGGTTCAATTTTACCGACGAGAAGTTTCACAACCTAGGCATCGGCTGGGACACGAATACCGTCGACCTTGGCCGTTACATGGTCACTCAAAATCCTGAGGAACTTGGTGCATTTAAGACGCCGACCTTACGGGAGATTGCGCGAAGCGCTCCATACATGCATGACGGACGCTTTAAGACTCTTGAAGAAGTCGTGAATTTCTACAACAAGGGTGGCGTTAAGAATCCTCACCAAGACAATCTCATCATTCCTCTCGAGTTGACGGATGAGGAAAAGCATGACCTGGTGGCGTTTCTCCGTACACTCAACGGAGAAGGATGGCAGCACGTCTCGGCGCCGAAGTCGTTCCCGAAGTAATTCAGTCACTGAGTGAGTCGGTACGTGGAGGGCCATCGCAAGATGGCTCTCTTTTCTTTTATGGAGGAGATCAGGAACTCCGATCACTCATCCGTTGAAGATATCGGCGGAGGATGGCCTGCTCGATACGGGAGCGCCCACGATCCGGTGCGGGAAATCTGAGCACCAGATGCATCGTGCCGGACTCAGGTAGTTGAATCGTGATCCGTGGTTCTGGGGACGGGGCCTCTAAAAGATTGGCCTGTTCCAATAACTTCATTTGCCGCATGGCTTCATCCATAAAGGGAGCGCATTCAGCCTTGGCCGATTCCAACAGCGCACGCTCGCCTTTATGCCAGTCATCATCATGTTTTAAGGGAATCGTGAGCGTATAGAGTCCATACTCCTGCTCGGGGTTTTCTTTGATCAACGCATTCGTGAAGAGCAGGCTGTTTGGGAACACAGTGACCCGGCCGGTATACAAATGGGCGGACTGTCCAGGGCCGATCTCCAGGAGTTTCGTCGCGAAGATATCGTGATCCAACACCACGCCGCGGTGGCCGGCGATCTGAATGCGGTCGCCGACTGTGTAGACCTTCCCACCGACGCGCAGCGCGGTGCCGCTCCAGCACAAGATCAGTTCTTTCGTGGCCACGACCAATGCGGCCGCCAAGGCTACGATGGAGACGGCAAAGGCTTGCAGCTCATGAGCCCAGATGAACACCAGACCGAGCAGAAAGACGAAGACGGCGGAATTCCTGGTCGTGACCACCCATCGGCGTTTGGACTCCATGGAAAGCGCCGAATTGTTCGCGATCCATCGGACGATCAAGATTCTGGAGACAAGCAAAAACAGAAGTAAAATCAGTGACTTCAATCCGTCCAATGCCACGGAGCTGTCGATCGGTAACCATTCGGGTTCGGGTGTCATTTTACTTTGATTGCGACGTCAGGTTCTCACGGGTCCCTGGGACACATTCTTCCCGTTTCCAAGTCTTGAGGATCTTCTCTTCACTGAAGGTCAACAGATATCGATAGCAATACAACGTAGGCTTGGGAGTGTCACCTCCGCCTTTGCCCATCAGGCCACCGACTGAATTAGATGCGTCGGTGAGGAAGGTGGAATTCCACGAGGTGAGGTCTCGATCGCTGAGGGCAAATCGATAGGTCCAGAGGCTATCTCCTCCGAGAGCCGGATTTTTTGCGGTGTGCGGCGGTCCCATAGTGTCACGCACTTCGTCCTGAGTGAGGCGCCCAATACCCTTCTTAAAGTAGCTGTCTCGCCAGGGGCCCCCACAGGCCGAAAGACTCGTAGCGAGGGTGATGAGGAGCAGGAAGATGAGTATGGAAGACTGCCCCTTAGGGACAGAGAACATGTATCTCTGCATACTGGCGCCTACGCTACACTGGACCGATTGCAAGTGCAACTTTTGAGAACTTCTATCCATACATTTATGCTGTCCTCAGTAGTGGGATTTGATCGTCGACGAGAAAAGCAGCATAGACTCGGCGGACTAGATTTACCGAGGGTCTTTTCGGTACCTTACTAGCTTGAACATTGAACATGTAAGGACATGTCTAGAATGGCTCGTCCCCTTCTCTTTGTTGTTATGGCCTTGTCACTGATGCCTGAGCTGGCGGCGGCAGCCAGTGAGACTCGGGGAGCGAAGCCTGACTCTCATTCAACGGCTGTCTTCAAAGTCGATTCTCTGTCGACTCAAGCCAAGCCGCAGGGCTCCAACGGAGAAGGCAAGCTCAGCGATGCAACTAAGGCTGGGAAAAACAGCGGGACCGCGTCCCATTCCACTGCACCACCTGCTCCACACGTCGACATCATCGGAAAAGATGGTGCACCGATGGTACTAGTTCCGGCCGGTGAGTTTATCATGGGGAGCGAGAAGGGAGATGAAGATGAGGCTCCTGCGCACCGTGTTTCCCTCAATGCCTACTACATCGATAAATTTGAGGTGACGAACGGACGATTTGCCAAATACGTTGAAGCGATTCAGAGCGAACCTCCATGGGGATTTACGGACAAGGAAACGCCTGTGATCCATGCCGAGCGTCCCGTTCGTTGGGTGAACTGGATGGACGCCATGGGTTACTGCCTTTGGTTGGGAAAGCGGCTTCCCACGGAGGCTGAATGGGAAAAGGCGGCCCGTGGGACCGACGAACGAACCTATCCGTGGGGAAACGATCCCCCCACTTCGGTGCATGCGGTCTATGGGCTGAAGGAAGGTGGGGCGGAGTCGGTGTCGGTCATCGGCAATCACCACATGGGGCAGAGCCCATATGGGGTGCAGGATTTGGCGGGGAATCTGTACGAATGGGTCATGGACTGGTATGCCGACAACTTTTATACCAATAGTCCCGCCATCAATCCTCGCGGGCCTGGAGAGGGAACAGCCAAAGTCCAGCGGGGTGGATCCTATATCAATACACCCTATCGTCTACGGTCGTCGTTTCGCACCAAGGGCGATCCGACTGAGCAAGATCCGAATGTCGGCTTTCGCTGTGCGCAGGATGTCTCAAAGCAGCCATAGCGTCCTACTTCTTCCTCACTCAGCCTGTACCACAGCGTCTCGAAATTCCTGTGAGAGGGTGTGTTGTGTACACGACACATAGCCAAAGGAGGCACCAGTGAAGCGATATCGTGTGAAGCCCGGCGGGAAACTTTCGCTCAAAACATTCGACCCGGACGACACTGGGAGCTATAAGAAGAGCGAACAAGGTAAGGAAAAGGCCAAAGCCGAAACGGCAAAACTCATCGCCAGCCTCGATAGCTGGCAGGAACGCTTGTATGCCAATGCGACACGTTCTTTGCTCATCGTGCTGCAAGGGATGGATACGAGCGGAAAAGATGGGACTATTAAAAACGTCATGTCCGGTGTCAATCCTCAAGGGTGCAAGGTAGTCACGTTCAAGACGCCATCGAAAGAGGAACTATCCCACGATTTTCTGTGGCGGGTGCACCATGAGGTGCCTGCGAAAGGCTGTATCGGCATCTTCAACCGCTCGCACTATGAAGATGTCTTGATCACTCGTGTCCATGGTTGGGTGTTGGAGAAAGAGGCCAAACGGCGGTTCAATCAAATCAAGGAATTCGAAGAACTGCTGACCGAACAGGGAACGGCGATGCTGAAGTTTTTTCTCCATATTTCGAAGGACGAACAGAAAGAGCGGTTGGAAGCCCGCATTGCCGATCCAGAGAAGCGGTGGAAATGGAATTCCGGCGATCTTGAGGAACGAAAGTTATGGGATGACTACCAGCGGGCATTTGAAGACGTGATCTCTGCCACGAGTACCGATTGTGCACCTTGGTATATTGTCCCGGCGAATCGAAAGTGGTACCGCAATCTCCTTGTGGCCGACCGCATCGTGAATGTATTGGAAGATATGAAGCTCACAGCTCCACCCGCACCGGAAGGTGTCGATTTCGCCAAGCTGAAAATCACATAGTTATAATAAATGATGTATTTCGTACGGTAATTCATACTCAGTCATACGGGCGATGCGATGCAAGGGAGGAGCGGGATAATAGCCGCTCGAAGACTTTGTGCAGCTGGCATTAGCTATGCATTGTACATTTGTGCTTGGAAACGTCAGAGCACTCTTGACAAGGTGTATGAATCGGCGTAGGGAGAAAGTTGCGGCCCATCTATCAATCGAAGTTCGAGAGATCGGGTAGACCGCGCGGCTGCCATCCAGGTCTCTCGGTGACGTCGTTAGGAGAGGAGGGTGGAGATGAACGACACAACGCCACCTGGCCTATCGGGCCCACCGACATACGGGAGGGTTTCTCGTTGGTTCTACTAGCCGGTTCGTTGCTGGCTGTGTCGCGAGGACACAGAGAATCTTTTAGGAGGTTCAAGCCGATTGAGCAAAGGATCCTGGTAGTAGGGGAACACAGGTATCTGGGAGCAATGATCTCTCCCCCGACTGGAAGCTAGAGTACCAGTGTCGTGTGGGTCTGAGAGGCCGCAACAATTAAATCAATGTCCGGCGTCCTAAGCGCCAAACCACGGGCGACCTCCCACCGTAGTGCAAGGTCGCCCGTGCTATTTTTAACTCGATTGCAGGAACTACCCTGACCAACCCGTCCAAATCCTCATCGCTGCTTTCTTTTTTCTAGTGGACTGTCCTACCATGACGGCATGGTTGAGAAGAAATCAAAAAGAGGCTCAACCTCGAAGGGGGCCAAACGCCGTCGCAAACCGGCTGGAACATCAACAGGCCTTGCCGCGGGAGAGTTGCAAGCTGCTGACCCACCCAATGCAGTTGCAGAACTGCACCAGGCAATTTAAACGGATGGAGGGAAAGTCCTCTCAGT
>CAZOHW010000065.1:0-14352 GCA_964579525.1 uncultured Nitrospira sp. | reverse complement strand
CACCCTATTTGCATCATATGGTCCGAGATTTTTCGACGCAACGGGAAGTATTCGAACGGATGACCGTCGCCGCCGTGACGTTAGACGATCCGTTGACCGCCGAACGGGAGATGGATCGGGCTTTTGCGGCTCTGCTGCGCTACCGCCGGCCGATCTATATCGAAATCCCTCGCGACATGGTGTATTGCCCCCTGACCGGTGGCATGAAGCCGATCTGCATCGAGGATCCACCCAGTGATCCGGCCGCACTGGAAGAAGCGCTCAGTGAAGTGCGGATCATGCTGGCCTCGGCTAAACAACCTGCTATGCTCGTCGGCGCAGAAGTCGGTCGGTTCGGACTGCAAGATGATTTGGCTCGACTGGTTGAGCGACTGAACATTCCGATTGCCTCAACCTTGCTCGGCAAGTCGGTCATTCGGGAAGACCATCCGCTCTATGTAGGTGTGTATGGTGGACTCATCGCCCGCGAGGATGTCCAACAGTTCATCAACGATTCCGACTGTCTCTTGATCCTCGGATCCATTCTCTCCGATGTGGAAGATCTGGATGCCTCATCTCCGTTGCTGTCAGAGGGCCGAACGATTCATGCGACTGCCGACCGAGTGGCGATTAAACACCATCGGTATGAATCGATAAAATTCCAGGACTTTGTTCAAGGCCTCGTGCGTTCCCCGCTGCCGTCCTTCTCTCAGTCTCTACGACCGCTCCCGGTTCACACTCTCCCGACACCGGTGAGACCGGACCTCGATGGCCCCGTGACCTTGGAAGGGTTGTTTCGATATCTCGATACGGTGCTGACAGAAAAGACTGTCGTGATCGCTGATGTGGGCGAGTCCCTCTTTGCCGCAGCCGACTTGCATGTCCGCCATCGATTCGAATTTCTCTCACCGGCCTATTATACTTCCATGGGATTCGCTGTGCCTGCTGCCTTAGGCGCGTCGTTTGCCGATCCGAGCCTTCGCCCCATCGTGCTGGTCGGAGATGGGGCCTTTCAAATGACCGGCACTGAGTTGGCTAGTTGTGTGCGCTATGGGCAGGCGCCCATTGTCATTGTCCTCAATAACCGTGGCTATTCAACGGAGCGAGAAATCCTGGAAGGGCCATTTAACGATATCCATGAATGGCACTACGACAGCGTATGTGACCTCATCGGGGGTGGGAAGGGATCACGTGTGAGTACCCAGAGAGAGTTTGAACAACACCTCACCGCCGCATTTGCAGACCACAGCCAACTTTATGTGCTTAATGTCCTCCTAAGCCCTAGCGATCGATCGCCTGGAATGATGAGACTGGCACGACGCTTAGGGAAAAAGCTTTCGACCGATAAACCATAAGTTCTGACCATTCGCCTCTGCCTCCGATTCCCTATAGTTCATGCTGATCCTCTTTAGTCTTCTGACTGGCCGAAACAAAAAGTCCTCTGCATAGAAGACCTTAGGCCAGCCTCGTCATGGCACATCCCCTGCGTTCCTTTCTCGTTGCTTGATGGAAGCCGCTCTCGAACGCACAAGTTCTCTCAATGTGGATATTGATTGCTACAATTGACCCGAGCACCAGGTGTGGGTCCTGTCGGATGGAACCACGCCGTGCTGGAATTTCTGAACCAGACAGCAGTAGGAGGTGACTGGTCACCGAGCCACTAGGTGCCCAGATTATCTGTCACTCGCAATCGACAAAATCAATCTTCCTCCGGGTTAATGATGTGAAGTCCTGCGGTCTTCGATGCCGCCAACAACTGCAGATCTGCGCTCACGACGGTCAAGCGCAGCGGCTTGAGCTCCAACGCCAAGGCCAGATGCATGATTTGTTGTGTCCGAAGGAACGGATATTCCAAAGCCAATTCCTTGGTCGAGAGATAGGTTTCCATTCTTGGTGCGATAAACTGATAGAGCCCCTGCTTGGACTCGATTTCAAACTTATAGATAACCGAATAGCAGTCATCCCGCGTGATCTGCCCCTCATGGGCTCGGGTACAAAGGATCGAATAGAAATCCGTGACGGACCATGTCGGGACAATCGCCACTTTGCCTCGCTTGACCATCAACTTGTTCACGATGCGAGTCCCCCGTTCCATGCTGTACCGCTTGATCAACGCAGTCGAATCGAAATAGTAGTACGGCATACCGTTTATACCCTCCCCTTCAGAATGACCTCTGCCAACGGCCCTTGAAGCTTGGAGAGCCGGTCTTGTAACTCGTCGAGCGGTACTTCTTCGTAGCCCTCTTTTCGCAAGCTTTCAGCAAGGTTCCCGTTATTGAAGGAGGCGGTATCGTCCTTCAACCGATCATTCAACCGCCGTTTGGCCAGGCGGCTTGAAACCTTTTGGCCTAACTTGGTCAATCCACGCCCTCTACTACGTGGGGCTCGGCTGACGGATAGTTCTCCACCTTTTTTCACGGTCGTTGCCTCCTTAGGTGAAATCGTTCATTGCGCCTTCATGGGAGAATCACTACGCGGACAACCGGACGGCATCATCGCAGTTACGGGTAATGCCACTTCGCCGAAGAGATGAGCTGAGATCGCTTGGGCCACATCCGAGGAGAACTCGTGTTGCATCTCTCGAATTGCCTTTGCCGTCGCTTCCTGTTCTGTCAGATGGCCCACTTTTCCCCCTCGTGTCACAACCCCGACCACTCGCTGTTGAGCCGTTTCGAACACCTCAACATCGCCACACCATCGGACATACTTGAACGAGGGATCGAGCACCGTAATGGGAAAGAGGCGAACGACACCCCGAATCGAAATATCCAAATAGTCTGCATCCCTATGGTCATCTTTATTTGAGACACGAAACCCCTCACGAATGAGTCCTTCCATCAGCGCCCGCTCAACAGGTTCGGCATAATTGCCTGACACTTGTACCTCAATTCCCAGATTCTTGGCAAGAAACTGTTGTAATTCACCTGACAATTCGTGTACCTGATAGACGGACGGGGTTCCTTGCCCGCTTGAACGAATTACTCGGAGATCGGCGTTGTAGGCCTCGCGCACGATGACATTCTTCGTGCTTCGTCGAAGCGCTTGGACTTTTGCCAGTTTGTCAGTCGTCTGTCTGGCTTCAGCCACATCCACCGCAATCGATCGATCTAACGTCGCCATCTTTTCCATCAACGAAGCCTCAGCCTGCTGCCGATTCATCACGGCCAACACATAATGTATCCCTGTTCGCTGATCGTACCAGCCATCCGGAACACTCACATTTTCGAGCACCTTGTCCGTCGAGACCTTCGTCAGGTTCTCGATCTGTAACTTTCGCTCGGCGTTCGAGGCGTCCCGACGTTCGATCACCAGATAGGACTCCCAATCGCGTGCTTGAGCCTCAACCTGCGCATGGAAAATTTTGGCGACGGCGGCATAAGCCTGATCTGCCGCACCAGCCCGACTGTCTGCTTGACCGACCCCAATGAGGTACTGCCCCGATGGGTAATGGACACTGCTTCCGTCGACCCAATCCGGCTTCCCCTTCCCTCCCAACCAGGCGCAGCCCACCGGGGCCGACCCGACGGACCAGAGAAAGCCACAGATGACGGTCAACTTCAGAATGGAGGAGAAACGAATGGGTATCATTGTACAAGCCGCTGAATGATAAATGTCGTTTGACCTGGGGTCAGTGTTAGCGAACGCCCCCGAGCCCCGCCGGCCCCGGTGAGGCTTGATGGTTGTACAGATAGCTGATAGGAGCCTGGAGAGACCCACAGCCGTGCGACATGAATTTCGTCGGGCAATGTCTGCCAACTTCGTTTGTCAGCCTCTTCTGACGCCACTGCCAACCCTTTGGCCACAAGCCCAACAAGAAGCCCCACCCACGGAGCCGCGTCTCTTCCGGCGGCATGTTGTGCCCCGATCATGGCCCCTTCCGCCATGGCAAATTTTGTAGCGGCGCGGGCCACGGCCTTCACCGTGATCGCCGGCAGACGTTCGGAGAGGCTTTTTTCCGCCAATGCAGTCACATTTTGGGCTAACTCGGACTGGACCGTTACCGAGTCGCCTCGCGAATCAGTCAGGGTCATGCGTTCCGAAGGAATGTGTGTTTTTTGAGGGACCAACCGAGGAAGCGCGACACGGACCACATGTCCATTCAATCCGTACAACACACTATCCGCTACTCGGTTTCGAGGATAGGGCGACTGAACTATTCCGCGATTGAGCAAAACCAACTGCAACGCATCAAGACTGATCGGCAGATCCACGTAGGAATCCTCTTTTCGTGGGGCGCGCCCATTATAGCTGATCATCACAACCTGAGCGAGTTGCTCCTGAGCCGAGACCGGCTGCCATGCGACATTGGGAAAGGCCTGTCGATAGGCCTCGAACTCGGTCGTCAGATGGAGCGCGTCGGCCGTCCGCAAGAGATCCGCACGGAGGGATGGAGGTGCGGACATCCGTAACCATCCGCGCATGCTTTCGTACGCTTCATAGGCGTTGCGATAGGCGATGAAGGCATTATTGAGATCGCCGTCCGCCTCATACAAGATCCCACTCAGATAGCGGGCAAACCCGTCATTCCGATACTTGGTCGCGTCCCTCACCCTATCACTCAGCACATTGAGCCGATGGTCGATGCGTCTGACTTCCACGAGCGCTTCATCAAGTTGCCCTTGCACTGCATAGTTCAATGCTTTGACGACGTTGATCATCACATGTTCGTACGCATCACCCTCATAGGGCAACGTATTGTCGTTCGTCAGAAAGGCAGCTGTCTCCGAACGAATGGTTCTTGTGTAGAGCCGTTCGACCTCTTCTTCCGCTTGTTCCAAGACCGTACTACTTTGTTGGTAGTTTCCCGCAAGTTGCAGCACCATCCCACGATCCATCTCGAACAGCAGGCGTCCCTTAGCCCCATACTCCTTCTCAGTCTGTTCGACGAGCGTCACGGCACGTTGTGGATCACCGGTTAAGAGGCTTTGTTCGATCAGGAGGTAGCGATTGGCAGAAGGGCCACACCCGGCCAGGGATACGAAGGCAATCAAAACCAATATACAAGGGATTGGGGTAAGAATGCCCCACTGCACGGATGCACTGCAGGCAACGCGTAGGAGGAATGGGTTCAACGGCGTCCGAGGAACCTAAAAAACCGTACGTTTCTTTTCGACAACCTTTTTGATCTTCTTTTGCCCGTACCAGACCTTGGCATTATTCTCAAGGTCGATCATCTGAAGATCGACTTGATAAAACACGGCCTTCGTCCCATCGGCTTCATCGAGAATCGTGGCGATCGACCCCTTCATCATGAAGTCTGCACCGATTTCCTTCCCAGGAGCCTTTTGCGTATCTTCACGGGCATAGATCGCTTGTTCTTTCCGCTCAGTCCGCACCTCGTCGCGCTCGCCTTTTCCGGCAACGAAGGTGACCTTTTGCGAGTTGGTCAACTCTCGCTCCAAGTCCGAGATAAATGTTTGCACGCTGATATGTTCGTGGCTGGCATTCAAAACCGTCCCGACCACCACGACCGGTTGGCGCTTATTCGTGCTCGAGAAATTTCCAAGCCAGGGATACTGCAACGCATCCTTCACCATCGCTTCGGCGACCATTCGTGAATCCGTATCGTTCCATCGTCCACTCAGGTCGGTCACGATGCCGGCATCAACGCGAGTAACCTTTGTCTCGTGCCCGCACCCTCCCAATACCAGCACTACGCTCATTGCCATGACCAGAGAAGAATATCGCTTGAGGGTCACTGTGAACCTCCGTCAGTGATGAAGGGGACAATAGCTTCCGACTCTAATGGACCCCTCGCCGCTCTTCTTCCTTCTCCAGACGCTCGAACAATCGATCGGCATTTTTTCGCACAAATTCACGAACCTGTGAATTCAGCTCTTTCGCCTGTTCAAGGTTGTTCTTCATTTCCTCCAAGCTTAACCTGGTCAAGACATAATAGGTATTGGTTTTGGTGTCCACATATTGATCGATTTTTCGAACCCCGCTGAGCGTTGTGGTCGTCAGGGTCTTAATCGCTCGCTCCACATGCTGTTCTTCCGTATTGCGAGTAAAATCCCCCGCGGTCGTGGACGCGGCATAGTCACGCATGAGATATCCGGTATAGGTTTCAAACGTCTTCGCGATCTCAGCCCGCCCACGATTTTCTGCCGTATCCCATGCCAGCGGCGCGTTGCGCACCCCCGATACTGATCCTACGCCGTAAAAGGCCTTGTCGTCCTTCTCATTGAACGCCCCAGAGCCCTTCTGCACCCATTTGGGAGGTCCACCACAAGCTGCAAGTCCTATGATAAGAAGGACAGCAAGGCCGGAGGTAACCAGCCTCGAATGAATCGCTTGCGATCGGATCATAACAAGCCTCCCTTAGGTGTGAATAGGTATTTATACGCTAGGTAGAAGTTCCCAAAAAATGTTGGTTTCATGCTAACATGGGCATGGACATCCGTCAACGCAACCCCCAGTTCAGGCAACGAACGATGAAGATGCCGATCTACCTCAATCAAGAAGGAGGAAACTCTGTGGCCGATATTCAAGTCAACGACGGGATCATTCGAATCATGAACCTTGAGATCCAGGACTCGAAAGTCGCTGCGGCGCTTTCGGCCTATCCTCAAGTACGCTGGGCGGAAATAACCCGTCGAGCGATCAAGATCGGCCTTGGATACCTCCAAGGCGGCGAGAAGGGTTAGGGAATCATGCGATCGGCTTGCCCAACAATCTCACGCGCACGAGCATGTGTGCCGCCCAATTCAAGATAGCGGCGGAACGCCTCAACCGACTTGGGACGGTCATGAAGGTGATCGGCATAGAGCGTCCCGAGTGAGAAGTAGATATCCTGATAATCAGCCTTGATCTGAAGGGCTTGCCGAAACGCAGCCTCTGCATCGGTAAAGTTGCCGCGTCTCTCATGCACCAGCCCCAACGTATAAAAGGAATCTGGGTTGTCGGGGGCGTACTTCGTCGCCTGTAAACCAGCCGCGAGGGCTTCGTCCAGGTTGGGAGCTACGTCTAATCGAATGTAGCTCTTGAGCAAATACGCATTCCCATACATTGGGTCATACGCGATCGCACGATCCAATCGCTCCAACGCCTCTTCCGCTGAGGTCCCCTTCTGGAGCGCTCCCAACGCATACTCGTAGTGAGCTCGCGCCGCCTGCTGCCGTTGCAGGGCCGTCAGATGGCCGACAGTAGGCATCCATGCTGATTTCTTCCCTTCCACCAACACCACGTCTCCATCGCCATCGATACGCAAACTTGATGGGTGCTGAAGGCCGTGAGAAGACCCTCTCACTTCTTGCGCTATATACGTTCCTAGCTCTGAAGCCATGAGCCATCCGTTACGGTCCAGGTCCGCTGCCCCATTCAGTCCTGCCAGCAAAGCCTGTACGAACTGGCTATGTCCATCCGTACTGCTAGACAGTTCGTCCTTACCGGCAGCGCTGATCACGTATACCGCGCGCCTCTCTAAATCAAGTTCGGGAGTCTGACTCGCCTCGTGGCTATGTCTCTCTGATTCCGTTGTATCCCATCCAAACATCGATGTATCGAATAGGAGAAGCATATGCTTGGCTGCCGATCGTCTGACAAATTCTTGCAGATAGTCGACCGTGATTGATTTGGCGGAATGATTGATCTGCGCGTCCAGCGGTACTAAGTACCCACGGTCTTGTCCCTCTGAATCTTGCATGGCTCCTGCATGCCCCGCATAGAAGAGGACCAGCCGATCCATTCGTCCAACTTTTCTGGGAAGCATATCGTTCAAGACCTGCTGGAGTCGCCGAAAACTCGTATCCTTCTCGTACAACTCCACCACTTCATCGAACCCCAACCGACGAAACGCTTGGGCAACCTTCTTCGCATCATCGACCACGCCAGGAAGAGGAGGAGCAAGGAGATACTGTTCCGTCGCGATTACAATCGCCCAGGATTTGTAATAGATGCCGTCCGGTTTCCCCATTTGAGCCTCGGCAGTCAAGGGGCTCCAAAGGAGAACCAAGACCACCTGACACAGAAGGAAAATCGCAATCAACACAGCACGCACCGCTCTCATCATGCGACACCTGGACTGGATTGGAATCAGACTATCCTCGGCTCTAAATCCCTGTCAAGAAATCGTCGTCTGACGACTCAACCATCATACAGCCATTTGATCGACCTCATTGCCTAGTTGCAGGGACACATGACTTTCTCCATAATTGTGCGCCTGCGAGAGACGATGCAGAACAAGGAGGTGTGCCACCTGTGAGCGACAAAATCGAAACGCTCTTAAAACAGAACCGAACCTATCTGCCGACGGCAAAGACAACAGCGGCTGCCCATATTCAGGACTATGAGACGGAATACAAAAAATCCATTGAGGATCCGGAAGGCTTTTGGGAAACCGCCGCGCATGAACTTGAGTGGTTTTCCCCATGGAGCAAGGTGCTTGAGTGGAACTATCCCTGGGCCAAGTGGTTTGTCGATGCGCGATGCAACATTGCCTACAATTGTTTAGACCGCCATGTGAAAACCTGGCGAAAGAATAAGGTCGCGCTCATCTGGATAGGTGAAAGCGATCAGGAACGCGTCTTTACCTACGGCGAACTCTACCGACAAGTCAATCGCTGCGCCAACGCCCTCAAGAAGCTCGGACTTCAGAAGGGTGACCGCGTCACAATTTACCTTCCCAAAATTCCCGAACAAGTCATCGCCATGCTGGCTTGCGCCAGGATCGGACTCATCCACAGTGTGGTCTACTCAGGTTTCAGTGCTCCAGCCCTCGCCAGTCGCGTGAACGATGCTGAGGCAAAAGTCGTGATCACCGCCGATGTCGGCTATGATCGTGGCAAGATCATCACTCTGAAGTCCGTGGTCGATGAGGCCATCAAGAGCTGTCCCACCGTCGGCCATGTGGTCGTGGTGCGCCGTCAAGTACAGGGTCCAGCGCTTTCTGCCCCAAAAGAAATCGATTGGAACGAATGGATCATGCATGAGAGGGCGGTCTGCGACGCTGAACAGTTGGATGCAGAAACCCCGCTGTACATCCTGTACACGTCCGGAACAACCGGCAAACCCAAAGGCGTCGTCCATGTCCACGGGGGCTATATGGTCGGTACCTATCTGACGACGAAATATGTCTTTGACCTAAAAGATGATGACGTGTACTTCTGCGTGGCGGATCCAGGATGGGTCACAGGACACAGTTATATCGTCTATGGCCCACTGCTTAATGGCGCGACAATCCTCACCGCAGAAGGGAAGCCGGACTACCCGAATCCCGGCCGCTGGTGGGACCTCATTGAACGGTATGGAGTCTCCATTTTCTATACGACTCCGACCGCCATCCGACTGCTCATGCGTTACGGTGAGGACTGGCCGGAGAAGTTCGATCTCTCGACACTCCGTATCCTCGGCAGTGTGGGCGAACCCATCAATCCCGAAGCCTGGGAGTGGTTTCATCGTGTCACTGGAGGGGATAAACCCATCATGGATACCTGGTGGCAGACGGAAACAGGATCCATTCTGATCACCCCCCTTCCCACCGTCCCACTGAAACCCGGCTCAGCGACGCGCCCGTTTCTTGGCATTGAAGCCGATGTCGTCGATCGTGAAGGCAACAGTCTTCCTGTAAATGCGGGTGGGTTTGCCGTCATCAAGAAACCCTGGCCCTCCATGATGCGCACCATTTATAAAGACCCTGAACGATATAAGGTATATTGGTCCACCATACCAAATTGCTATACAGCCGGCGATGTCTGCCATAAAGATGCCGATGGCTATATGTGGTTCATGGGCCGAGCAGATGACGTGATCAAAGTTGCCGGTAACCGACTTGGCACGGCTGAGGTGGAAAGCGCATTGGTCAGCCACCCTGCCGTCGCGGAAGCCGCCGTCATCGGTAAACCGCATAAAACGGTTGGTGAATCCATCAAGGCCTTCATCATCCTGAAACAGGGCGAGCAGGAAAGTCCGGCATTGATCAAGTCGATCAAAGATCAGGTCCTGAAGGAACTTGGGAAAATCGGGGTGCCGTCTGAAATTGATATCGTCCCGTCGCTTCCGAAAACTCGTTCGGGAAAAATTATGCGACGCGTATTGAAGGCAAAAGAACTCGGGCAAGACCCCGGAGATATCTCGACGATTGAGGAGTGACGCGTGATGAGACGAGGTGGACGAAAACCCGGTGAGCCGATCTATCTGCGACGGCACATGATCGCGCTCGTCCTTGCCGTGGGCCTGCCGATTGTCCTGTTGCAGCTATATAAGATTTATGTTGGCCCGGTGAGCTTCGGTGCCCAGATGGGATTTGGGATTCTCGTTTCAATCCTGGCTGGAATCATCCTCTACTACACCTACCGTTCGTCCGCTCAAAATCAGCCATAAAATCTTCTTTAATTGAACTCGTTGAACTCGGTCGTTACAGAACGTTTCCCGCACCAGGAGTGTAACTAGCGCTGACCACGCTGTTGCTGATGAGCGTGTCGCACTGCACCACGCCACTGAATCTCGACATGCCGGCATCCACGGTGACCATGCCGGACGTGACTTCAACTTGGCTCGCGTTGATGGTGACTTTCGCAGAGGCCTTCACAGTGATACCGTTTGGCTCAAGTCTCACCGAATTGCCGTTGCTATCTGTGATCTCGAGTGAGCCTGGACCATCCTGGAGTGTGATCTTTTGCCCGCCGGGCGTTTCGACAGTAAAACTCTCTTGGCCGCTCTGATCGTTCAAGGTGATCTTTACGCCATTGCGGGACCGCAAAACTTTTTTGTCGTTGTGTGGGCCTATTGTCTCCGGCGGCGGATTGGTTTTACTCCATAGCCCACCAATCACGTACGGCTCTCTCGCGTCGCTTTCACCGAACGCCACGAGGACTTCGTCATCGATGTCGGGGATGAACCAGGTCCCCCGATTGTTGCCGGCCATCAAGGTCGCAATACGAGCCCAGGTTTCATAGCCTTGTCGGCCCGGTCCACTGACCAGTGCAAGTCGTACTTTGACGCGTCCACTGTTATCGGGATCAATGTTTTCGACCACGACCGCTGGGAATACCCCTTTGAACGGTTTCATCTCTTCCTCCATCGAAGCCCAACCATGTATAGCCCGATCCGTATAAGAGCTGAATCCTGCCGGGTTTCCTCATAATGCGTGATACAGATTCACACATGAACGCATGAGCGATGTGCAAACAGATAGCCAATCGCGGCGTATTCTCTGCCGATCGAGAAACTTCGTCAAGGTTTCCACAACGAGAAGTTCTGCGCATTGATTCCATTCTGCGGTAGGCTTGCTAGGCCGTGCCTGAGAGGTGGTGGTTCATACACAAACACTGCCCGGACCGCATGTTGAACTGGACTCTGGTCGAGAATCAGGAATGCACTCTAGTTCCCGCACTGTGAGCCTGATCAACGAACGTGAGCCCTGCTAGCTAGTCACTCAGCCAGGCGGTCAGTATAGCGTTCCTTGGGTTCGTCGACACAAACTGGACTGCCAATCTTCCCACGCTAGGCACGAGCTTGGTCCGTCGCTCATTGCGCTCAACATAGCGCGCATGCCAAACAGCCCGGGATTACTCTCACCCGGAAGATAGAGGGAAAACACACCTTATGGGTGATAACCAGCTTCTGCTTGCGCTTGTAAAAATGATTATATGTTCGTGTTATTGAGTTGAATGAAATGGTGCAAAGGATGGCAAAGGTTTGCCCAAAAGAACGTTTTTTCCTGTTGGGCGACCATTACAACAAAGAACGAGAGGAGGGATGCGTCATGCGACACATAGGGGTCACAACTGCCATGGTCACGGCATTGACCCTCTCTCTCATGACCGGGGTGGCACGGTCTTTTGAGGAGAAGGCGGAAGTGACAATCGGCGGTGCAGAATCAGTGATTACTGGATACATCGTCAAGATTGATGCGGACGCGTACTGGATCCGGGAGGCCACGGGTGATGTGAATCGAGTGAAGGTCAACGAAGGGACGCATATGATCTGCCCGACGAGGTCCGGCTCGTCTAAGACGAGTATTGCGGAGTCACAATCCGGCCTCGGCTTCCGGATCGGAGACTGTCCGTTCATTCTTGGCGATACCGTGAAGGTCGAGGTTTCAGATATCGGTTGGGCCAGCCTCATACGGTATGCCCCGCCTCCGATCCCGCAGACCGCCCAACTAGGGCTACCTCAAGGCTGGGAGGGCGATATTCCACACGGAGCGCTGGCGTTCAAGTCCGGGCCGGCCTATCCTGTGGAGACACAGGACGGGAAACATGTAGGGCACTTCGCGGGGAGGTTCACTGACACCCTTTTAGGAACATCGTACGGCCTTCTCATCGATGCGAACAACAACGCCGTGCTTCTTGCGCCTATGACTCAGTTCAAAGAGGAATGGCCGCAACCTAACAAGCCCAAAATGGTGCTTCTTGTCACGAAGGAGCGTTTCGAACAGATGCAATCGCCAATCTATCCGTCGGTCAACATGATTTCGGTCTCAGAGGTGCGTGAATTCTGGGCCAAAGTGAAACCTCCGGAATCGGTGGCTTCAAAGGAAGTCGACGTCGAGATCCGGATCGACGGGAAGGCCTTTGAGATCGTGAAGGGAGGAAGAAGCGGGGGGTTTGACCTGGTGGCAGGAATGCCGGCCACGATTCGTCTCCGCAACCGGGACAATGTGGCCCACGAGTTCGTTTCGACGGTGTTCCGGGACGTTCCGTTCCGCATCTCGGGCAATGCCACAATGATCAAGGCCGGGAGAGCCTCCGGTGTCCGGCTGGATCCAGGACAGGATGTGACCCTTGAGTTTACGGCTCCGATCACAGAGGTGGATGTCTACGGCGCCAGGGCCAGCAGTGCCTACGATGTCTTCTATTGCAACATTCATGGCAAAGAGCACGGGGAAAAAATGCGCGGCGAAGTGATGGTCGTAGAAACAACAGGCATTGGCGGTGGATGACATCAGGGTCATGCGGGTCGCTCGAAAGGTTTCGGGCGACCAGGTTCTTTTTCTACTGCCGCTTCATCCTCTGTCCTTTTCCGGATATCTCGGATGGAGGCCGTCTCCCGTAAAGAGATTCGACGTGTAACAGGAGAGAATGGCCTCTCTTTTTGCTCAGCGGAGAATAGAATGATCCAGGGCTGTCTATGCAGACGAAAGACGATCTGAGCAGAAGACTGTCGCGATCACCGCCTCCAGCGGTGGTCGCGCTCATGAGCCTGGCAGTACTGGGTTGGGGATTTTCCGGAGCCACCTTGGCTCAAGGGTTTGAGGAGGTGCCGGATGTGGTTCTTATCATGAAAGATAAGCTCTTCCACGTCCTCAAAGGGGCGGAGCAAGGCAAGAGCCGGCCGACATTTTCGCTGGCTCCCAAGAGGGATGTTGTAGTTCTGTTGCGCAATGAAGACGATGTTGCGCATGAGTTCGTCTCACCGTTGCTTCAAAAAGTGGATCTTCAGATTTCGGGCAAGGCGACTATGGTGTACACCTTGGCAGCAGCCGGAGTTCGCGTCGATCCGCGAGAAAGCGTGGCGCTCCGTTTCGACGTCCCTGACGCTGGCTATGATCAATTCCATTTCTGGTGCAATGTTCATGGGAAGCTCCTCGACGATTCGATGCGAGGTGAAATCTTTATTGTGAAGGAATCATCCAAATAGCAGCGCTGCCGACAACGTTGCCGTCGGGGGAATCCACGGCTATTGCCTGGAGGTGTACCATGCGCGAGAAAGGTAAAGCACTCCTCGCTTCCATCTGGCTCTGTGCCCTCATCGTTGGGGTTGCCAGGTGGATGAGTGCACAGGCCGGGGAACCGTCGGGGACTCCTCCCGAGATGGTGGCCGACTATCTCCATGCGGTCATTCAAGCCGAACGCACCCTTTATTCGACCCACGTGGTCGAACGCTTACAGGATCTGAAGGTCACCGAAGCCGCCGAAGAATGGAAGGCAAGAGGGACCTTGCCGCTTCCGGCGCAGATGTTGCAGATGACGGGTCAGGAGGTTCAAGGGTACGGATTGGGGCTACGCATCAGGCTGGCAAGCTTGTGGCCGATCTATGAGAAAAACAGACCTGCCGATCAGTTTGAACGCGCGGGCCTGGAGGCGGTGGCAAACGATCCAAAGAAACCCTATACCGGCATGATTATCCAAGGTGACAAGAATTATTTCAAAGCTATCTACGCAGACCGGGCTGTCACGAAAGCTTGCGTCCAGTGTCACAACAACCATGCTACGAGCCCGAAGCGGGACTATAAGCTCTACGATGTGATTGGAGGAATCATCATCTCGTTCCCGGTTCCTTAGCTCCGCGCTCCGGTTTCCCAATCAACAACGAAATTCTAGAACCTATGAACCTATCTCAAAATTGTTTGAGGAGCATGGTGATACAGGCGAGCCGCACAAACCCGAGGAAGTTGGTGGCATAGTCCTCCCAACGAATGAGAAGCCGCCG
>CAZOHW010000064.1:0-14405 GCA_964579525.1 uncultured Nitrospira sp. | reverse complement strand
ACCTGGTCTTTCATCGTCAAACAGGCAAGGGAAAAACCTCCGATCACGGTCATTCCCCCGGCAAACCCATCCATTCCATCCATGAAGTTATAGAGGTTCGTCATCCAAATCAGAAGAATCACCGAGATCCCAGCTGAGTACCATCCGAATTCCATGGTGCCGACTAATGGGATGGAAATGGCCGGTAGCGAAATATGCGCGCTCAATACGAGGAGCACCGCCGCCACAAATTGAGCCCCAAAACGAAAGGTGATCGGAAGCCCTCGTCGATCGTCGATGAATGACACAACGGCCAAGACCGCCAGGAGAGCCACAATCCCACCAATCGACGTCCATCTACCAACCCCTGACGCTCCTGATTCCCAGGACGTGAGCGGCAACGACGTCATAACTCCCATCCCGACGAACAGGCCTATCAGAATTCCTATTCCACCGGTTCGAGGGGTTGGAGTATGGTGAAGAGAGCGTTCATTCGGCCGATCTAAGACAGACAACCAAGAATTCTGGTTTGACAGCCATCCACACACCCACCATGCAACCGCCCCAGTCAGCACCGCAATGCCCCCCATCATCCTTGAGATGCTCCGTGATAACATGCAATCAGGTCGGGAACCGTGTCCCGAAATGAATGAGTGGGACAGTACCCAAGGTCCTGAGTGATCGCCTTCGCGCTATACCAGGCACCTCCAATCAGCTTCATCAGCTGCTCTGTTGTGAGAGGGAACCGCCGACCACTCATCCCTTGGAACAGATCCCCACATCGCGCACCGGCTTTGAGTACCCAGATCGGCACTCGCCAGCTCGTGCGTGGTTTTCCCAATCCCTCCCGCAACCAGTCATAGAGGTCGGTCACACAATAGGCCTCCGCATCCGTCACCGTGTAGACCGCTCGTGGAATACGAGGCGCCTCAAGACAGCGCGTCACCGCCTGGACGAAGTTCTCGACATGCAGCAGACTGCGGACTGCTGAGAGGTACGGGAGGGGGGGAAAGCGACCATGATCAATGGCCTCGATCATCCGATAGAGATTGCCTTTCGTGGTAAGACCATAGACCATTGGCAGTCGAAGCGACACACCGGTAATGCCATGTCGTCCTGCATATTCTAGAACAAGCTGTTCCGCCTGCCATTTTGATCGACCGTACGGAGTCTTCGGACCCGGAACCTGGGACTCATCGACACAACTCGTCGTTTCCTCGCCAAAGACTTTGACTGAACTGGCGAACACAAAACGTTTGACACCGCAAGTAACAGCTGCGTCGAGCACATGTCTGGTTCCTTCGACATTAACGGCATGATAGTCTCGCTCGGTGCCAGGATCATCGCATGCATGAACCTTTGCGGCCAGATGGACGATGGCATCGCAGCCATCGGCTATTTTCTGAGGGGAGACCGGATCACAGATGTCCGCGAAAACAGTCTCGATCTTCGGTGAGAATGATGCGGTTCGCTTTGGATCATGAATAACGGCTCGGACTTGATGGCCAGACCGACACAGTTCGCTCACAAGCGAAGACCCGAGAAACCCGCTCGCGCCTGTCACCAGAATTCGATCAGACATCGAGTATCTCGGTGACGATCACTGATGCCACACCAAGCGATTCACGTAATCGGTGTAGCTGAGAATAATGCGCAAGACCTTCTCCGACACGTTTGGAACCTCATAGTCTCGCACCATTCTCAGCCGGCGCTCCTCTCCACGCGGTTGGGTCTCCAGAATAGACAACGCCTGTAGGACCCTTGCACGGTCAAGTCCCGTCATCATCACCGCCCCTTCTTCCATCCCCTCCGGACGTTCATGCGCTTCACGGATATTCACTGCTGGAAAATTCAGAATGGACGACTCCTCGGTAATAGTTCCGCTATCAGAGATCACGGCCTTGGCGTGACGCTGCAAATTGACATAATCAAAGAAACCGAAGGGTTTATGCTGTTCAACCAAGGCGGGCAGGTTGATTCCCGCTTCAGCGATCCTCGCCTTCGTGCGTGGATGAACTGAGAACACGATCCGCCGACCGTACACCTCCGCAATCGCGTTAAGGAGTTCGAGCAATTGGCGGAAATGACGCTCCGAGTCCACATTCTCCTCACGATGGGCACTGACGACGAAGTACTCTCCCGGTGTCAGCTTCAGCTTCGTCAGAATCTCCGACTGTTCAATGTTCGATCGATAATGAGACAGCACCTCGTACATCGGACTTCCGGTTTTGATGACACGATCGGGAGGCAATCCTTCACGCAGCAAATACTCCCGTGCATGGTCGCTGTACGTGAGATTAATATCGCTGACATGATCGACGATCTTCCGATTCATCTCTTCGGGCACACGCTGGTCAAAACATCGGTTGCCCGCCTCCATGTGGAAGATCGGAATCTTTCTTCGCTTGGCGGTGATCACGGCCAGGCAACTGTTCGTATCCCCCAGCACCAACAGGGCATCAGGTTCCTCTTTCACAAGGACGGGATCGATTCGTATCACAATACTGCCGATCGTCTCGGCGACTGATTGCCCGGCTGCCTTCAACACATGGTCCGGTTTTCGCAACCCAAGTTGATCGAAGAAAATGTCGCTCAGCTCGTAATCGTAATTTTGCCCGGTATGAACCAAGCAATGGTCCGTCTCACGATCGAGAGCCGCCAGGACACGGGCGAGCCTGATGATTTCCGGGCGTGTCCCGACGACGGTCATCACTTTCAACTTCTTCATGGTTTAGACTGGCTCCCGAATGGTGTCGGCCCGCTGAGGATCATAGATTTCATGCGCCCAGAACAAGGTGGTGAGATCACCTTTTCCCATGTTCGTGATGTTATGCGTGCTGAACGTGGGCATATCGATGTATTGAGGGACCGATCCGGCTACTGTGAATTCTACGGTATCGTTGGTGAATAGTCTTCGAATTCGAATCACTGCTTCACCGTTCAGTACCAAAAATCGCTCAACCTTTCTTGCGTGATAGTGGTTGCCTCGCGTGATGCCGGGCTTGGTGGTCGAGATAAAGCACTGGCCACCGTGATGGCTCTTGACCGCCTCGAATAATTGTCCTCTCGTATCACCATGCAGGGGAATCGTCACGGGATAGTGCTTGGGGTAGAGATAAAAACGATAGGTATTGAACAGATCCAGGTCCGCCTCGCGGAGAAATTGCGGGATGAGATGTCCACGATACGATCGGTCAAATTCTTGCAGCTTCAGGAGTAGATCGGAAACAGACATCCCCGATCCGGTCATTCTGATTGCTCCGGTCTTGCGCCTTTCGATTGCCGATGCCATCTCGCCCGCCACAGCCTGAGCATGCACCAGCTCGAGTTGCCCATCCTGAATAATTGACGGCATCTCTCCACACGCCAATTGATGGCAGAAGGTAGAGACGACGGAATTATAGAACGGCCGCCCCCCTTCGCCATAGACGTTGGGAAGGACGAGATCGGTAAAAGCACCGCCGGTTTCCAACGCCCATTTGGTCAGCAACTCCGCACTTCGCCGTTTTGAACGGCCGTATGCGGTATCGCGTTCACGATGCGTTGAGTCGGCTAACAAGACCTGTGGTCGCACTCCCCCCTTCAGACAGGTATCGATGAGACGTCTCGTCAGACCAACGTTGACTTGCTCGATTTCCTGTTCTTCGCCTCGGTTCATTCCCGCCAAATGGATGACGGCATCAGCCTGACAGATTGCGTCGTCGAGACGGTCTGAGGCGTTGAATGCCGTTCGATCGATCTCGATGATTTTGAATTCGGGCCGTGAATGAAAGTAAGCGCGCACATGCCATCCGAGAAAGCCGCATGCACCGGTCACGACAATGGTGGCCATACGATACGAGCTGCCGAACCTTCTTACATCTGCGATGACGATGTGTCGATCATGCCGTGGCCAAGTCCTGCTGAATTTCCGGTAACGTCCTCAAAAGGGATTCCACTTCTTTGGCGGAAAGTCTGGTCGTATTGTGAGAGGTATAATCATCCAAGGCCGCCTCGTGCACATCGCCCTCGGTAAAGTATTTACTGTAATTGAGGTCCCGCGAGTCCATCGCCACACGATAGTAATCCTTTAAATCGTCCGCGCGCCGAAGTTCCTCACGGGTGGCCAACGTTTCGTAGAGTTTTTCCCCATGCCGTATACCGATGACCTTCACGGGAACATCCGAACAAAAGATCGACTTCAACGCGGCGGCGAGGTCAGCCACCGTACAGGCCGCCGCCTTACGAATGAGAATATCACCCTGCCTCCCCTGCTCGAAGGCAAATAGCACGAGATCCACCGCCTCCCGTAGAGGCAATAAGAACCGTGTCATACCAAGTTCGGTAATCGTCAACGGCTTCCTTTCCTTGATCTGTTGAACAAAGAGGGGGATCACCGAACCACGCGAATACATGACATTCCCGTATCGCACCACGTTCACCACCGTACGTCCATTCTCCGTTACCCGCGCAGCCGCTTGTGCCACCTTCTCCATCAGTGCCTTCGTCATCCCCATCGCGTTGATCGGGTATACGGCCTTGTCCGTACTGAGACAGATCACCTTTTGCACACCGTGCCGAATAGCGGAATCGACGACATGATGGCTGCCGTTCACATTGGTGTAGACCGCCTGCATAGGGAAGAAATCGCATGAGGGGACCTGCTTAAGCGCTGCGGCGTGGAATACGAAATCAACGCCCTGCATCGCCTCGTCGACACTTTCTCGGTTCCGCACATCGCCGATATGGAACCGCAGCCGGACGTCGCTCAACTCAATCCGCATCAATTCCTGCTTGAGTTCGTCCCGACTGAAAATCCGGATTTCTTTAGGATCACAGGGCCGCAAGACCTCGACAAACGCTCTACCGAATGATCCTGTGCCACCGGTGATCAAGACCGTTTTCCCCTTCAACACATGACTCATGAACAGCGTCCCCTTTCGCCTGATAGCGGGAGTCGCGAAGCAGAATCGACCGGCATCCCACCGTGACCATTCGCCAGTTCCTCCATCCAACGGTCAAGCCTGTCGAACAACATGCCTCTCTCGAAATGCATCCGATAATATTCAGCTCCGAGACGGCCCATCGATTCCAGCCCGCCTTGCTCCAGTTCCGCCCGCTTGAGCACAGCATCAGCCAATGCATCCGGCCGCTCAGCTGGGCACACCACCCCGGCACCCGACTCCCGAATGATGCGGGCGCCTTCGCCGTCCAGGGCCGCCACGATCGGCCGCCCGGATGCCAAATAGGACTGGACTTTACCGGGGATCGTCAGCGCAAAAATGGGTTCGCTCCGCAATGTCACCAACAACGCATCAGCCGAAGCAAAGAAACCCGGCATGGTTTCTAGGGGGTAACGGCCTAATAAATGGACCGTCGTGGACAACCCACGTCGACCGATCTCTTGCCGTACCCAAGCGGACATGCGACCATCGCCGACCACGACCCAATGGATATCGTTCCGTTCTTTCAGTTTCTCTGCTGCTCCAAGGATGGTGCCAAAGTCTTGTGCAGCCCCGATATTGCCGGCAAAGAGCACGCAAAATCCTTGAGGAAACCGTATGCCATCCGGTAAGTGACACTCCTCCGTATCCAGTTCATAGATCGTCTCCGCCCAACTAGGAAAGTAATGGATCCGCTCTGATCGCCCTCCCTGCTGCTCAACATGAGGGATAAATGCACTCGATTGCACCAGAATCCGATCACAGTGCCTGTAAATAAAGCGGACCATGCGCTCAATCAATCCTAAAACCAAGGGTGATTTGACAGCCTGCGTCGCCGATACACTCTCCGGCCACAGATCCAGCACCCACAGCATGAGCGGAGCTCTCGTCAGCATGCTGAGCGCAATGGCGGGCAACGCCACCGTTAGTGGAGAAGGCTCATGGACAAAAATCACGTCATAGTGCTGGCGACAGGTCCACAGACCTCTGATCGTGGCCGAGAGCGCAAAGGAGAGAAAATTGAGCGCGAGCCGTATGCCACCTCCACCCCCACGAGGAAATAGAAAACACCGTATAACCTCCACGCCTTCGTACTGTTCCCGATAAGGTCCACGCACACTATATCCGTCAAAAAAACGCCCGGTGGGGTAATTCGGAAGTCCGGTCAGGACCGTCACGGAATGTCCTCGCTTTTGAAACGAGGTCGCCAGGTCGTTGATTCGAAAGTTTTCAGGCCAGAAATATTGGGTGACGATGAGAATGTTCAAGGTCGTCGATCGAGATTCTGCAAAGGTATTCAATAATGGGCAAGTGCCCGTTCAAACACTTGGATGGTTTCTTCTACGCTCGGATCATCTCGTAGGAGTCGTATTCCATATTCCCTGGCATTTTTCGCCATCGCTGAAAACGTATCCTGATCCATATCGATACAAGCTTGCAATGCTTCACGAAAACGTTCCGGCTCGGCAAGCGGCAAATCCCAGCCAACCCCTTTTTCCTGCAAATCCCGCCAGGGAGTCTGATCACTAATCAGGATTGGGCAACCAGCAAGCAGCGCTTCGACGATCACAAAGCCGAAGTTTTCCCCGCGAGTCGGAAGGAACAGGAGATGATGTCTCGCTAAAACAGGCAATATTTCTTCATGCACCACCGGGCCGCCATATTCAACTCGGACATGCGATGGAAGGTCGTTGATAATGCTCTGGCATTCATGCCAATACTCAGGATCTTCCTTCGGACCGTAAATACTCAGACCCACCTCACCCTGTAGGCCGAGAAGTACGGTCAAGGCGCCGTCAAGATTCTTTTTACGACTAATACGTGACAAGAATACAATGTCCACCTTGCCCTTACGCTTTTGCCGCAAGGGGAATAACATTTCACTATCTTCAATAATTGGTAGGCAGTCATGCGCAATGACCACGTGTGCTTTGTCGCCCCAATGGTGGTGAACATCATATTTTTCAAGCTCTGTTGAAACCTGCCAAATAACGTCTCGGTACAAGCCAAGCACTTTGGCCACAAAAAGATAACCGACCTTCTTCAGGCGCTTGATGTGTATTGCACCAGCAGAAAATTCTCCCCTTGGTGCGACGATAACCGGCCGTGACGCGATCAACCCAAGTTTTCTAAACAGCAGCAGCACAACCGTGAACACAGGGGAAAAACAGCTATTGAGGTACAAAAGATCGAACTCAGTCTCTCTCATCAACTGCAGGAGTCGCCACAGACGATTCGTGGGAGAACAATACGCGATATCTGCCTTGCCGTGCTTGGACCAGCAGCCGACTGGAACGCCTGAATAGACTGCTTCATCACCGAGATCACGATCACGGGTTACGATCTTGAACTCCCATTGATCACCCAACCTTGACACCATATTCGCCAGCGCCTGTACAGGACCTCCAGCTTTGAAACCGGGGAGATAATAGTCGCTTGTGATCAGAATCACTGGGCGGCGTTCAACCATGTCTCAGAAGCGGTACACCCAAAGAATGTGGTCAAATCAGTTCACTACTATACCGAAGACCGAAATGTCAGACGGCGATATAAATTCGTCGCCGTTCTCGCCCACTCTTGACCGAACACACGGAACACCCCGCGACGCACATACGCCTTTATGAGAGCCCAACGCCAAAGCGGTGATACCGTCGTAATGCCATGGAGCTCCCTTGCTCGTTTGAATTCCTGAAGCGTCTCCACGGCCAATCGTCCTTCACTGCTCATCCCGCCGAACTGCATCGCAGCGATTGTGGTATCAGCAAGAAACAATGGATCATGCATCTTCAATTCACGAAGCAATAGCTCATAATCCCCGGCAATCCTGAATGCTTCATTGAACCCGCCATGGTCGAATAAGGACCGGTGATGAAACACTCCTTGATGAGGCAACGTCATGACTTGCATGAATTTTCTTCGGTTCCAAGGTCCTCCGAACGTCCCAATGGTTGAGCCATCATTCCGGACGAGATTGACACGACCATAGACAATTCGTGCATCTGTCATCCCACTCTTCAAATACGGCGCGACACAAGCAAGGACGTGCTCATCGACGAAATAGTCGTCTGCGCCAAGAAAATACACCCAGCCTCCCTGTGCGACGTTCAAGGCCTTATTCCAGGCATGATAGATTCCTCGGTCCAGTTCTGAGATCCAATAGTCGACCTTCTTCCTATTGGCTTCCAACAGCTCAACTGTGCCGTCTTTCGACCCGCCATCGATCACGAGCAGCTCTGTATGCGGATAGGTCTGTCCGGCGACACTGTCGATGCAACGTTGCAACGTTGTGCTGCCATTGAACACTGCCACCACGATGGAGATCAGCGGATGAGCATCAACCTGTTCGGCCTGTATCACGATGTCAGCAGCCATCGAAACCATACGTGACCGGCATTGTGTCTCGATCGAGACGATATTCACATTGGTACGGCTGCCCCATGAACAGTTTTCGCCTTTGCAGCTGCCAACACTTCTTCATACAGCCTCATATAGCGATCGCCCATTACCGTCATGCTGTATTCTGATACTGCCTTGCGTCTTGCAGCCTCCTGTAGTTGATCCGGCTTGGGATGCTCTACTAACCATCGTATCCCTTGAGCTAAATCAGCCGTATCAAATGGTTTCGCTAACCAACCGTTCTTCTCGTGGTCGATCATGTCGAGCAATCCATTGACGGCGAACGCGGCACATGGCGTCCCACAGGCGAGGGCCTCAGCGACGGTGTTCGGTAGATTGTCCTCGCGAGAAGGACACACGTAGACATCGGCTACAGAATACGCTAATGCCAACTTCGCATCATCCGCCACGTTTCCCAACTGGCATACTGTAATGTGAGGGGCATCCTCAAGCTGTAGGTTCCCTATCCCAAAAACGAGTAATGTACATGGCCGTTTGAGGTTGCGAAGCGCGGCGCAGAGCAAATCCGAACCCTTTCGAGGGTCCGTCATGACCTGGGCTCCAAACAGCAGAACTGGCCCATCCGTCTGTAAACCAAGACGTCTGCGCGCAATTTCACGAGCGACTGGTTGAAATATTTCCGTATCGAGCCCGTTGGGGATCACTTCGATGCGCCGTCCGGCAAGCAAACTACTGTGCTTCGCCATCTCTGCAAGCCATCGACTTGGGGTCACGACGGTAAGATCAAGGGACTCAAATACTTTAGTTTTTTTGCGCATCAAGTAACGCGAATAATCGTTCTCACTCTTGCTGCCGAGCTGAGGGCAACAACCGCAGCACCCTTTAAATCCCCCGCAGTCTCTTGTGTAATGGCATCCTCCGGTGAACGCCCATGCATCATGAAGGGTCCACACAATCGGACACTTCATTTCAGTCAATTCCTCCATCCCCAGCAGACCAGCTCCCACCCAATGCAAATGCACCAGTTTTGGCCTGAACCGCGTCAGGCGGATTCGCAATGGATTCGGCCAGAAACTTGGTGAAAAGTTACCCTGTCGGCGGTGAGGATAGAAGTAGAGTGGGATCCAATCCAGCCGAGTTAGTGCCCTCACGGCTAAACCAGGAAGTGATCGATGGAGATGTCCACTGATGTCCCTGCTGGAATCTTCTCGGGTCAACGTGAGGTAATGCGCGTTTGTCGAACGCCGCCGGATTTCAGAAAAGATCCGATAGGCAGCACGTGCTGCCCCGCCACTCTTTTCATAGGTATTGACGACCAGCACATCGATCTCACCAAGGGAAGGACCTTGCCTATTTGTAGGATTTAGATCAAGACGGTTCACGGATTTGTGGGAGTCATGAAACGGAGATGAATCTCCCTGGGGAGTTATGGCAACTTTACAAAGGTCGCATTACTACCTTCTACGGCGACGCAACGCATTCCAGAATTTTCCAGCAGGGCAACGTGGTGCCTGATTCGTTCTGGAGCTTTATCATCCATAGGGGTATGGGCTTCATCGAATTCGACCAACAAGAGTCGCGGCAATGGACCTGATGATGTGATGTCTTGAATGACTCCGTACTCCGCGCCTTCGATATCGATCTTCAACAAGTCGATCGCACCATCTCCTTCCTGGTTCATGATGCTGGAGAGACGAAGACAGGGGGCGGTAAAGTACTGATCGGTTTTCTGCAAATTCACGACAGAACAGGACACGTGAGCTGGATCTCGAGGCAAAAAGAATCTCATGTTGGCGTCCTGGCCAGCCAACCCAACTGGAAGAAACTGCAGTCGGTCCAGACCTGAACCCGTAAGCGAATAGAAATCGACCGAGCTGTTGTTCACCGGAAACTGTACACCTGACCGTACGGCTTGCTCGAGATTATGAAAGTGCTGAATTGCTCTTGGCGTTGGATCGATAATCCGCACACGACAGTGGTATCGTTCGACCAAGGCACATTCAAAACTGATATCTTCTCCAGCACCCGCGCAATAACATACGCTGTCTGTCGTGAGGCCGTTATCCACTGGAATAATCCATCCGCCGTAGACAGTTCCAAGACGCAAGAGCTCAGAATCAGGGCTCAAAGCAGCGCGCTCTACATACGAAAACAACGGCGACTTCCCTGTCACACCCTGTGTCAAAGCACTCAATTTGCGAGCTGCTTTCTGGAACAGTTGCTTCGCTGTTGTCATTGAGAACGACGCTCACTCCCAACTATCCGAGTAATCACCCCTACAATGGGAAAAGCGCTCCTCCCTGCATGATTAGAGAAACCGAAAAGTTTAACCTTCACAACGGTTTGATTGCTTCCATAAAAAGCGAATCAGGCTTTCGAATTTGCCCTTTAATCGTATCAAGTTGATATTCTTCAAATCCGGGTATGCAACTTTCCGCCGCCTCACAGCATTTCACCTTCCCAAATCCTGCCGTTTCGAGAAGTTTGCGGAGAGAATATCGATCGTACATCCAAAGATGCGATTCGCCAGACCGACGAAATAGCCCCTCTCTAACTGCAAGAGAGCCATCTTTTCCCAAGAAAACAACGGCAAACATGGCCACTATTTCCTCTCTTATTCGACGAAGGTAGTGCGCCGTATTTTGGTGTTTGTACGCTTTGAGAATTTCTTTATGGCCTTCCCCTTCGCAGATTAAACGTTCGGCCTCGAGACCGACACGGGAGATGACGAACCGAGCATTGGGCACTTTTCCTCCTACAAGATATCTGTACATGTCACCACCAGAATTGTTCCGTACCAGCTGATCCAACAACTCTACGATTATCCATTCATAATTATGCCGCGCCTCAATCGAACCGCCCTCGACCTCTTCCAATAATCTCAAGTACTCTCGCACAATCGATTCCAGATCAGGAACAACCAGTCTGAGGACGCCTCCTTTCCTTATCACGCGGAAGCACTCGGACACGAATGCCTTTGCTTCATTGCGCCTTAGATGTTCAAGGACATGGGATGCGTAGCAGACATCCACGGATTCATCTTCAAATGACAAGGGCCGCCGAAGGTCCAGTGGCTTCACCTCTGGAGCGACTGGCATAACATCGAAGTTACGCCATGCCGGATGGAATACGGAACCGCAAGCCAAGTTCACCAACACCAGACCTTGAGAAGCGGAGCGACCTAATACACTACTCATCTGATTCGACCATGATGTGCAACTTTGAAACTCCTCTCTGGCACAGCCATATCAGCCATTTTATATGCTCAGCCGCCGCAAAATGCGAGTAACGAATGAGTACTTCGGGGGCACGAACGCATCGTAAAAACTGCGGGCGATCCGCTCATCGATATTGTCAGCCGGACAGAACTTTCGTGGTGCCCATTGTTCATCGACCGATGCATGCTCCCACCGGGGATTTGCCCCGCAATGTGTACCCGAATGATCCTGCCCAATATTCATAACGAGGGTTTTGACTGGATAGATACAATGCATGTTACTGGCATAGTGCGCATAACAGAATCGGATCGCCCAGGAGTCAATCCGCCCTTCATATTGCCATTTCAACGTCTGAGTCATATCAGGGCCACCTCGATTAAACGATTTCTGCGCAGTCCTATCTCGTATAAACATAGAGTAGTCGGCCATATCCCAATCGATCCGCTTCCAGCGATCGCCCCATGTGGCCCATCCCCATGAACAGCATCGGACACACGCGTACGTATCCCATGAATAATCTTGTGGGATTGGCATCGTTTTATCGGGGAAATTGAAAGCACCGATAGAAAACGCCTTGAGATCATTCTCGTAGTGATCGAGGGCCGCATTCATATATTCAAGGAAATGCGACGATGTTATCAGATCATCCTCGAGCACAATGACTCGACCATATTGACTTATCACCGTGGTCACGCCGTCGATAATGGAATTTGCCAAGCCCCAGTTTCTTTCACGCTCGACGATACAAACTGATCGAAACCCATCGATAGACTTAATGAATTCACGTACCTCGCATACTGACTCTGCAACTTCTGGTTTTTTTCCGGCATCCGAATAAATAAACAGATCGCTTCTCCCCGCCAGGTTGTTCTTCTGCAAAGCTGTGACTGTCCGGCGCGTATGGGAAGGACGGTTGTAAACAAAGAGGACAACCGGAGCAAGGTTCATACAAATGGAGGAAGTATTTTAGTCGAAAGGCTGGATACCTTAGACCACCAAAATAAATACATGACGTTAGGACCTAGCATATAATAAGTACGCTCTGGCCATCGCCTTACTAGCCCGAACCCATACTCTGAACAAGTTCGGAAGTACCCACATTGGCCTCGATGCAAGCAAAACAAAGGACGACCAATAGATTGGGTTGAGAGCAGATTTCTTTGACCAATACTTTCTTAAAAACGCCGCAAAGGAGGCGTCGTTGATTTCATGGTAGCCAGTTGTTTCGCCGTTAAGTTCGATTACTAAGTCAGCGCTTGTCTCGCACTTCAGTCCTTTGCGGTGTGCCCTGATTGTAAATTCATAATCAGATAGATAATGTGGTAGTAATGTTGGGTGGAACCCGCCGATTAACCGCACATCCTCCCAATTGACAAACAATCCTCTCGTAGACAAACAATTGATCCGCTCCGGAGAGCTCGCAGTCTTGAAGCTCAACTTGCGGAGATCGGCCATGATCCCAGTTTCCGTTGCCCTTCCGTCTTCAGACTTTCCAAAACGTGACAACAATAGCGTGCGATGCTTACTAACCATGATGAAGACAGCCCGTTCTAAATAGTCTGAACCAAATCTGACATCATCATTGATGAATAACACCAGGGCTTTATCCTCTACCCTGTTTGTCTTTAGCCAATCCAACCCCTGCTGTAAACTCCCTGCCCACCACCAATCACCTCGGCCTCGTAAGACAGTTACAGAGGGAATCCGTGATTGCACCATCTCCGCCGTCCCATCGGTCGATCCATCATCGATTAACACCAAGTGGTAGCCCGAGAAGGTCTGGGCTGCCAAGCATTCAATAAAGCCGCGTGTAATCTCTCGCCGGTTATGAACAGGAAGCAGGATGTAGACTTTCGGCATCACGGCTTACGAAGGAAGAACAGCCGATTGTCGCCCACTCCCAGCCCGTCAAACGTACGCGTTATCACGTGGTCAACCTTGCATCTGTGAACGATTGTGAGCACTTTGAGCGCTAACTTTTGCATGAAGGTCCATGTTCCGCGTGACGCCCAAAAAACCGATGACGTACCCTCTTGGGGGTACGTCAGCAGATGAAGCCATTGAAATTGCAGCCAAGCTGACGACGTAATCGTCCTGGATCGTTCCACTACTAGCCCCGCCCGTTCCGCCGCCAGTCGCATTGAGGTTGGGGAAAAGAACTGAAGATGATACGGCGCATGCCAATTAATCCAGCGACGACCAAAACACCTTGCACCCCAACCACTAGCATTGGGGGTACTGAGCACGGCGGTACCACCAGATTTCAGCACCTGCGCGATCTCACGAATGGTCTCGATCGGATCTGTGACGTGTTCGATCACTTGATCCAGCGTCACATAATCAAAACTGCCTGGCTCATAGAGGTTCGGATCGAACAACCCGACATGAACCTTGAACCCATACTTGTCCGCAACACGCCGGATGTTCTCGTCAGCTTCAACACCCCAGACCTCACACCCTCGCGCCTGATGATAGGCCAGTGTGTTGCCAAAACCGCACCCAATGTCCAGCACTCGCACGTTTTGGGGAACCCAACGGAATGCCGATGACATCGTTCCGTTGAGCCAGGATGTAAAGCCGCACGCCTCTGCAGGGGGAGTGACATCGTCCAGGTTCAAATTGGCGCGGGGATAAAAATTGGTGTAAAGAGCGCTCAACTGCTCGTGTGAAAACGATGCATCTAAACGTTTGTGGCCGCACGACTGACATTCCCACATGGAAAACCGACCCTGATACCCGTAACGATCGTCATACAGACCTTCGTGGCTAGGGCGGCCTTGCAGCCCACATATCGAACAGGCATTTCCGGCTAAGCAGCCCTGGTACAATTTGGAATGAGTTCCCCTCCGATTCTCTTCCACCAGGAAATCTTGCAATTGACTAGAACCTATCTCAAAATTGTTTAAGGAGCATGGTGATGCAGGCGAGC